>JAKBCY010000210.1 GCA_021807445.1 Pseudomonadota bacterium
GGCGGTGATCAACCCGCGCATGGCGCGTGACTTCGCCCGTGCGATGCAGCGCCTGGCCAAGACCGATCGCATTGACGCGGCCACCTTGGCCGAGTTCGCTGCCGTGCTCGCCCAGCGCCGCGGTTGGCCCGCCCGCCGTATGAGTTCGCTGAGCTTGAGATCTTGCATCATTCGCCGCCGTTGTGCGTGGCGGCGAATGATGCCACGCCGCCCGATTGGCTGCAGCGCCCACTTGGGCATCAGGCGTTGGCTCCCTGCGCGACCGCGCAGCCGCCCAGGGACCGACTGCCGTTGCTACCGGCCAAACACGTTGATTGGAATCTTCAGGTAGCTCACACCGTTGGACTCCGGCGGCGGCATCTCGCCTGCTCGCACGTTGACCTGCACCGAGGGCAGGATCAGTGCGGGCGCGCTGAGCTTGGCGTCGCGCTGCTTGCGAAACGCGACGAAGTCGTCCTCGCGTACGCCCGCATGGATCTGCACGTTGCCTTCGCGTTGCTCCTGCACCGTGCACACCCAACGCGGCGCACGTCCACCAGGCATGTAATCGTGGCACATGTAGAGCTTCGTCTGTGGTGGCAGCGCGAAGATCTTGTGCACCGAGCGGTACAGCACGTGCGCGTCGCCACCCGGAAAGTCGCAGCGTGCCGTGCCATAGTCGGGCATGAACAAGGTGTCACCCACGAAGGCGCTGTCACCCACCACGTACACGATGCAGGCCGGGGTATGGCCAGGCGTGTGCATGGCATAGGCCTGCAACTGACCAATGGCGAACGCTTCCCCGTCGGCGAAAAGCTTGTCAAACGGGCTGCCATCGCGCGGAATACTGGGGTCGTGGAACAGGTCGCCAAAGACCTTTTGCACGTCCTTGATGTGCTCGCCAATGCCAATCTTCCCGCCGAGCTGCCGTTTGATGTAAGGAGCCGCCGAAATGTGGTCTGCATGTGCATGCGTCTCCAGGAGCCACTCCAGCGTCAGGCCCTCGGCCTTGATGTAGGCCACGATGGCATCGGCGAACTCCGTATGCGTGCACGCCGCTGCGTAGTCGAAGTCCAGCACGCTATCGACCACCGCGCAGCGCTTCGTGGCGGGGTCGATGATGCAGTGGCAGGCCGTGTTCGACGGTTCATGAAACCAGCTGTGAACCCTGGGATGAATCGAACGATCGGTTTCGTCCCGGTCACTTTGCTGAGTACTCATACGGGTATCTCCTCATATTCGATGCGTAGTATCTATCAAATAAACCTGATACTGTACGGGGCATTTACTTAGACGTGGCTTGACCCTAGTCAACACCCACGCACTTAAACCCTGTTTGCGATCTAGACAGAGGAGACAATTTATGCTTTTCGAAGTTGACTGGCTGCAGTTCACGCCCGGAACCGCCATCGCTGGCGGTGCGCTCATCGGACTTGCCGCAGGAGCTCTGGCACTGGGCGCGGGCAAGATTGCCGGCATCAGCGGCATCCTGGGCAGCACCTTGAATGACCTGGCGCAGCGCACCCGGCCTGCCGGCTGGCGCGTCACATTCCTCGGGGGCATCGTTGCCGCGTCGTTCATCTGGGCCCTCTTTGCGCCGGTGCCCGGGTCGCACTATGGCGAATCCTCGCCCCTCATCGCCATGGCTGGACTGCTCGTGGGATTCGGCACCCGCATGGGGTCGGGTTGCGCCAGCGGCCACGGCGTCTGCGGCCTGTCGCGCCTTTCAGTGCGCTCGGCTGCGGCAGTGGGCACCTTCATGGCCGCGGGCATCGTCACCGCTGTCCTGACCCGCCATTTCTGACACTGCACCGGGGTATGGTCATGCGAATTTTCGCCTTCTTCTGCGGATTGGCCTTCGGATTCGGCCTGCTGATCTCCGGCATGACCAATCCGGTCAAAGTGCTGGGGTTTCTCGACATCGCCGGCCCCTGGGATCCGAGCCTGATCCTGGTCATGGCCAGCGCTGTGCTCGTCGCGCTCCCGCTGATGCAATTCGCCTCACGCCGGCAGACAGCGCTGCTGGGCGACCCCATTGCCTTTCCCCCGCGTTTCGGCATCACGGGCAAGCTGATCGTCGGTAGCGCCATCTTCGGTGTGGGCTGGGGGCTGGACGGGCTGTGCCCGGGCCCCTCCCTGGCCATGCTTGGCGCCTTCACCTGGCAGGAAGGGCTGTTCTTCCTGATGATGGCCACCGGCATGCTCGTGCATGAAATCTGGCCGCGCATGCGCACCGAGGTCAGCGCGGCGGCTGGTGCTCGCTGACACCATCCCCCGCATGAATGCGCACGCGACGTGGGGCATCCGGTGAGCGGCTCAGGCTTGGCTAGGCCCCACCCGATGCGGGCTCGATCAACTGCGAGCGCAGCTTGTTCTTGAGGATCTTGCCGGTTGCGCCCAGAGGTATGGCGTCGACGAAGCGCACGTCATCGGGAATCCACCACTTGGCCACCTTGCCCTCATAGAACGCGAGCAGCTCGCTGGCCGTGACCTGCGCGCCCGGGCGTTTGACCACGACCAGCAGCGGGCGCTCGTCCCATTTGACATTCGGCATTGCCACACAGGCAGCCATGGCCACGGCCGGGTGGGCCATGGCGATATTCTCCAGTTCGATCGAGCTGATCCACTCCCCGCCGGATTTGATCACGTCCTTGCTGCGATCCATGATGTGCACATAGCCATCCGGATTAATGGTGACCACGTCGCCCGTCGGAAACCAGCCGTCGCGCAGCGGGCTGGGTTGGCCCGAAGCGTAATAGTCGGACACGATCCAGGGTCCCTTGACCAGCAGCTCGCCCATGGAGGATCCATCCCAGGGCAAATCGGCGCCCTGACCATCCACGACGCGCACGTCGACGCCAAAGATTGGGCGCCCCTGCGTCACCTGCACGGCCATGCGCTGCTCCGGTGGCAGCTCGAGATGTTTGTTCTTGAGCGCGCAGGCTGTGCCAAGGGGGCTCATTTCCGTCATTCCCCAGGCGTGACGCACCTTCACGTCCCATCGATCCTGGAACGTGGCGATCATTGAAGCCGGCGCAGCCGCGCCGCCAATGACAACACGATTGAGCATTCTCGGCTTGCGACCTTCCTCCTGCATCTGGTTCAGCAGCCCCAGCCAGATCGTGGGCACGCCTGCGGCGAAGGTCACGCCCTCGTCATCCATCAAGTGAAACAACGATGCCCCGTCCAGTGCGGGCCCTGGCATCACCAGTTTGCAACCGGCAAGGGCCGAGGAATAGGGAATGCCCCAAGCGTTGACATGGAACATCGGCACCACTGGCAGCACGGCATCGCGCGCCGACACGTCCATCACATCCGGCAATGCCGCCGCGTACGCATGCAGCACAGTCGAGCGGTGGCTGTACAACACCCCCTTGGGATTGCCTGTGGTGCCGCTTGTGTAGCATAGGGACGACGCTTGGTTCTCATCGAGCCTCGGCCACTCGTACTCATCGGTTTGCGCGGCCAGCATCGCCTCGTAGCTCTGCACCCCGGACACCGCCTGACGCAGTTCAGCGGGAATCTGCTGGGCATCGCAAAGCGCCACCCAATGTTCGACTTGGGGGCAGCGTGCAGCAATGGCCTGGATGATGGGCGTGAAGGTCATGTCGAACGCCAGCACGCGGTCCCCTGCGTGGTTGATGATCCAGGCAATCTGATCGGGATGCAGACGCGGGTTGAGCGTGTGCAGCACGCGACCGCTGCCCGACACGCCGTAGTACAGCTCGTAATGACGGTAGCCGTTCCACGCCAGGGTGCCGACGCGATCGCTAGACTCGAGTCCGAGGCCATCGAGCGCTCGGGCCAGCTGCTTGGCGCGGCTGCGCACCTGGGCATAGGTGGTGCGGTGGATATCTCCCTCGACCCGGCGCGAGACGATTTCCGTGTCCCGGTGATACCGGGCAGCAAACTCGATGAGACTTGAAATCAGTAAGTCGTGCTGTTGCATCAAACCATTCATGTTTGTCTCCAGATTTGTAATTTTGCCGGACCCCTGCGGCTGTAATCCGCGCCGCATCCATGCGATTCAAGCTCGAATTTACACGCGCGGCATGGACTTCGATAGGCGAGGAAATTCGAATGTAGCCGCGGCACCCGCACCGCCGCTTGATATGCAGCGCCGAGTAAGGGTAAGCCCTGCCGATAAAATAGATGTTCATTTGACACATAGCGACAGGCTGAGCGATGACATTTGTCGTGACTGAGAACTGCATTCGGTGCAAATTCACCGATTGCGTAGATGTATGCCCGGTGGATTGCTTCCGCGAAGGGCCCAATTTTCTGGCCATCGATCCTGATGAGTGCATCGATTGCGCCGTGTGCGTGCCCGAGTGCCCGGCCAATGCCATCTTTGCCGAAGAAGACGTTCCCGGCGACCAGCAGGCTTTTATTGCGCTGAATGCCGAACTTGCCCGCAAGTGGCCCAGCATCACAAAGCGCAAAGCGGCCCCGACCGATGCCGAAGAATGGAACGGCAAATCGGCCAAGCTTCCTTTTCTCGAGCGCTGATTGGGCGCTTTTTTGACCCTTGAGCCTATGGAAATGCATCTCAACGCGGCGATCACGGAAGCCGTCCACTGGCACGGCGAGCCGATCGAGTGCGACGCGGTCATCATCGG
>JAKBCY010000211.1 GCA_021807445.1 Pseudomonadota bacterium
ACAAGGTTTTCGCGTCGATCGGTCTCTTGACGCGTACACACCCATCGTCCTTTTCTCGCTCAACACCCTTGTCGCGCAAGGTGCTGGCAGACGCGACCTTGAACGCGTTCCGAGCGGTTTCGATGCCTCAGGCTCTGCCGACGTTGCCATGCACTGCGCCTGGAGATCTCGACGCTTGCGGCACGCCGCCCAGGATCGTCGATCGCGGCAAGCATGACTGCCCAGCGCTACCCTGCCGCGATCAGTCGTTCGGAGTCGGGCGGCTGAGAGGGCAAGCAGCGCGCACAGAGTGAACGTTACGGGCGGATCGTCCCCGAATAACTCGATGAGCGTTTGCGGCTGGGCCAACGACGGCCAGGGGATCGTGCTGGAGGGTTGGTTGCGCTACCTGCTGTGTGAGTAGCCGCAGCCGGTGTCGAAGCGGCCGGCTCAATGCATGGGAGCCAGGACGGTATGCATCAGGATTGCAGAGCATTGGCGCCGGCGAGAGCGACCAAGCCATCCTGATCGGACCGCGCGCCTGACACGCCAATAGCACCGACCAATTTGCCGTCGCGCAGCAGCGGGATGCCACCTTCAAACAGGCAGAACTCGCGAGCTGACAACAGCCGCAGACCGAGACCACCCGACGCGACGGTGTCCTCGAAGAGCTTCGTCGGGCGCTTGAAATGGGTGGCGGTTCTCGCCTTGGCCTCGGCAAGCTCAATGCTTCCGTATTGCGCATGATCCATTTTATGCAAGACGACCAGATGGCCCGTGCTGTCAAGTACTGCAATAACCATGGCCCAACCGTGGAGGCTGGCCTGCGCTTCGGCAGCTTCGACGATGCGCTTTCCTTCGGCAAGCGAAAGCGGAGATCCGTATTCCGGTGGTGTCATGGTGGCTCCTGTGCGCCGGTCAAGGCCGGCAAGCTGTCGTGAATGAGAGAGATATCCAGTGAAGCCTTGGCCCGCTGCGGCGGCATCAAGTCAAAGGGATGGATTCGTAAGCATATGGGCGAAGCGTTGACAGGGGAATGCAGGGCCGCATATAAAGCTGCGCAACACATGCCCGGTGACGCGAGCGCCCGTGGTCCGTGCGTGCCTGAGGCGTCAGGGGCTTGCCCGAGGCCGACCTGCTACGGCCGCTTTGCCGCGGTAGCGCCGCACCAAGCCCGCCGCACCACTGCACATCCGCTGAAAAAAATGGCCCGAAGGGGTCGGGCCATGGGAATTGGCAGGTCATCAGTCTGCCGTGGAGATGACTGGTCTCAATCGGGCAATCGAGCGACGGCGCGAAGTTCATCGGATGTCGCAGCCGGGTAGCCAAAGAACTCCAGGTAGGCTGGAATCATTTCGAACAACATGTCGGTACCCACCTGGAACTGGCACCCCCGGCTGCGGGCGGCAGCGAGCAGCGGTGTAATTTCGCGCTTCATCACGACTTCGCCAACGAAGGTCGTCGGCGCCAGGCGAGAGATATCGAACGGAAGCGGATCATCGTCGCGCATGCCCAGTGGAGTGGCGTTGCAGACCAGGTCAAAGCCGTCGGGGTCGTTTGAGCCGGTGGCCACTCGCAGGTCGGGGTAGTGTTCGTGAAGGCGCTGAGACAGGCGCTCGCAGCTCTGCGCGTCGATGTCGAAGAGGTGAATCTCGCCAACGTTCGCCGCAGCGAGGGCAGCCGCGATCGGCGAGCCAACCCCGCCGCAACCGGCGATCAGCACGCGCATGCCTGCAAGGCGGAGCCCTTTGCGCTGGGCAGCGCGAACAAAGCCAATGCCGTCGAACTGGTCTCCGGCGAGCGAGCCGTCTGGCAGCCGTGCGACCGCGTTGCACGCGCCAGCGATACGCGCACTGACCGAAAGCGAATCAACCAGCGGCACCGTCGCGACCTTGTGCGGCATGGTTATCAGCGCGCCGCGCAAATTGGTCAGGCGGAAGATGTGCTCGAAGGCTGCTGCGTAGTCGTCGGCCTTGACGCCCATCGGCACAACGATCGCATTGATCGCCTTGCTCGCAAACCAAGGGTTGTAGATCATTGGCGCACGAAACGCCTCGGTCGGATACCCGATGTGGGCGATGAGCTGGGTTGCTCCGTTGATCAAGATGGTGTCCTTTGGGAAATGAGGAATATGGTCCATGTGACGGGCGCGAAACTCACGCCTGCATGCTGAGGTTGCGTCACGCAGCATTAATCAATAACGCGGCAGCCGGGTTTACCTCGCTGTTGACGCGGGGAACTTGATCTGTTGGGTGCCAAGGGGTCGAGCTGCCTGCCAGGGGCAGCGCAATAAGACCGTCGAGCACGACGAGTTCGTCGGAGGCCACAGCCGATTCTTCCTCTGCTGTGGCCTTCGCGTGCCGCTGCGATCGCAGCGGCACGCCCTTCGGGCGTTGCGCCACACCAAGCAGCAGTCCGGCGGCGATCACAATACCGATCCCGCTGAGCGTCGCCGCATTGGGCAGATCGCCGAAAAATAGCGCACCAAGCGCAATCGACCAGACCAGTTGCGCGTAGGCGATTGGCGCAAGTGCTGATGCAGGCGCCGATTCAAGGGCCTTGATCATCAACCAGTGCGTAGCTCCCGACAGCACGCCGATGAGCGCCAGCATGCATGCAGCCAACGCGTCGGGGCGAACCCAGTGCAAGGGCAGCAGGGTCGTGGTCAGCGCCGCGCCGACGCTAAGGCCGTAAAGAAGCGATCGCTTTGGTGTCTCGCGGCCGGCCAGTAGCCGAGTCAGCGCCATGTACCCGGCGTAGGTCAACGCCATGCCGAGCGGAAGAAGTGAAACCATGGTGAACATGCCACCGCCAGGGCGCACGATGACGAGCACCCCGGCGAAACCTAATGCGACGGCGCACCACGTTAACGCCCCGACGCGTTCGCGCAGAAAAATTGCGGCTAGCGCGGTCAGTAGCATGGGGTGAATCGAGCTGATCGACAGCGCCTGCGCCAACGGGAGCGCGTGGTACGCGAGCATGATCAAAATCGTCCCAGCAATCATCAGAACGCTGCGAAGGAACTGCCACGCCGGGTCGGTCGCACGCCAGACTCTGGTGTCACGGTCGCGCAGCAGCCAAAACGCGGTCATCGCGAACGGAACTGCATAGCGCGCCCACGCAACCATCACGACCGGGTAGCGAAGCATGAGAAGCTTGGAAAGTGCCGCGATCAGCGCGTAGCCCATGGTTACCGCAAGCATTAGCAGCACGCCCCGCCGGATGTCGGCAGTGGGGTGTGGAACCTGTGGCAGCCGTGGCCAGCCTGAGGTCGCGTCTTGCATGAAGCGGGTCACGGCGATTCAGTAAGATCTCAATCATCATTGATGGGTGCAACCATGCTACGCAGCGCGAGTGGCGCCCTCAACGCGCGAAAACACACAGTGCGCGGATATCGCGCGCAAGCGTTCAACTTGCGCGCAGCTTTTAAAGCGATGCAAGGTAGAGCGGAAGCTCACGCCAAATTCTGGCGAGCCTTACGTACAAGGTTTTGCGCGAAGCTTGCTGCATCCAAGCAGCCTTTCACACGTCGCCATCCGTATTCCTGATGGCCGTGAACCCCGCATGTCGGTGGACTCGTTGGCGACGCATCGCAGCCCGCACCGCGTGCCGCATCAGCGATGCGAGTGGCAAGAGGCAACGGGGCCACGCCGATCGGCCGGTGCCGCCGGCTATGGAGACACGACCTCAAGCATGTTGTGAAGGCCACGCACCGTACCCAGCCAACGCGGAAGGAGGCAGGCGCGCGGCCTGCGCGTGCCATGGCCGCGATGGCCGCGATGGCCGGTGCCGCTTGCTCAGCGGCCAAGAATAAGTTCGACAAAGCGAACGCTGGAGATTGCGTGGATCAAGTGGGGCCGTTCCTGCATATTGGCGGCGCGCTCGTGGCCTTCGTGCGGAGTTGTTCTGCCATTGGGCAGAGGGGGCTCGGCGAAGGTATTGCGCGAAACAGGTCAGGTCGGGTTCATCAGGATTTCCAGCGTCCTCACGCCGTGGCCCCATTGCGTAGGCCGCACGAAGCATTCATTGATGCGCTGGCTCCTCGGAGATGCGAGACATTGCTGGTCGCGCGTCACGGGCTCCTTTGATGAAGCGCGTGCCCGCCGATCGCCTCAGGCGTCGTGCGCGTATGGGGGCAGGCGCGGTTGCAATGCGCGCCGCAACACCTGGTTGGTCAGCCAGTTGGCCGAGCGCTTGGCGTGGTCGGTGACGACAGACGCGGGCAACTGACGGTAGTCGTCGTTCATCACGAGGAAGCTGTAGTCACCGCGGTAGCCAATGCGATCTATGGCTCTGATCATTTCGGTCAGCCGTGTGCTGTGGCCGCCATCCCCAGGGAACACGCGGCTGTGATTCGCGGCCACCCTGCGGTCGGGATCGGTGAACATAGCAGCCTCGCTGAAGTCGGCCAATTGCACCAGCGCGATGCGGTCCGGATCGATGTTTTCAAGATGTGTCAGGTCGGCGCCAGTCATGAGCATGTGCAGTGTGTCGAGCACGAGGTTGAAGTTCCCGTGGTCGACGTCGGCGACCACGGACCAAGCGTCGCTGGCAGTGCGCACGCTGTGCGCCCATGGAACGGCCTTGTAGCCG
>JAKBCY010000212.1 GCA_021807445.1 Pseudomonadota bacterium
TTCGAACCTCTGACCCCCAGATTCGTAGTCTGGTGCTCTATCCAGCTGAGCTACGGGCGCCGAGCCAAGGGCGCAGAACCTATTGGGGCTCGCGCGCAAAGGCAAGCGGCCCCTTTCGCTTTTGGCACGCTCCCGGGGGCCAAAGCTCGAGCATCGTGGTAGCATTGCGCCAAGTGCCCGCTCCGCCCACCGATTTCGGGGATTTGACAGTGCCTGCGCCCTTGTCCCGCGCCATGGGCGTCGGTAAGAGTGGGGGAGGGCCCGGCGCCGTCGTGTTTCGGGTCTGCTGGGCGTGCGACATGCGGGCGAACATGAGACGAAAGTCCCAAGAGCACGGTCGCGGGTAGCAGCGGCAGGTCGGGGGCGGGGATCATCGCGACCACCTGGGGCAATCAGGCGGAGACCAGTGATGAGGGGATTTCACGTGGTGCAGGCAGACAAGACGCGGTCGCTGCGCTCGCTGGCCTTGCTGGCGTCAGCGTTGACGATTGCTGTAGCGTTGAGCGGCTGCAGCACCATAGACAGCACACTGTTCGGGTCCTCGCAGCCATCGCCTGGCCAGACCGCCTCACCACCACCATCCTCGCAAGAGCTGGAGAGCTCTCAGGCAGGGGGTGTGACGGGCACCACCTCTGGTTCGGCCACCGCGGCTGCGACCGGGAGGCCGGGAACAATTTCTCCAGTTCAGATTGCACCGGTGGAGGATACAGGAACGGCAGTCGGCCACACGGTCATGGCACTGCACAGCGACCTGTCGGGGATGCAGGATCAGATCATGTCGGCGGCCGGCAAGCTGAGCGATCTGGAGGCCTCCAACGCCCAGTTTGCCAGCACCTATTTCGACGACAAGGCACAGATCACCACACGCCTGCAGCTGGGAACGACCCGCGGCAACCCGCATCTCGTGCAAAAATGGAATGCAGCCCAGAGTGCGCTTGATTCCCTCACCGTAAACATCAACGCCCTCAATAACCTCGGCCAGCACATTTCCGACATTTCGAGCCGGGCGCATTACATGCTTAATACCATCCATGCGACCTACAATGTTTCCGGCGCCGTGGATGAAGATCATCGTCAGCTTGACGTGCTTGACGATGAAACCAACCAGACCATTGTCATCATCGACCGCCTGCTCAAACAGGCAACGGGAGACATTCAGAGACAGACTGCCTATGTCGCCACTGAGCGCGGCAGCTTGACCACTTTGGCCGCAGCAATTCAGAACGGTCAGCTCTATGGTGCAGGTGTTGGCGGAGTTCTGGCAGCAGGGGTCTCGCCATCATCCAGCTATGTCGCCAACTCGACACCTCTGGTCACCATCCGCTTCAAGCATGCCCACATCGCCTACAAGCAGATCCTTTATTCGGCACTGCAGCAGGCGCTCAAGGAACGTCCCGAGGCAACCTTCTCCGTGGTCGCCGTCTCGCCGACACGCGGAAGCGCCCCCGCCGTGCAGCTGGCCCAAACAGTGGCTGAACGCCACGCCCGCCAGGTGCTGCGAGCAATGACAGAGATGGGTATCCCAAGCGCAAGGTTGTCACTGTCGTCAGCCACCGACCCAGGGGTTCACACAACTGAAGTCCGCGTCTTCGTGCATTGAAACAGCACGCCATTCCTAGCCCAGCGCGTTTTGGCAGCAATTGAAAAGATTGAACCCTGGGCCACGTGGCTCAGATCCGCGCCCGAAGCAAGCGGCGGGCACTGGGTGTGGTCTTGCGCTTATCTACAGATGAATTCGCGATAACTCGTCAACCTGCCCACAGTGCGGGCTTCATAGACACCGCGAGCAATGGCGCGGGCAAGACAGTCCGCAGCCGCGTGGCCGATCTGCATGGTTTCGAGCGGACTTTTGTCAGCTCGGCTCGACCGTCCCGTCGAAATCGCAAAGACAAGATCGCCATCAAAAGGCGTATGCACGGGACGCAGCGCCCGGGCAAAACCATCGGCGGCCATGATCGCGACGCGCCTGAGCTCAAGCTTGTCCAGCACAGCGTCGGTCGCCACCACGGCTATGGTGGTATTCGCACCGGCCTGTGAGCCGAGCTTCATGTCGGATGGCAGCGCTGCGGAAACGGCGGGAAATTCCGCCCCTGGCCTTCTACCACCAAATTCGCCCTGCTGTTCAAATGGCCAGGCCCAGAATGCGTCGCTGTGCGGCATGAGAGCCGAACCCACCGCATTGACGGCAACCAGCGCTCCCACTGTGGTGCCATCGTCCAGACGCCAGGAGGCACTGCCCAAGCCACCCTTCAAACGGCCGCAAGCCGCTCCCATTCCTGCGCCAGCATTGCCCAGGGCGAAATCGACGCCGGCTCCTTGCGCAGCGGTCAGCCCAAGTTGGCGATAAGGAGGCTCCTCCCCCCAACTCTTGTCACCGCCATTATTCAGATCAAAGAGGATGGCGCCACAAACAACGGGCACCAAAGGCGCATCAGGGGCAATCTGATACCCTTGACCCTGAGCCCGCAAGAAGGACTGCAGGCCACTGACGGCGTCGTTGCCAAACGCCGACCCCCCTGAAAGGCAGATCCCATCAATGGCCGCCACCAGATTTTCCGGTGCGAGCACAGCCACGTCCCGCGTTCCGGGAGCGCCACCGCGTATGTCAACCGCCGCACAGAATGGCTGATCCCCCATGATCACGGTCACGCCACTGCGCAGGCGCTCGTCGTCGGCATTGCCGACTTTGAGACCGGCGACGTCGGTAATGAGGTTGCGCGGCCCGCGTGTCATGAACCAACGCTAGCGCGCCTTTGCGACCATGAACAGTCGCCGGAACGGAAATAGAGTGACCCCGCTGGCACGACGCGGATAGCTCGTGGCCAGCGCGGCGCGATACTCGTCGAGAAATTCTGTGCGCTCAGGTTCGCGAAGCGCCTGAACAAAAGGGCGCAAGCCCGTGCCACTCATCCAACGATAGACCGCTTCTTCGCCCTCAAGCGCCTGGACATAAGTGGTTTCCCAAAGATCGATGGCCGCAGCATAGGGCTCCAGTATGGCGAAATATTTTTCGGGCGATCCTACAGGTGTTGTCGCTCCTATACCCTCAAAAGACCGAGCCCACGCCTTTGCGCGCGCCACCGATCGAATCAGCGTATGGCTGGGTTCGTCAAAGTTGCGGGGCATCTGCACGGCAAGACTGCCGCCCTGAGCCAGTCCCTGCATCAGCCGTGGCAACAGCTGCTCATGATCACCAATCCATTGCAGCGTCGCGTTGGCAAACAGCACGTCATAGCCCGTTTGAGCTGACCACTGCGTCAAATCAGCCTGAAGCCAGCGCGCGGCGACCTTGCTTGCGCGCGCCGTCGCGAGCATCTCGGGCGAGGAATCGATGCCCCAAAGCTCGGCATCGGGCCATCTGGCAGCTAAAAGCGCCGTGGAATTTCCAGGGCCACAGCCCAGATCGGCGACGCAACGCGGGTGCTGGACAGCGATCCGCGCGAGAAGCTCACGCGCCGGGCGGGTCCGTTCGGCCTCAAATACCAAATAGCTGTCAGGATCCCACGTCATCTCTCACTCCGGTCGGGAATAACAATACGAAAGCGCGTGCCACGGGTGTCACTGGCCACCAGACTGACCTCCCCGCCATGGGCTCGGGCCAATTCGCGACTGATCGCAAGGCCGAGCCCGGTTCCCCCGCTGCGCGCGGCGCTGGCAAAGGGCTGGAACAGGCGTGCCTCCACCCCAGTCGGCAATCCAGGTCCATTGTCAACAATATCAATCTCGACTGTGCGGCCGGAGCGCCTGGCGATTACCTCCACGGCCCCGCCCTCAGGCACAGCTTCCACAGCGTTGCGCAGCAGGTTCAGCAGGATACGATAAAGCTGATCGGGATCGGCATCGATCTCGAGCTCCGCATCAACCGTATCACTGAACCTCACGCGCTTATGCCCTGAACCGGCAAGCGCCGCCTCGCCGGCTTCTGCAACAAGCGGGGCAAGCGCCAGCCGGCGCCTTGCGGGCGGCCCTTCGTCGGCGCGTCCGAACCGCATCGTGTTGGTGGCAAGAGCGACTGCACGGTCTATCGATCCAACCAGGCGTGGTGCCAGGCGTTTGACGACAGGATCCTCGCTGTCCCGCAAACGATCGGACGCAAGCTGGGCGCTGGCCAAAATATTGCGCAGGTCATGCTGGATCTTGGCAACGGCAGCGCCAAGAGTGGCTAGCCGCCCCTTCTGCTGCAAGAAGCCATAAATCTCGCGCTGCATCGCCCCCAGTTCGCGCTCGGTGATCCCGATTTCATCTCGCCGTGGTGAGGTGCTGATGATGCGGGCCGGATCTTCCGGATTGGCCCGAAACGCGATCATGGCTTGGGCGATACGACGCATTGGCTGGACAAAGCTACGATAGAGACTGAAAAATACCAGCACTGCCGTCATCAGCGACACGAACAACGCCAAGGCCAGGATACGACGGGCGTAAGCGTCAAGCTTGGCACGAATGGTGGCGTCACCGACCAGAACTTCAACCGTCTGCGCACCGGGAATGCGCGTGCTGGAAATCACGTGAACCACCTGATTGCCATGACTGAGCAGACAATCGAGAGCATT
>JAKBCY010000213.1 GCA_021807445.1 Pseudomonadota bacterium
CATCAAAATGGCGCCGCGCACGTGGCCCGTCCCCGCTGGCGGAGTAGCTCAGATGGTTAGAGCGACGGATTCATAACCCGTAGGTCGGCAGTTCGATCCTGCCCTCCGCCACCAATCAGATCAGCAACATACGAAGGAACCCGGAAGTCAGCCTTCTCGAGGGGTTGCGCGGGGGCGGCGGATGGTCGCTGCTTCAAAGGGCGCGCCTTCTTTGGCTTTTGGTCGGGCGGTCCACGAATGAGAGGTTGGCGGCCCGGATAAGGTGTCGATCCAAAGGTGGTCCGCGAGCTCTGCGACTCGAAGGAGTGATGGAGGGGCACCGTGGTTGGCTACAGCCGGACTCGACCGTTCGTTTGCGGACGGTTGGTTTCGATTTTGAACACCTGGGGGCGTGCCCGGCAACCATCGAGGAGTCTCAAGCCATTTACAATCAATCGCCGAGTGAGCGGGAGTTTGGCCGGGAGAATGCACGCTCCCACTACGGGCTCTCAATAAGTCATGAGGATGGAAACGGGGGATTCAGTGCATACCTTGCTCCAGAACTTGCTTCAGGATCTGCATTACGCTTTCCGCAAGCTGTGGAAAGCACCGGGATTCACGATCACCGCTGTGCTTACCCTGTCCATCGGCATTGGCGCAAACACAGCCGGATTCAGCATCATGGATGCGGTGATTTTCCGTCCGCTGGCGGTCCCGGATCTCAAGCGCGTGGTGGTGGTCTACGAGCAGAAGGATCACGGTGATGACCGGCAGGTCGCGCTGGCAAACTTTGTAGATTGGCAGCGCCAGGGCCGCTCATTTGAAGAACTGGCCGCGCATAGCGACTCACACATGAGTTTGACCGGCTCAGGCGATGCCGCGCAGGTATGGGTCGAGAATGCATCCCCGTCGTTCTTCAGCGTGTTGCGAACGACGGCGTTTATGGGCAGGGTGTTCGATCGAAGCGAGACGAAGGCGGGGCGCAACAGCGTGGCCGTACTGAGCTATGCATTCTGGAAGTCGCATTTTGGGGCCGATCCGCATGTTTTGGGGCGCGAGATCGAGCTGGATCAGCACGCATACACGATCATCGGCGTGATGCCCAAGGCTATGCAATATCCATCCCGAGCCGACCTCTACCTGCCTTTCGCGCCGACGGACGCACAAGTGGCCAACCGCAGTTCGCACGACTTTCTTGTCCTAGGCCGGTTGCGCAAGGGAGTGACGCCAGGCCAGGCGCAGGCCGATCTGAATACGATTGCCGAGCGCCTGTCGCGCGCGTATCCGGATACCAATCTGGGCTGGCAAGTAAGGGTGGCAACGCTGCTGGCCGACATTAACGGCGAATACACTCCGCTGTACTTTGACCTGATGCAGGGCGCCACGCTGTTTGTGCTGCTAGTGGTTTGCGCCAATATCGCCAATCTGCAATTTGCGCGCGGCATCGCCCGCCGGCCTGAGATTGCCATGCGCACGGCGCTGGGGGCGGGGCGCGGACGGCTGATGCGGCAGTTACTCACGGAGAGTATTCTGCTGGGACTTGCAGGTGGGGCGGGCGGTCTTGTGTTTGCCGTTGCCGACATGCGCATCAACGAAGCATCCATGCCGGAGATGGTGGCACGTTACATGCCGGGCTGGTCCAATATCTCGCTGAACGGTCGCACGCTGGCCTTTTCGTTGCTGCTCGCCGTTCTGGCGGGCATCGTATCGGGATTTGCACCCGCGTTGGGAGCCCTGCGAGTGAATCTTGTGGATCAGCTCAAGTCCGGCTCGCGGGCTGTGGTGGGCTCCAGCCGCAGCCACATGCTCAGGAATATACTTGCCATTTCGCAGATCGCGCTTGCGGTTGCACTGGTGATTGGCGCGTCCCTTATGTCCAAGGGCATGGTGGGAATGCTGCATCTGACCGACCCGTACAACCCCATGCATGTGCTCACCTTCAACGTCCACCTGCCTGCCGCGCGCTACGACACACCGCGAAAGCTCGCCCTCTGGTACAGGCAGAGCCTGGACCGGCTGCGCGCTCTGCCTGGCGTGGAACATGCCGAGGTGACTGGAGCTCTACCGCACAGCGACGATGGCTGGGTCGACGATGCGCAGATTGAGAATCGGCCGCTAGCCCCGGGCCAGTCCCGCACCGCGCTGCGGCTGCCGGTGAGCGCTGGATATTTTGGCGCGTTCCATATTCCGGTCATCTCCGGACGCCTGTTCAGCACAGACGACGACCTGCGCTCGCCACCGGTGGCCGTGGTAAGCAGGACATTTGCTGCGCGCTATTTCCCCGGCGAGAATGCGCTGGGCAAACAGATCCGCATGGGTACAGCGGGCTCCAGCCAGACTCCATGGCTGACGATCATTGGTGTCGTCGAGGAGACCACGTACTCGCTTTGGCAGCGGGAGCGCCCCGCCGCCGTTTATCTGGACGTTGCGCAGTTGCCGCCTGACGGCATCACCTATGCGATCGCTACCCCTGGTGATCCTCTGGCCATTGCGTCCGCAACCCGCGAGGCGCTTACCGCACTCGACCCTGCGTTGCCCTTGAACCGGGTCGAGACTTATGCGCAATACACGCACGAAGAGCTCACCGGCATGTTCTATGTGTCGGCACTGCTGGGTTTTGACGCGTTGGTCGCGCTGCTGTTGGCAGCGGTGGGCATCTTCGGCGTAATGGCGAACCTGGTAGGTGAGCGGACGCGCGAGATAGGCGTGCGCCTGGCCATGGGCGCACAGCGCAAAGACGTGCTACGCATGATCCTTCGTCGCGCCGCATGGCTGACCGGAGCCGGCGTATGCACCGGCCTCGCGCTCGCATTGGGCCTGGCGCATGGTGTGGCAAATCTTCTCTACAACGTGAGCCCTGACGATCCGGTGGTCTTTGGAGCTATTACGGCAATCATCACGGGCATTGCACTGCTGGCAAGCTGGGTGCCTGCACGTCAGGCGGCACAGACCGACCCCATGGCGGCCCTGCGCGACGAGTAAAAAAGAAAGGCAGGAGCCGGGGAATTTCTTCACGGTTTGACGATGCATGGCTTGTGCAGGGTTGGAGCGCTCGACTCGGCCAATGGCGACGGCGAACCAGCTGCTTTTGCCAAACCTTACGGCATTTTCGGAAATGGTGTGGCCTTGAGAGATCAAACAGGGTCACCGCGCCCTGCTGGTCGCGTTGACTTTACGGTCGCGTCTTCGGTTTACAGCATTTTCAGAAATGCTTTAGCAACACTTGTTATCACTTTTGCAACCCCAGGCTCCCAGGTGCGCGCTTGTCCCAGGTGGGGCCAAGCCTGGGGAATGCGCCTGCAAAGCACCCCTTGCGCTATCATTGCGTCTATAGGGTATGAGCGGTCCATTTCCCTCTGGGGCCGTTCCGGTGGTGTGTGTGTCTCGATTCTTCCAGCGATTTGTTTTCGTTCTGGCCGTGGCGGTGTTTGCGACGCTCGGCCTGGGATTTGCCCTCGGCCAGTTTGGCTATTTCGGCGTTCACGCGGGCGGCGAGCAGGATGGCGCGTATCGCCAGATGCACGTCTACGCGGAGGTGCTGAAGCGCATCCAGAGCGATTATGTGACCGAGCCTAATATCAACAACGTCACCACGGGGGCTCTGCATGGGCTGCTGGAGTCGCTGGACCCGGATTCGAGTTACCTGACGGCGACGGAATACAAGATATACAAGGAGCGGCCGACGACCGGTGTGGCGCAGGTAGGGATGACTGTGTCAAAGCGCTACGGCTATGCGACGGTGGTGAGCGTGGAGCCGGGTTCGCCTGCGGACAAGGAGCACATAGCGGACGGCGATGTGATTGAGTCGATTGGCGAACAATCGACGCGTGAGCTTTCACTGGCGGTGATTCGCATTATGCTGGAGGGCAAGCCGGGGACGGCTGTGGCGCTGTCTGTCGTGCGGCCGCGGAAGGCCGATCCGGACAAGTTGACCCTGACGCGCGTGGTGACGGCGGAGCCGCCAATGAGCGAGCAGCAGTATGAGAACTCGTCGATTCTCTACATCAAGCCGGGTGATCTTTCCGCGGCGCGAGTGGATGCGATTGCGGCGCAACTGAAGGCCGCGCCGAAGTCGCAGAAGGTTCTGCTGGACCTGCGCGACTGCACGGGCGGCGAGGCGGCGGACGGACTACGGCTGGCGAATTTCTTTATTCAGCAGGGCACTCTGGCCACGCTGAGCGGCCAGAAGTTCCCCGCGCAGACGTTTTCGGCGGACGCGACGAAGTTCATCACGGGAGCACCGGTTGCGGTGCTTGTGAACCGGGGCACCTATGGCGCGGCTGAGCTAACCGCCGATGCGATAGAGGGCGACCACCGCGGGGACGTGGTGGGCGAGCGCACCTTTGGCGAAGGCAGCGTGCAGAAGACGATTGAGATGCCGGACGGTGCTGCGCTGCTGTTGACCGTGGCCAAGTATCAAGGGCCGGACGGGAAGAAGATTCAGGATGAAGCGGTGACGCCGAACGTGGCGGCGGGCCAGTCCGATGACGAAGCGTTTGAAACGACGCAGCCGCAA
>JAKBCY010000214.1 GCA_021807445.1 Pseudomonadota bacterium
TAGGGGTTATGCGATAATTTACAGCTGAAGCTGCAGCCGGCTGTTCCAGCTACGCCATACCCCGGAGACGTGACCGAGTGGCCGAAGGTGCTCCCCTGCTAAGGGAGTATGTGCCAAAAGCGCATCGAGGGTTCGAATCCCTCCGTCTCCGCCATCATTGTTGAGAAATTTCTTCGTCTAAGAGTCTTTTTGGATTAAGAGAATTCTGATTCCCAAAAATCCCACCAGAGTAAATTCTCTCTGGTGGGATTTTTTTGGCCAAAATTTCCTTGGCTAGATCCATCGCATGCTTGGACCGCCAAGCGCGTTCAGCGAGCAAGGCCATGCCACAGTCGCCAGTACCGTCGCCACCCCCAGGCGGCCAACGGCCGCGCGCTGTTTCGTCCCCACTGACGTGCCCTTTTTACGCCTGCATCTGCGCCGCGACCGCCTGCGCCAATCGAAGGCGCGCTGGCGCACCCTCAAGCCCATCCACGTACCGATGAGGAATGCCGCCAATGCCAACCATTGCGCCGCACAGCGCTCCTGTGAGCATAGCCCGAGCCTGGTTCTGGCCGCCGCCATTGACCGCATGCAGCACAGCGGACTCGAAATCGTGTGCAAATCGGGCCGCTAGGTAATAGGCTGCCGGGAACTGGTGATAGACCGCGCAAGGCATGCCATACACAAGTGAAACTTTCCACGCTGGTTCAATGCGAATATCAGGGTCGACTGCCGCACGCGCAATATTCGAAGGCGTGAGCAGCGAATCGGGCGACGCAAACTGCCCCGGATGCCGAACGGACTCAGGGCCAGCTGGCACGGCTCCTTCTCCCGGTGCAGTCACCGTATGGAACGGCAGTTGGCCACTGCGTACCAGCTGGAGAAGCTTCGCAGAAATTTCCGCGTTGAGTTCATTGCCCTGCACCAGGAGGCCGAGCACTGAGCCGAATGCGACGGTCATGGCACCAACAGTGGGGTCAATTTGGGTGAGCAACGTGTTGCCCCCCACATGCTCAGCCAGCGCTGCTGGTTGCAGCGCATAGCGCACAGCAATCGCCAAGGTTCGCTCGGCCGCCTCGGTGTTGTCAGCATAGCCCCCGAGCTCGCCCCATGGCCTGCCGTGCTGCACCCTCAGCCGCCAAGCCTCGCGGATGGACTGGCTGGTGTATCCGCCGGGACCCTGCATTGGCGTGCCGTCAAGATGTGGAAAGAGCTCCTCGTCCATGCGTCGGCAAAAATCCGCTTCATCATATGAACCACACTCGGCCAGTGAGCGAAGCGTCATCTCGAGTAGCCAGCCGGCCTGGGACGATTGCCCGGCTTTGAGCCCGCCGTGGTAACGGTCGGAGCGCGGGTCCGTGTAGTCCGTGATCCAGGATCCGTAATCCGCACGGAGCGCGTCAAGGTCGTAATACCAATGCGGACCCAAGGCGAGCGCATCGCCGACAAAAGCTCCAATCAAGGCCCCGCTTACGCGCTGTTCCAGGGATGGGGATGGCATGAAAGCTCCTCAATATGTGTCGAACTACGTGCCGAAGAAAGATAGCGAGCCTACAAACGCTGCCAAATCGTCACTTCGGACAAGGTGTGCTGGTGCTTGCGGAGAGTTTCGCGAATTACAAAGGGTACAGACACTGGAGTGCGCATGAGTTGGAAATGAGGCTCCAGGAGCAGCTTAAGGCCGTCGAGGGTTGTGAAGCTCTCGCCATCTTTCTTAAAACCACCAATCCAGTCCTCGCGCTTGGTATGTTCCAGCAACCACGTGTAGGGTGACGCAATAACCAACAGGCCCCCTGGGTTCAGACGCTCGTGCACGGTGCGCAGAAACTGCGCCGGGCTGTACAGCCGGTCTATAAGGTTGGCGGCCAAAATGAGGTCAAACCCGGCGAACACGGTCTTGAGATTGCATGCGTCGCCCTGAAAGAACTCCACTTTGTGCGCGACATCATCCAAGCCGATATCGGCGAGCGAGCGCTCTTTATAGGCAACAAGCTCCCCCTCGTCCACAAGGACGTAGCGCACCCTTCCCTGTGCGGCCATCTGGGCGCCTACGCCAATGAAACGCGCCGAAAAATCAATACCCGTGACACGGTCGAAATGCCTCGCCAACTCAAAGCTAGCGCGCCCGGTTGCGCAACCCAAATCAAGTGCGCTGCGTGCAGGACGGCTGCCCATGGCTTGAATCGCCAATTCGGCCAGGGTTCGCGGGAAGTTGGGGACACCAAAATAGCTATCCCCGAAATGGAATTCGCAGTACTCGGAAACCGATCGATCAGTCTCATACTGCGAATGTGGCACTTCAGCCGGCGCAGCACTCACTACGTAGCGAAATCCCGCGTGTTGGAAAAAATGGCGCCGGAACGCATAACGGGAAGTGGGCAACGCCTCGTTGCCGCAGGAAATCCACGAGCCTCCCTTGATGAGATTGTGGCGATCATCGAAGGTCGGTGTCGTAAAGTCGTCATAGATAGGATGGACCTCAAAACCGGCATAGGCGTAGGTGGGGGTCTCCAGCCACTGCCAGACATTGCCAATCAAGTCGTAAAACGGCCCATGCGCAAACAGCGTTACCGGGCAGGAAGACGCCCAGTGATCAAGTTCGATATTCGCGGGCGCTGGGCTGGATTGCGGCAAATCCCCAATGTCTGCTCCCAAACGCATCACATGCCACTCGTCCTCGGTGGGCAATCGATGCGGCATTCCAGTCTCGCGCGTCTTCCATTGGCAAAACGCGCGCGCCTCATGGCAGTTGGTCTCAACCGGCCAATCCCAGCGCATGGACACTTCTTCGCACATCAATCGCAGGCGCCATGAGCTGCCTTCGCGCACCCAAAACGTCGGGTTCTGCGCCCCGGCAAACCGCTTCCATGCCAGGCCCTCCTCACTCCAAAGACTGTCGTCGCCATACCCGCCACCCTCGACAAACCCAAGAAATTCCTGGTTGGACACGAGATAACGGGCAACCTGGAAGGGCGCGGTGCTCGCATCGTGCACCCCAAACTCGTTGTCCCAACCGTAGACCGCTGGCTTTGCACGGTCACGCCCAAGACGAAATTGACCCGCCGGCACATCCACCAAAGCGTTTGCAGGTGCAGCGCCACTGATTTGGCATGGTTGCCACGCGGAGTGTGGCTGGACATACTGAAGACTGTGCTGCCGAATGAGCACGGACGATGTTTCTAGATGAATGCGCTCATGCTCGATGCCCATGAGAATGATCCACCACGGACTCTCCCACCCAATGGGAGCCGCCAACGGCAAACCGCGAATGAGCTCGCCCACAACTTCGCGAACTTGGCGGCGGTAATCGCGCACGCTTTCCACGGATGGCCAAGCGTATCGCGCATCATCCAGATCATCCCAGCTCATCTCGTCAACACCCACAGCAAACATCGATTCCAACCGCTGATCGATGCGCTCTTTGATCAAGCCGGCTAGAAGCAACTTGTTGATGAAGAATGTTGCCGTGTGGCCAAAATAGAAAATCAGCGGATGGCGCAGTGCGATCGGCTTGATGTAATACGCCTCATCCGATCGCAGCACTTCGAACAATTGCTCGTAACGATCGAACGTAGCCTCAAACGCATGCATCACCTGCTCGCGAAGTGACTCGAGATCTGGCGTTGCGAGAAGGGTTGTGCGCAGGCAGGCTGGCTGTTGCGCGGCTGTATGTTGCATGGCGGACCTTGCATCGGCACAAGTCGTGAAATTTAGACCCCATTATTCCAGTGCTGTATCGCAGCAGTATGCAGGGGCGAGAAACCTTTCCTTTTTCGAACGGTCTTTGCTCAGCCATGCCACACACGCCTCACCCTCGACACGCGTAACGCCTTTCAGGCAGATACTGGACGGTTGGCATCAGGCATGGCAATACGCCAGATGAGACGTGCGTCGACGCCTCGCTCATCCTGTGCCAGGTGCTGACGATGGGCAAATGGGCCTCGGTAATGTAATGGCTCTGAATCCTTGAAGGCAAAGCGGCTGCGACGCGCTAGCCCGCCGACTGGATATCCGATCAAGCCGGCCATTCATGGCCTTGCAAATGGCGAGCTCTCCTCCATCCCTCATCTTCTACGCGCTAAGCAGCGACCGCGTACCCCCTCATGAGCCATCGGGATTGCGGCTCCGCGCCAGCGCGGGGTTGGGTCGAGCGTGGCCTCCACTATCCCCTCGGAAGGTGGGTATGACCGTGCATGGGCACCACGCTTGGAAATCATGGTTTCACTGATCGGTTTATCCATCGCGAGATCGGGATCCTGTCGATGCACTGACCCCTTATTTCCTGATTTGATGGGCCATTGCTAGCAACGATAACCCCTCGCACCACAGTAGTTCTAATGCAAACTATTATGAACTCGGGCCATCTGACTCGATGGCGCGCTTCTCAGGACCTTCAGAGCCAGATGCCAGCTTCCATGACGACAACGTTTCTTCCGCTGCGACATGCGCCTGGGACCAATTGCACAAAGCAAGCGCTCGCTCATGGGGCGCCCCGTGCTTACGCACTCGG
>JAKBCY010000215.1 GCA_021807445.1 Pseudomonadota bacterium
GGCGCCAGCGCAGACGACTGCCGCCGGCCCCCGCGGCAGTTGCCGCGCAATGAGGGCCATCCGGGCTTGCGCACATCCGATTGTAAAAACAGACTGCGGCAACACCGTACATTCCGTGTGTTTTGCCCGAACGGGGGTGCACAAGTGGGAGATTTGCAACGATTCCTGCCAGGTTGCAGGAAAACCTGGCAGGCAATCAAAGACTTGTTGTTAGGATTGAAAAAAACAGTGAACTCGAGCCGCCCCGTACGAAGCGTTGGCCAGTTCCAGGCGGGCTTTTTCAAGTTCCCATCCATTTAGGGGGTTGCGTTGTCCACGTTCAGCAGCATGTTTCGCCAGCGTTATGCGCCGCTGATCGGCTTGGACATCAGCAGCTCCAGCGTCAAGCTGGTCGAACTGTCGCTTGATGATCAAAACCGCTACACCCTGGAGCGCGCATCCATCGAGCCGCTCGAAAAGGGGGCGATCACCGACGGCAACATCGAGAAGCACGATGAGGTGGTCGAAGCCGTGCGCCGCCTCATCAAAAAAAGCGGAACCAAGACCCGGAACGTGGCGTTGGCCCTGCCGTCCTCGGCGGTGATCAGCAAGAAGATCGTTCTGCCCGGTGACCTGCGCGAAGAGGAAATCGAGGTGCAGGTGGAAAGCGAGGCCAATCAATACATTCCCTTCGCCATCGAAGATGTCGCGCTTGACTTCAGTGTGCTGGGCCCGAGCCTGACGTCGCCCGGAGACCAGGAGGTGCTGATTGCCGCCTCGCGCCGCGACAAGGTGCTGGACCGCCAGGCCGTCGCCGAAGCGGCGGGGCTCAAGCCGCAAATCATCGATATCGACGCTTTTGCGTCGCGACTTGCCGCGGGGCGGCTGATCGAGCGCTTGCCGCGCGGTGGCCATGATCTGTTGGTGGCGCTGTTTGAGATCGGCGCCTCGAGCACCGCGATGCAGGTGCTGCGCAATGGCGAGACCCTGTACGACCGCGACCAGGCGTTCGGTGGCCAGCAACTCACACAGGCCATCGCCCGGCATTACGGGTTCTCCCAGGAAGAGGCCGAAGCCAAGAAGCGCAACGCCGACCTCCCCGACGATTACACCAGTCAGGTTCTCGAGCCCTTCATCGATGGCATGGCGCAAGAACTGGCGCGTGCGCTGCAGTTCTTCTTTCGCGCGACCCCCAACAGCAAGGTGGACTACATCCTGCTTGCCGGCGGCACGGCATCGCTACCGGGGTTGGTGGAAAAAATTACCCAGCTGACCTCCACGGCCTGTCTGGTGCTCAATCCTTTTGAGGGTATGGCCATTGGGGATCAAGTACGCGAGAAGAAGTTGCGCCTGCAGGCGCCAAGCTATCTCACCAGTTGTGGCCTGGCCATGCGCAGGTTCCTGCAATGAATATCGTCCTGATTAACCTGCTGCCTCACCGCGAGGCCAAACGCAAGAAGCGGCGCGAAGCGTTCTACGTTGGCGTCGCGTTGGCTCTGCTTGCCGGGGTGCTGTTGCTCGGGCTCGGCTACATGGTGCTGAGCGAGATGATCGATACACAGCAGTCACGCAACGATTTCCTGACGGCACAGATTACCAAGCTCGATGTGCAGATCAAGGACATCGCAACGCTGCGTCAGCAAATTGAAAGCCTTCGTGCCCGCCAGCGGGCGGTCGAAGACCTGCAATCGGACCGGAACCTTTCGGTGTACCTGTTTGACGATTTGACGCAGGACACGCCCACCGGGGTGCAACTGACATCGATCAAGCAGGAGGGACAGTCCGTCTTGATCCAGGGCACGGCACTGAGCCAGGAGCGGGTGGCCGACTTGCTGCGCAACCTTGCCGACTCGAAGGGGTGGCTGGAAAAGCCAGAGCTGATCGAAATTCGTTCGGTCACCCAGCGCATCGGCAAAGACAACACGCAAACCGTCTCAGCGTTCCAGCTTCGCGCCATGCTCAAGCGTGCGGCAGCGCCGGCAGGCGGCGCGTCGGGCGCGGCCCATGCCGGAACATCCAACCCTGCGGGCTAAGGACAGCATGGCCAAATCCTTCAATATGCAGATCGATTTCGCGGCGCTGCAAGAACGCATTGCGGGCCAGTTTCGGGGGTTGAACCAGAACGATCCTGGCACCTGGCCGCCATTGCCGCGCGCCACGGCCTACCTGTTCGCCCTCATCGTGGTGGTCGTCGCTGGCTGGTACGCATGGCTGTCAGGGGTGAAAGATCAGCTCAACCAGGCGCAACAGCAGGAAGTGCAGCTGCGCGCGCAATACAAGAGCAAGCTGGCCCAGGCGGTCAATCTGGATCTGCTCAAGGCGCAGAAGGCGCAAGTCGAGCAGTATGTATTGCTTCTCGAGAAGCAATTGCCAAGCAAGGCCGAGATGGACGCGCTACTTTCCGACATCAACCAGGCGGGCATCGGCCGTGGGTTGCAGTTCGACCTGTTTCGCCCGGGGCAAGTGCAAGTGAAGAGCTACTACGCCGAGCTGCCCATTGCCATCAAGGTGCAGGGCAGCTACAACGACCTCGCCGCATTCACGGCGGACGTGGCCAAGCTCTCGCGCATCGTCACCATTAACGACATCGGCATCACCAGCCCCGCTGGCGCGGCAGCCGGGGCTCGGTTGACCATGGACGCCACGGCTAAAACGTTCCGCTATCTCGATGCTGACGAGGTGGCTGCGCAGCAAAAGGCACAAAAACCGGGAGGCAAGAAATGACCCGCCGGTCTCCAATGTTGCGCAATGCGGGTTGGGGCGGGCTCGTGGTTCTCGCCGCGGTGCTTGCAGGCTGCGGGGGACAGCCGCATCAGGATTTGCGCGCCTGGATGAGCGCCGAGCGTGCCAAGCTCCATCCGCATGTCAAGCCGATTGAGCCGCCAAAACCCTTTGTGCCCGCAAGTTACCAATTGGCGGACCGCACGGACCCGTTCGCGAATGCCAAGCTGGAAACTGGGGTGCGCCAGGAGATGAACAAGCTCAGCCCTGAGGTGATGGCGCAGATGAATCGCCCCAAGGAGCCGCTTGAACAGTACTCGCTGGACCAGATCCAGATGGTGGGTAGCGTCAAGATCAAGGGTGAAGACTACGCACTGCTCAAGGCCGCCAACTTGTTGTACCGCGTCCACGTCGGCGAATACGCAGGTCAGCATTTCGGGCGCATCACGAAGATCGATGAAAACCTGGTTGTCTTGCAGGAACTGGTGCAGGACGCCACCGGAGACTGGGTGCAACGCACCGCAACCCTTCAATTGCAGGAGAGCAGCAAATGATGTCCCTTCCGCTTGACCGTGCAAAGCCCTGGCTGATCCGGGTTCTCGCCAGCCTTGTGCTGACGCTGGGCCTGGTGACCATGGCCACGGCCCAGGACACCAACGTGCTGCAAAGCATCGGTGCGAGCAGCCAAGGCGGCGAGATCGTCGTGCAGCTCGAGTTCGCACAGCCGCTGGCTGCGCCCCCGGCAGGTTTCACCATCGACCAGCCTGCGCGCATCGTGCTTGACTTCCCTGGCGTCAAGTCCGGCGTTAGCCGCACCGCCGTGAATTTCGATCAAGGCAATTTGCGCTCAGCTAACGTCGTGGAGGCGCAGGGCCGCTCACGCGTGGTTCTGAACCTGCGCAATTCCACGAGTTTCAAAACCCAAATCAAGGGCAAGCGTCTGCTCGTGCTGATCAACCCCGTCGCGTCCGCGCCATCGAATACGCTGGCCACAAACGGTGCGGCGCTCACCCAACCGGTGCATTTTGCCGACAGCCTCAACACGCAGCAGCTGCCCTTGCGCGCCGTGAATTTTCATCGCGGTCCGGACGGTTCGGGTCAAGTGACCGTGAGTTTGCCAAACAATCAGGTTGGCGTGGACATCCGCCAGCAAGGCCAGAACATCGTGGTGGATTTCCTCAAGACCTCGCTGCCACCGGACTTGCGTCGCCGGCTGGACGTGGGCGATTTCGCCACCCCTGTGAAATCCGTCACGGCGTTCCAGATGGGTGACAACGTGCGCTTGGTGGTGCAGCCCGTTGGCGCCTACGAGCAAAGCGCCTATCAGGCGGACGATAAATTCGTGCTTGAAGTGCGCCCGGAGGTGCAAAATCCCAACCAGCTGGCACCGGGCAACGGCCCAGGCTATCACGGTCAGAAGCTCTCGCTGAACTTCCAGAACATCGATGTGCGCTCGCTCCTGCAGGTGTTCGCTGACTTCACGGGCCTGAACGTGGTCGTGAGCGATTCCGTCACCGGCAACTTGACCCTGCGCCTGAAAGACGTGCCTTGGGACCAGGCGTTGCACATCATCCTCCAGGCCAAGGGACTGGGTGAGCGCAAGGAAGGCAATGTGCTGTGGATTGCGCCGCGGCAAGAAATCCTGGCGCGGGAGCGCGCGGAACTGGAGGCGTCCAAATCCATTCAGACCCTTGAGCCTCTCAAGTCGGAATCGTTCCAGCTGAACTACCAGACCGCAAGCACCGTGGTGCAGTTGCTCACAGGCGCCGCCGGTGGAGCCCAGCAGGGG
>JAKBCY010000216.1 GCA_021807445.1 Pseudomonadota bacterium
CCTCAGATGCCGCTTCTTTTGCAGGAGCAGCTGACAGTCAAGCTCCTGGACATGCTTCGCAATGGGGAGCTGGATGCTGCCATTCTTGCCGAGCCCTTTCCCGATCATGGCTTGGCGATTGCGCCGTTGTACGACGAACCCTTTCTTGTTGCCGTGCCCCATGGGCACCGGCTGTCGCGCTGCGCACCGGTAAGTAGTGAGGCGATCAAAGATGAAACGATGCTGCTTCTCGGTACCGGCCACTGCTTTCGTGACCACGTGCTGGAAGTCTGCCCGGAATTCGCACGATTCTCCCCAGGGTCTGACGGAATTCGCAAAAGCTTTGAGGGATCCTCCTTGGAAACCATCAAACACATGGTCGCCTCCGGCATGGGCATCACCATTTTGCCCAGAATGTCCGTGCCGTTTGAACCGGGCAACGCACCGCCTGAGGGGCCAGGGCAAATCTGCTACGTGCCTTTCTGCAACCCCGTGCCATCGCGACGCGTGGTGCTTGCCTGGCGCAAGAGCTTTACCCGAATCGAAGCCATCGAGGCGTTGCGCCGCGCTGTGCTCGGCTGCGAGCTGCCCGGCGTCGTCAAGCTGGAGGTCGCAACGAGAGGGGCTGAGGCGAACGCTCAAGCGGCGTGAGCCCTCAAGCCCATGCGCGCGAGGCGCACACGCGCGGCAAGATTCCCGGCCTTTGCCGCTTTCTCCCAAGCCACGCCGGGCTGAAAACCGACACCGCGGTTGTCTGGACGCCTCATCGTTGATTCAGCAAGGTGTGCTCACTCCCGCTCGGCATTGCACACCAACCCGGCGTCGAGTCGGGCGGCACCCGCAAGGACCAGGCTGTCCAACGTTTCCGTAAACACCGTTTGGACTTCGCAGCCGGGCCAGAAGCATCGCACCGTACGCTCGACAAGATCGGCCGCCTCGAACCAGTCCCGAAGCGCTTCGCGGGCAATGTTCTGGTGCTGCAAGAGTTGAAATTTCAGCAGAACACGCAGACCGTGGCGAGCGTGCCGCTTGGGATCGTCCTCAAAAGCCCGCAAGCGAGCGCGGGCATGCACCAGCGCGGGCGCCACGTCCATAAAAGGCGCACCGTGACCTGGAATGATGCAGATGGGGCCAAGAGCCTCTATCGCTTGCAACGTCTGGCGCGCAGCGCCGAATCCGGCCTCGCCAACCATCTCGGGAAAGATGACCCCAAAGCCGCGCTCCCACAACGCGTCCCCGCTGATGAGGATCCGGGCCTCGGGTTGGAAGAGCATGAGCGCGTGCGGGTCGTGGCCAGGGGCCGCATACACAAGCCAGGACAGCCCCCCAAGATCCAAGCTGTCGCCCGCGGCAATACTGGCCGCCGCTGAGAAGCCTGGCGCGTGTTGACCGGTTGCCCGGAAACTCAATGCATCCTCATCCCAGTCGTTCACCGCCTGAAGTTCGCCGACTGGCACTGTGATGGGGCAACACGCGACCCCTCCCGCCGTCGCCTGCAAAGCGGCGTTGCCGCCGCAGTGGTCGGAGTGCAGGTGCGTATTCACGATCCGCACAAGTCTGCGGCGGCCCATCGCAGACCAGACGAGCGCCACTGTTTGCGCAGCATGCAGAACGTAGCCTGTGTCGACCACGCTGGCCCTGTCGTCGTCGTCGAAAAACAAGATGCTGTTGGCAGAAAGCCACCCGCGTTCCAGCACGTGGAGGGATGGGGGCAGGACAGGAATGGGCATCGGCTGAACTCAGTCAGGGATCTGTGTAAATTGGGCGCGTGTGTCGTGCCTCTTGGCACTGCGCACGTCGCCACCTGCGATGCGAGGATTCACGCAGACGCTTAGGATAAGGTGAATCTTGACGTGAGGAATCGGCATGGACAGACCCCCCCTGTTTTCCTCGGATTTACAAGCTGCCTACGAGCACCTGCATGCAGCGAGCCGCGCCGAGCCCTATCCCGCATGGTCAGTGCGCCGCGACCGCCTGCGCCGCCTGGCCTCGCTGATCCGGAACAACGAGACACTGCTGTGCAAAGCGATCTCGGATGACTTTGGCCACCGCTCAACTGCTGAAACGCAAGTACTCGACGTCGTGCCATCGCTCGAGGCCATCCGCCATGCGCTGCGCCACGGTGCAGGTTGGATGCGCACGCGCCGCGCATCCACCTCCATCTGGTTCTGGCCCGCGCGCGCACAACTGCTGCCGCAACCGCTTGGGCTCGTAGGGATCATTGTGCCGTGGAATTACCCGCTTTACCTGGCAGTCGGCCCGGTTGCCAGCGCCTTCGCCGCTGGCAACCGGGCGATGATCAAGCTTTCCGAATTCAGCCCGGCGTTCGGCACCCAGTTTTCGAGCCTTGTGCGCGCAGCGTTCGATCCGGCTGAACTGGCGATTTTTACGGGCGGACCGGACGAAGCTGCGGCATTTTCAAGCCTTCCCTTCGATCATTTGCTATTCACAGGTTCCACGGCTGTTGGCAAACGCGTGATGGCTGCTGCCAGTGTCAACCTCGTCCCTGTCACACTCGAACTCGGCGGCAAGTCGCCGGCGGTGCTCACCTCTGGGTTCGATGTGCAGCTAGCGGCTGACCGCATTATTTACGGCAAACTCGTCAATGCCGGGCAAACTTGCGTTGCGCCGGACTACGTGCTGCTGCCGCGCAACGCGCTTGAGTCCTTCGCTAAAGCCTGCGAGCTCGCGGCGCGGCGCCTCTACCCGCAGGGCCTGCGGAGTTCTGACTATTGCAGCATCATCGACATGCGCCACTACAACCGTCTGACGACGCTGCAGGCCCAGGCGCGTACGGCTGGCGTCAAGCTGCATCCGCTTTTCGGCGGCGCCCAACACATGGATCTGCAACACCGTTTGGCGCCTGCCCTGTTCATTGACCCCCCAAACGATCTTGCGCTGATGCAAGATGAGATCTTCGGGCCATGGCTGCCACTGGTCCCGTATGACGACACGGAGCAAGCCATCCGGTATATCAATGCACGCCCAAGGCCGCTGGCGTTGTATTGGTTCGACCGCGATAAGCGCCGCATCAGCCATGCATTGCAAGCCACACACGCCGGCGGCGTGACGGTAAACGACACACTTTTCCATGTCGTGCAAGATGATCTGCCTTTCGGCGGCATTGGTCCCTCGGGCATGGGCCACTACCACGGGCGCTTCGGATTCGAGACGTTCACAAAGCTCAAACCTGTATTGCACCAAGCGCGCTTGGCCGGGACCGCGTTGGTGCGCCCACCCTACGGGCAGACCTTCGCGCGACTCATCGCTTCCATGAAGCGCTCATGAGCGATCGATCATGACAGCCGTCTGGCTACGGCGCCTGCTGCTCACCCAGATGACGCTTCTCGTGTTCGCGGGCGGTGTCCTTGCTGCGTTTGGACACGAAGTTGAAGGCGTTCTCCTCGCAGTATTCGGCCTGCCGTTCGCGTATTTGGTGCTGACTGGATTGCACGTGACACTGCTGTCGCTTTGGTGCGCGCGCCATGCCGCACCCTGCTGCGCGGGACCCGCACGGTTACGGATGTGGGTCAACGAGTCCTGGCTCCAGATGCGCGCCTTTATCTGGCTGCAGCCTTGGCGCGCCCAAACGTGGCCCGACTCCCCAGGTACGCCAGACGATGGCCCTGGTGTGGTTCTGGTGCACGGCTATATGTGCAATCGCGGATTCTGGAACCCGCTGCTGGCGCGACTCAAGGCCCAGCGCACACCGTGGGTGGCAGTCAACTTGGAGCCGATGTTCGGCGATATCTCGGCCTACGCACCAATCATCGATGCGGCTGTCGCGCAGCTCGCGGCAGCCACTAGCCGTGCGCCAGTGATCCTCGCGCACAGCATGGGCGGGCTTGCCGTACGCGCATGGTTGGCCGAGCATGCGGCCCATGCCCAGCGCGTCGCCGCCGTGGTCACGATCGCCTCCCCGCATAGCGGCGCGTGGATCGCGCGCTGGGACGGCTCGTTCAATGCCGCGCAGATGCGTCCGGCCAGCCCCTGGCTGCTGAGTCTGCAATCCCGGGAAAGCCGCATGAGGCAGCCGCCGATCTGGTGCGTGTCAAGTGCCTGCGACCAACTCGTCTACCCTGAGCAGGCAGCCTTGCTTCCTGGTGCACTGCCTGTCCATGTGACTGGCGTCGGCCATTTGGGTATGGCCTTCGATCCCGCCACATGGACTGCACTGGGAGCCGCATTAACGCTAGCAAGCCGCCGCGCGCATCGCTGAACGCCCCAACCGTGATCCCTCGCCCCTGCGCACTGGATGCACGGGAAGGCTCCACACCGTGCATCCCCAACGCCTGCTGAAAGCACGCGCGCCCAAGCCGCGCAGCGCGGGCTTTCGCCGACACGGCCGAGACGACAACTGCGTGGTAAACCCCGGCGGATGCGACGCCTGGACGGTGGGCAATACAGCGGCCCAACACCTGGCCGCTGAAAAACGTGGCGTTCAGGTCGTCCGAAGGATGGCTACCGGTGCGCGGCGCCAAGCGCCTGAGCCAACTGCA
>JAKBCY010000217.1 GCA_021807445.1 Pseudomonadota bacterium
GCGTAGGCCGACAAGCCTTCCAGGATACAAAGCTGCAGACCGGGCAGACTATCGCGCACTCGACGGACGAGTTGGACGCTCAACGCCCCACTAATACTCGGCGGCAAAGCAATGGTGAATCGGCCGTACGTCCCTGTGCGAGAGTCCAGCATTTCAGACTGCACCTGCTCCAGATGTTCGAACACGCTCCGACTGTGGCGGAGCAATTGTTCGCCCGAGTCGGTGAGCGTGACGCCGCGACCGTTGCGCTTCAGGAGTACCTGACGAAATTCGACCTCGAGGGCGCGAACGTCGCGGCTGAGCACTGGCTGACCTATACCCAGGAGTTCAGCGGCTCTGCTGAAGCTTCCCAATTCGGCCACTCGAGTGAAGTGTTGGAGCTTTCGTAAGTCCATGATACATCGCCATGCATTGTTCGCATATCCGCGAGCCTATACTCTCTTTCAAGCATAGCTCACGGCCGAGACTTTGAGCGCAAAACATGCTCCGATTTGTAACGCTGGAGATCGCTCCGACTCTACTTGGCAGGAACCGTTCGACCGCCAATCCAGGGTTCCGGAAATCGCCGGGTTGCACTGGGTCCTTAGCTGCGTCACCCCCAAGGGATTGCTGAACCGCGCGCACGCCTACAAGGCCCTGCGCGAGCGCAACACGGCCGGCGGCGCCTACCGACTTTGACGCCGCGCATCGCGCGCCTTGTACTCGACCTGACGGCAAAGCTCGGCAAAACCCATGTCGGACACAACGCGGGCAAGGCGGCGGTTGCGCATCATGCCGCGCACGTTCAGGTCTTCGAGCGCGACGGTGTGGAACCGCCGTGTGAGCGTGGCGCCGCCACGAACCGTTGAGCCCAACGTAGCGCATCCCCGCGGCGGCGGGCAGCCCGCTCAGTTCCCCTAGTCGCCGTCCATTTCCCACAGCGAGCGCATGGCCTCCACCGGACCGTTGACGCCGCGCCCCTGGAAGGATTGCGAATCGTTGCTCTGATCGACGCAGATCACCCGGCTCACGGCGACACGGCATGCTGCCGGTTCTTGGCCAGGAACTCGGTGCCAATGCGTTCCTTGGCTAACTCCGTGTCGTGGTGAGCCTGCAGGTTCATCCAGCTCTGCGCGTCGGTCCCGAAGAACGCCGCCAGGCGCTCCGCCGTGTCGGCCTTTCGTGCCGCTGGACAGTGCCCCCACGATCGCCATGGAACTTCTGAACGATCGCGTGTCTCCAAGTAGCTTTTGGCCGCGTGAACCCGGGCGATGCGTTGCGCAGAGAACCGAAAACCTGTCTTGGAGATGATTGAGAAATGCATACGGGAAGCGCAGCACCTGCTTTCAATGATGTCTTGGCAGCCAACGTTCTGTTGGGATTGCACGATGTCGGGGTCCTGGATGCACTGTCCGCTCCGGGTGGCGTGCACTTGGACATACTCTGCGCGCGACATCATCTCAATATACATCGCACTCAAGCCGTGTTTCGTCATCTCCACGATTGGGACATCGTTCAACTCGAGCGCACTACGGATTCATTTTCTCTTTCCGCGCGCGGCATCAATTTCCTGGAAAATATCGGCTTCTTCGTTTGGGCAATGGCCGGCTACGGCAGGCTCATCCGCACAGCGGGTTCCGACATGCTCAGCGCGGAGCCACCAGACTGGAGAACGCTTCGCGACGGTTATTCGGTATCACGCGGTTCACGCCTGTGCAACGAGCGATTTATTGATCCAATTTTCCAGTCAGAATTCACCAAACTCGGCGCCCAGTGCGTGGCGGATCTTGGTTGCGGCGATGGGCATCGGCTATTTTCGCTTGCAAAGGACCACCCTGACCTTCGAGGCATCGGAATGGATCTGGATTCTACTTCGATAGAGCTCGCATCTGCGAAGGCCGAACGTGAAAACGTCAGCTCGCGACTTACGTTCATTTCCAAGGACATTTTTCGACTTCCGCACCCATACCCTGATGTTGACTGCGTGATCTGCTCGTTGATGATGCATGACATCCTTGGGCACCTGACTTGCGCTGATTCTCCAGCCTGGTTGCAGAAATTCTTTCCATCCTTGCAGCACATCACCGTGGTCGACACATTACAACCCGATGAGCACATCGGGTCGAGCACGCCGATCTTCATCAATGGCTTTACGTTGATTCACGCACTGATGAATGTCGAATTGCATCCGCGCACCGCTTATGAGGCGGCGCTTTCCAGCAACGGGCTGGAGCTTATGTCGAGCCGCGAGATTTCGGGCATCCCGAGCACTTGGATGTTCATTGCGAGGGTCGAAAAATGGAACTGAAAACCATCCTCACCGGCATCACGCCATCCGGCACGCCACACCTCGGCAACTACATCGGCATGATCAAGCCCGCGGTCGCCATGAGCGCCGAGGACGGCCTGAACTGCTACTACTTCATCTCCGACCTTCACGCGCTGGTCAAGTGCCACGACGCCGAACGCGTCGGGCGTTTCACACTGGAAATCGCCGCGGCATGGCTCGCGCTCGGTCTCGACCCGCAGCAGGTCCTGTTCTATCGTCAGTCCCGCGTGCCGGAAATCGCCGAGCTGCACTGGATGCTCAGCTGCGTCACCCCCAAGGGATTGCTGAACCGCGCGCACGCCTACAAGGCCCTGCGCGAGCGCAACACGGCCGGCGGCGCAGACGCGGACACCGACGTGTCGCTCGGCCTGTTCTCCTACCCGGCGCTGATGGCGGCCGACATCCTGCTGTTCGACGCGGACGTCGTTCCCGTGGGCAAGGATCAGGTGCAGCATGTGGAAATCGCACGCGACATCGCGGGTTCCTTCAACGCCCGCTACGGAGTGCAGTTTCGTCTTCCCCGCGCGATGGTGGGCGACGCGCAGAGCCTCCCCGGCCTGGACGGCCGGAAAATGAGCAAGAGCTACGGCAACACGATTCCGATCTTCTGTCCGGTCGACGAGTTGCGCCGATCCATCCGCAAGATCAAGACCAGTTCCCTGCCTCCGAGAGAGCCCAAGGACTGGAGCTCATGCACGCTGTTCGAGCTCTACCGCGGCTTCGCCGAGGCGGACGAGATCGCATCGATGATGCGCCGCTACGAGGCCGGCATCGGGTGGGGCGAAATGAAGGACATCCTGGTCGGCACCATCGAGCGCCACCTGGCCGGTCCCAGGACTCTGTACCGGGATTACCTGGAGCATCCGCAACGCATCGAGGCTGTCCTGGAACAGGGCGAAGAGCGCGTTCGTCGCATTGCCCAAGCGCGCATGCAGGGGATCCGGCGAGCCGTCGGCTTGCGCCGCCCTGCCTCCGCAGTGCCCGGGACGATGGAGCCGCCTACGGCTGGATGCGTCGAGAGATGAAGGTACGGCGAGCCGGACGATGCGCCTCGCCCCAGCCTCAGGCCGCCGGCCACAGATCCGAGTAGCAGGGCATCAGATCCTGGTCGACCATGCGGATGTCGATGTTGGCCGCCGCCTCGATGTGCCGCGGGTCTTGACCGTCGAACACTTCGTCCACCACGCTGAGCACCACCGTCCCCCGGCGCCTGCCGTCGCGCCCGGCCATCGGCACCAGCGCCGCGGCCTCGGGGACCTGCTGCGCGGTGATCTCCAGCGGCAGGTACAGCATCCAGGCCACTCCCGGCTTGTCAGGGAACACCTGCTCGGAGTAACCGAAAGGAAACACCTCGATCCACAGCGGATCGAACTGCTCCACGACCGGGCGCAGCACGTCCAACAGCAACTGCGCGTCGATCGCCCCCGAACGGCTGTCCAGCTCGATATCCAGGCTATGGGTGTACTCGGGAGGTGCCATGTGGCAAGCCATGCTGGCATCCACACGAGGAGCCTGCAGACCATCCCAGATGGCCACGAAAGTACGCTCATCCTCGTTTCGGAACTCCTGCTCCAGCACGGCCAGCGCGACACGCGACGGCCCGTCCGCATCGAACACCGGAAACAGCTTCGCCATTTGCTCGGTGTCGCCCTGCAGTCTCCATTTCGTCCTGTCGTGTTCCGGATAGCGCCGCTCCAGCACCTCGATCACCTTGGCCATCCTGCGAAGCGCCTGGGCGTAATCGTGGATGCCGAGCTTCGGGTCGCGGAATCTCGCATGGACCTGCAAAGACATTTGCCTTTCTCCTCATGGATAGTGAACGAACTCGACGCCGCTTTCCAGCAGCGTCTTGCGCATCGCCTCCAGCGTCATGCGCCCCTGGAAGTAGTACCTCACACGGGTCGGCGGATGGGCCTTGGCGATCGCTCCTCGCTTTTCGATTTCCCTTCTCATCTTGCGAAAGCCCTGGAAACTCCTCTTCGCCCATTCCATGACCAGGAACTTGTCGTAATCGCCCTTCGCCTCCTGGATCAGGCACGGATCGCTGACGAAGCCATCGAAATCCTTGCCCCGCCACTGCCACTCCTCACTCCACTTCCACTTGACCTCGTCGTAGGGCCAGCCCGTGACACGCCACTGGTAGAACCGCGCAGCCTTGGTCATCG
>JAKBCY010000218.1 GCA_021807445.1 Pseudomonadota bacterium
TCGACCCGGCCGCCAAACGCGAAGCCGAGCGCAGCGCCGACGCCGACACTTTCGAGGCCATCGCGCGCGAGTGGTACGACAAGCACAAGGCCAAGTGGACGCCGAGCTACGCCGAACACCTGCTGCGACGCCTTGACGCCAACGTGTTCCCCTACATCGGCGCACAGTCTATCGCCAGCTTGAACGCTCCCGACATCCTGGCGGTGCTGCGGCGGATTGAAGCGCGCGGCGCCGTGGATCTGGCGCACCGCCAGCATCAAGTGTGCGGACAGATATTCCGCTATGCCGTGGCGACCGGGCGCGCGACCGCCGATCCGACCCCTGCCCTGCGCGGTGCCATCCCGCCCGCGCACAAAGTGCACCTGGCCAGCATCAAGGAGCCGGCGCGCGTCGGCGAGTTGCTGCGTGCGCTGCACAGCTACAGCGGCGGCCCTGTGGTATCCGCCGCGCTCAAGCTGGCGCCGTTGGTGTTCACCCGACCCGGTGAATTGCGGCATGCGGAATGGGCCGAGATTGACATGGACAAGGCCGAGTGGCGCATCCCGGCGCACAAGATGAAGATGCGCGCGCCGCACATCGTGCCCTTGTCATCGCAAGCCATTGCCATACTGCGCGACTTGCACCCACTGACCGGACGCGGCAAGTACGTGTTCCCTTCACCACGCGGCGCCGCGCGCTGCATGTCTGAAAACGCCATCACCGTTGCACTGCGTGCGCTGGGCTACGACGGCCAGACCATGACCGGGCACGGATTCCGATCAATGGCCAGCACGCTGCTGAACGAACAGGGCTGGAACCGCGACGCCATCGAACGCCAGCTTGCGCATGCCGAGCGCGATGCAGTGCGCGCCGCCTACAACTATGCCGAACACCTGCCCGAGCGACGCAAGATGATGCAGGCGTGGGCCGACTATCTGGACGCGCTGCGCAACGGGGCCGAAGTAATCCCATTTAAGCGCGGCACATGATGCTGGGATAGCAGGGATGATATATTCATGGCGTGGCAACTGAGCTACTACAGCCCCAAGGTCGCGGCACTGATCGAAGCGTGGCCGGCAGGCGTGCGCGCCAGCTTTCTGCGCATTGCCCAAACAATGGCGGTACACGGCCCCGACTTGGGCATGCCGCATACACGTGCGATAGGTGCCGGGCTGTTCGAGGTGCGCGCCAAGGGCCGCGAAGGCATCGGACGCGCGTTCTACTGCGCCGTCGTCGGGCAACGCATCGTGATCCTGCATGCATTCATCAAGAAAACAGAGCAGACCCCGGCACGCGAGCTTGAAACCGCACGCGCACGGCTGAGAGAGGTCAAGACATGAAACCCGAACGCTACGAGCCGGTCCCGTTCGATATCGATGCCACGCATGCGCGATGGCTGAAACAGCCCGGCTATGCCAAAGCCTACGCCGCACTGACCGACGAGTTCGCCATGCTGGGCGAACTGCTACGCGCACGGCAGCAGGCCGGCCTGACGCAAGCCGAGGTGGCCGTGCGCATGGGCATTCCGCAGTCATCCGTCGCGCGCCTGGAATCGAGCGCCGGCAGCCGCAAGCATGCACCATCCCTTGCTACGCTGCGCCGCTATGCCGATGCGCTGGGCTGCGATCTGCACCTGAGCCTGGCGCCCAAGCCAGTGCGCGCGCGCAAACGGGCATGATTCCATTTTGCCACGGCTAGGCTGATCCCCGAACACCGGACACCTTCACCGGCTGCCGTGGCGACTCTTTAGAGAAGGGCGTAAGGGGGTCGCGCCGTGTACAAACTCTTCAAACTGCGCGAATGGCTGACATTGCCCGAGGCCGCAGCCCAACTCTCGAGCGCTCTGAGCGAGGATGCCGCTGTTGTAGACATCCTGCATCTTGCCCTAGCTGGACGCATCACGCTTGCAGTGCATTTCGTGAATCACTGCCAAGCAAGGCTGGGGAAGGCGGTCCCGCTTGCTAATGCAGATTTGGCGCTGATCCATCCGTTACTGGGGGACAAAAGGAACTGGCCAAAGCATGAATCCTATAGTCCAGTGGGTTTGGAATTTCCAAGACATGGCCGCGAAGAGCAAGAGCAGTGGATTCGCGAGCACAAACAACTCTTAGAGGATCGACAAGTCCAGGTCACACTATCGGGCATCGTACAGCCTGATGATGATCACGTACTCCAGTTTTCTGACGAGATCGAAACCCTCTCAGGAGTATGGGACTTGCCGATGCTTGGCGCGGAAAGGCTGGACATAGAACGCAGGTTGCAAAGAGAGTTGGATGGCCCAGAGGTGACGCTGATGCACCTCGACGGAGCCTTCGTGCGGAGCGAGGACGGCAAGACGTACGCATGGCTTCGAGAGCGCAATCCGTATCTCAATAAAGGCGAGATCAATCGGTACAACGACCCTGCTGCCTACATCCCGTCCGGCGGCCTTCCTGAAGATGCCGTTCTTGTTGTGCGGCCGCGTGCACTTGCGGACTTCATTGCCACATTGGATCAACCTAAAACGCCGCAGAGCAAGCCGCTCGATCCCCGCGAGCGCACCAGCCTGCTGCGCATCATCCGCGCACTGGACGTGATGGCGGAGCTTCCTGACCGTGGCGCGGCAACAAGCATTGAGACGCAGTTGCAGATCTTGGGTTTCGATGGTCCAAAAGATTCTGCGATCCGTAGCGCCATCGAAGCAGCGCGGGCTCTGGAGCCGAGCATCAAAACGCAATAGCGAATGATGCATCCGCTATAGCGCCACGCTGGCGCGCGCCTGTGAATACTACGCCATCGCAGCATCCCGCTGCTTCACGGGACTACCGCGATGCAACTGACCATCACTCCAACGCCGCAGCCTGCGCCCGCCTTGGCGCCCGGTGACCTGCTGGACGAACACGAAGCTGCCGCCATCCTGAGCGCCAGCGTGCAGACCCTGCGTAACTGGCGCTGGCGCGGCGAAGGTCCGCGCTTCCGCAAAATTGGCCTGCGCATGGTGCGCTACAGCCGTGCCGACCTTCAGACCTTCATCGAAGGCGCGCAGGATCGCGGCGCGGCATGAACGCACAAACCGTCACCGGAGGGCGCGCGTCATGGGCCGCACACGCCGCAAGATCGTAGGGCGCAGCGACAGCGGCGGCTTCTTCGCGCTGCCCCATGCCGTACTGGATTCGCCCAACTTCCGCATGCTGTCGGCCCATGCAGTCAAGCTGCTGTGCGACCTGGGCCGTCAGTTTCGAGGCACTAACAACGGCGACCTGAGTGCGGCGTGGCGCTTGATGCACGCACGCGGCTGGCGATCCCGCGACACCTTGTGCCATGCACTGGCCGAGTTGCAGCACTTCGGCCTGATCGAGCGCACGCGGCAAGGCGGCCTGCACCAGTGCAGCTTGTACGCGCTGACATGGAAAGCCATCGATGACTGCAAGGGCAAACTGGACTGCGCGCCAACACGCGTGCCTTCCGGTAAGTGGCAGCAGACGCAAGCGACCATGCCCAAGCCCGAGCGCAAAAATCGCGCGCCCAGCCCGACCGGCGTGTCAGTTCGACACGCCCCGCGTGTCAATTCGATCCGTTTCACCGAGCCATCGACACGGCCGGCGTGTCAGTCATGAACATTTCGCCCGTTCCATCGACACGGCCGGCGTGCGCCTTCTTAGATCTACCAAGCGCAGTGCGGAGAAAGCTTGGCGCCCTGGCTGTTGATCTGGCTGCTGTGGGCACTTTGGACATGGGGAACATGCAATGACCCGACGCAAAGAGCAGCGACTACCTGCGCACGTTGTTTGCAGCGTCCGATTCGCCGTGATTTCGGTTGAGCCTCGGCCTGGCAATTTGCCCGGAGTCGTTCCCCTCAAGGACGCTCTCTCCTTGGCTCTTGCTTTGGCTTTGGCTTTGGCCTTGGCCTTGCCTATGGGTTCTCGACGAGCGAGAGATCCCCTGTCATCGCGTAGCAGCGGCAGGTGGCGGCACCGCGGCGTCGGTCGGGCACCACGTCCCGTGGCGCCCTTGGTGAATCTGCACACCACTGCACGCCTGCGGCTGCCCCGCTCCGCGGGGAAACCCTTGCTGCGCGCGGGTTCCAGTGGTGTATCGCGGCTCCCCATGGGTCTCCCCTGTGCGCCTGCGAACGCGCCAGAACCCGCGTGTTGTGGCTCCCATGAAAACGAGACGCTGCAAGCCGCACAGGTCTGTTTCGCGCGTCGTGGGGAGCCGCCTGCGCCAGAGGCTCCCGCTTGCCCGCGTTGGGTGGAGCCGGAGAGCTACTGCATTAGGTACACCCGATCGCCCGACCGACATATGTGCGAGGCCCTTATGAACACGAACATCGAAGCACCCATCGCAACCAGCCCGAAGCGCCGCAGGAGACCCAATGCCGCCCGCGTGCAGATTCGCCTGACCACTGCCGAGAAAGCGGAACTGGCGACGGCGGCGCGCCGCGCCGGTTATGTCCATCTGGCGCGTTATTTGGTCGACCTGCATCGGGGTCGTGTCAGCCCTC
>JAKBCY010000219.1 GCA_021807445.1 Pseudomonadota bacterium
CTACGCGTAGCGCGCCCTCGGTCGACTTTGCCGACCGCAAGCCCGCTGTCTACCCCGAGCGAGCGGATTCGGCATTGGCTCGGCCACCTTGACGAGCGTGCTGCGGTCAGTGTGGTCAGCGTGTGATGACGACGTGCTGGTGGTAACGCAGGCCATAAAAGAGCTGAGGGCCATTGGTTTGAGGATCGATGAACTGAAGCTCGATGCGCTCGACATAGGCTTGCTTCTTCGCGCCCTCAGCCTTCGGCTTGACATCCAGACCCCGTGCGCCCTCCCAGACACTGGCCATGGTCTGCAAGGGACCAAGGTTCGCCAGCGTATTCAAAGGGCTTCGGATCCGCCAATTGTCTAACATGCGCCCAAGTGCGTGCCGGGGAGCGCCGCTTGGCGCGAGGATTCCGCGTGTTTGCATTCGGCCTGATGCGAAGCGTCCGAACGGCACGGGTGAGCGTGGATGGGTGTGCTGCGCCCGCGCTGGCGCACAATGCGCAACACCAGATAAAGCAACAAGGCGCCGGCCATCGGCACGGCGCCGACTGCGGGGGACGTCAACCGCGTGGCTCGCCGAGCCCCGCGCACATACCGCCATGCTGGAGAATGTTTATGAAAAACCGTTACCTGATTGCGTCCGCTTTTCTCTTGGCCGTGGCCACGTCCGCCAGCGCCATGACGTTCACTGAATATGCCCACAACATCAAGACTGCCGCCGTTCATTCAGGCAAGAAACTCCTGCAAGTCGGCGCGAATACCGGGCACGCAGTCGTCCATGCCGGGAAGGTGGTCGGCAGCGACGTGGTCAATGGCGTGAAGCAGAGCTACCACGCCACGACCCATGAAGCGAAAAAACTGAGCTAAACCAGCGTGCGAGGGACCGTGCTCAAGACCGAGCCTTCCCAACGCGTGAGCTCTGTTGATTGCGTCCAGGCTGCGCCACATGGGTGCCAAGCTTTGACGCTTGAGGTCCACGAGTCGCGGTGTACGCCGCCTGGCACTCACGAACCGTGCGAGGCGGGTCCAAGCCACGAATTCGTGTTGGATCCGCGGCAACGTCCCAGCGCGTCAGCTGACTCGGCGCTTATGCACCGAGCCCTCTTCGAATCGTTGGGCGACCTCTGGCTCGAGTTCATCGGGCGGTTGGACGCCAAGTTCTTCCGCAACCGTATACGGTCGGGGCTGCAAGCGATGGCGACGCCGGTAGGCCGCGCCACGCACCTCGTCCACACCGAGGTGGCCAACTAACCAGTTCAACAACTGCACATCGCGGGAGCTCTCAATACGGACTCCGAGCCTCCACAGGAGCGGCTCACTTCCAGAATCATTCACGGCACCCTCCGTCCACAACTGCTTCGCTGATGTCACTGGTCACTGGCTTAACGCCAGTTGTTTATAGCGTCACAACTTGTTGCAAGTTTAGCACGCGAAACGCGAGATAAATCTGCGCTCATCAGTCGGCAGCCGCCGACATGCATGAGGCCCATAAGGATATCGAAAGGTCGCCACAAGACCAAGATGCCGCGCGTCCAACCCGGTTCGCGCGCCGTCTGCAGCCCGCAGACCACCCATCGACGACTGGCTTCTCGGCGCAGGCCACGCAAGATGGCCCGTGGGTGGCACCGTCCCTGGCATCACCAGGGTGCACGAGAAGCCACGGCCTTCGGGCCTGTGAGGCAGTCGACTTTCACGCGCACGGTGGCGCGTGATGGCCTGCCAAAAAACGGCGATTGGCAGCACCGTCCATGCACGGAGGCTCGCCTGCAAACCGGCGGTTGGCAAGCCCGAGAACGCTTCGCCCAGTGCCGCTCGGAGGTCTCCGCACAGCCGCCGATGCTGCAAAGCAACATTTTTTACCGATAAGTCTTGAATTCTGATCGGGAACTGTTAGATTAGGGTTAACCCTTATTTCTAGGCAACACGCCTCAATCGGGCGAACCATCATGAGCACGTTCACCAAATTTCTCCACAAGATCTTTTCGGGACTGGAATCCCAAGAACAACTCGATGAAGAGTACTTGGCCAGGTCGGTCGATGTCTGCGATCTGGAGCGGCGCATTCATGAGCTTGAGTACCGTGGCAATGACCACGAGAGTCTCCCTCTGCACACGGCATTCCCTGGGCTGCATGGCCGCAAGGCGCTTTGATAGTCATGTGTCGTGTCGTCCGCGGGCTCGCCGTTCGCCATAAGCGGCGAGCTTGCGGATAGCGGACGCCGCGAACCCTGCTGGGCCGGACATCCCGGCAATGCGACCCCTGGAGGTCTGGATCGGGGTCGCGCGCAGCCTATCCAACGCTTGCGATGCGCCCCAAGCGATCGGAGTCAGGCGTGGAATGCCTGGGCGAACAATGTGCGCCGATGCGCGTTGCGCTTGCGTTTCCCCCTCTGGCGCCTCGCTACGGACCTGGGCCCGCGTCGGCGCGGGCCTGTCACCTTGCCTGCCGGCCTCGGGCCGAACCGAGGCAGGACACAGGCATCATTTCAGAACTGCGAAAAGAAGGTTCGAGCCGCGGCCGTACAGAAAACACGTTCGTTCGTGTGGTAAGTCTCCATGGCGGTCACTGCGCCATATTGGGTGGCAATACCGCCTTGATAGGCCGAAAACGCTTGCTGCGCTTGCGTTGCAACCGCTTGCATCGTGGCGTTTTCGGCGCTCGTCAGGCCATGGCTCGTGAACGTTCCCGCTGTGCCACCCGAGAGATCCAGATCAAGCGTGAGGTAACGCAAACCCGGGTTGCTCGTCGCTTTCGAGTTCAACACGGCCGTCATCGCCCCCGCCCCCTGATCCCAATAGACTTCTGGATCATTGAGGCCGCCGCACATCATCAGTGGCATGCTGGGGGTGTAGTTGCGCAGATCGTTTGCTTTGAGATCCTGGCGCAGCAGGAATTGCGGGTTGGCTGGTAGTGTGGCTGCCGTGGTCGAGAAATCCGGAGCCGATCCGCTCGATGGCGCGGCACCGTCCGGATTGGCGATGGCATCATTGACATAGGCCGCGCGAAATGCCGTGCTGATCAGGTAGCTCGAGGCACTGAATCCGTTTGCGCCCAGAGGTAGACCCTCCGGAATGTTGTCGAGCGTTGAATTGCCCGTCGGGGGCGATTGGAAAAGAGCCGTGGCGGGGATCAACCCCTGCTGCATCGCGGTTTGGGCGCCGATCGTGCCAGGGAAAAGCGAAACTGCATTCGCATACTGTGTGGTGAAGAACTGGCTGGGATTGATCGAGCCCTGCTTCAGATGCGCATACGAGTTCACCACCATCGGTAAGAACACCGTGCCCCCGAAGTCGGGATGCCCCAAAAAGATCTCATCCCCCATGGCAAGCAATGCGTAGGGACCAGACATCGGAGCACCCGCGGTTGCGGGTCGACCCTGCGCGTCCAGCGCAGCAAGCGTTGCCATGGACACGTAACCGCCTTGGGAGTAGCCAGTGACGTAGAGTTTGCCGCCGTCACTGACCGAGCCATTGAGCAAGCTGAGCATCTGTCGCCCTGCGGTCAGCCCATCAATCGCGTCCTGGGACTGCTGAGCGCCGTTCAGATACGGGGCATACGGCAACGTGGAGATGTCATAGCCGGCATAGTTTGGTGCAACGACGATGTAGCCCTGCGCCGCAAAAATCAGCGCAATGCGGGTGGAGGTGTCATAGGCTGGATTTGCCGTGTTCGTGATCGCGGAAAGATCTTCGGCGCGCCGGTCTGCGGTTCCGTGCGCATACAGCACGATCGGGCGTGGTCCAGAGCACTGCGGCGCCGCGCCGGTTGGGACCATCAGGGCACCGGAAGCGTTGGTTGCCTCGCCTTCACCGCCAACAGTGGCATACGTGAATTTGACGACCTGCACGCCACAGACCGGGGTTCCCACAAGGGCTTGCGCCTGCGGGTCGGGGTACCGGGTGGTGAGAAGAGTATCCAGCTGCGCAGTGGACAGCACACCCGTCGTGTCGACCGTGGTCGCCAGCAGCGTGTCAGTCGTGCCACTGGTGGCGACGTAACTCGTCCCGCCACCCCCGCAAGACGCGAGTGCAAGCGACCCAGCTACGATCGCCAGTCCCAATTTGGTCTGCATGACGGTCTCCTGTAAGCGGTCAGGGCGCCCTGTTGGCCTCGAAACCGATCCGGCCTATTCAGAATCCCACTGCCTTTGGTTTTCGCAGATGCTAAGAGCGGGGGTTGACGGCGTGTGTCACTAAACGTAAATCGCTCAAACCTCAACCCTTGAGGCATCCAAGGGTCGAGTCGACATGGGTCGACGTCGCGTCCAAGGCCTCACCGACTCCTCGACGCGCGCTCAGCGTGCTGGGAACTCGTGCCCAAGACACTCGCAGACCGCATGCATGTCTGCCCGCACTGCGGGCACGTCATGCAGCGCGACCGCAACAGCGCAACGGTGGTGCTCATCGACGCGCTCGACACACAAAACACGCCTGGAACGGGCGTGGCGGCGAGACCCAAACCTCTACCACGG
>JAKBCY010000220.1 GCA_021807445.1 Pseudomonadota bacterium
CGTGAGCGTCGTTTCCGCGGCCGCAACTCCGCCATCACCATGCGCTCGAATGCTTCCAGCGCCGCCGCGGCGTCAAGCTCTATGTCCTGCTGCGCCCACTGCTGCTGCCGCATCCAGACCTTGAGCGCCTTGGGATCACGAGTTCGACACATTTTTGCCACGGCTCATAAAGAGACCTTCAGTTTGCGACCGCCGCTTATGGCAAACCCCTCGCGCTCATAGAACGCCAACGTTCTATCAAACTGCGGCAGCGGTGGAGTCGTAACCTCCAAGCGTGTCCAGCCTCGCGATGCCCCCAAAGACTTCGCTTGAGACACGAGGTGAAGCCCCAATCTATTTGTACGTTGCTGGTGCACAGCCATGGATTGTCCAGTCACGCCGCAAGCGCCGCTTCGATCTGATTGTTGTCCCGGAAGCGGAGTTCTTTCGGTCTGAAAGTCGCCCCCCGATGCGGCATTTTCGGATGCGCGCCATGGCCAGCGCAGCGGGAATCGCGTTGGCCATGGCGGGGGTTGTGACCTAGCAAAATCAACGGTGTGTGCGCGTTTTCAGGCCTCCAGCCAGAAAGATTCGTGCGTTTTCGGTCGGGTCGATACGCCCGCCCGGCGCGCGATGTTGCAACCCGAGATGGGGATGCGGCGGTCGCGTCCGCCTGATGGGGTTGCTTCGGCAAGAGGATGGTCTTGCCGAAAAACAGCCGAGGAAACGTGTCTGCGTCTGCGGGTGTGGACAGGCACAGGTGCGAGATGGAGCGCCTGCGCGGTCTCTTTAGCCTCATGCGGTGTGCGTTGGCACAAAAAAAGGGAGCGCCATTGCAGCGCTCCCTTTTTGCTGATCCCTGATTTTAACCGTGCCGACGCTGGTCTTTGGTTCTGTGCGACAACCAAGCGACAAAGCCAGTAAACGCGCCGGCGCTGATGACCGCGACGGCGCATAGAACATAAATTCCAGTCGTGATCGACATGGTGGTTCCTTCAAGGTTGGTTCTATTGTAGTGGGATGACTGTGTCATGCAAACGCCTATCCTGATTCATCCTCATCGTTTTTGTTAAACGACAAGGACAGCAGGAACCAGGCGAACGCCTGCAGCACAAGCCAGACCAGGAACGCCGCGGCGAGGCCGAGGCCAGCATTCTTCCACAAGGACAGCCCGGCGACAGACAAAAACATGGCGTGCGCCATGATCTGTAGATTCTTTGCGAAGGATGCCGTTGCTTTTGCATTGGGCTTGAATTTCATTTTTTTACCTCCGATTGTTGTGCCGATGATTCGGCGTGGGTATCTGGAGGTGCGCGGTGCGCAGGACGTTGCGGTGTCTGCAAGGGTCTGGGCAATCGGATGTCTGGGTCTGCCTGATGGCAGGCCCAGACGCACTTGGCGTCTTGGAATGTTGCCGACACCGGCGAATCTTCGGTGTCGGTGTCGGTGTCGGTGTCGGTGTCGGGTCCGTAGGTGTCTTCGTGATGGGCTGCCCTCGATGGAGGGGCGACCTTGCGGCCAGGCGCGATGCCATGGCCGCATTCGCGAGTGACATCAGGCCGGGTGCTGGGCGCACACGGTGCGTCGGACCGTCTTTGGCACCATGATGGTTTGCTCCACGACGCGGCACGATGCAGCCATGCCGATGAAGTCCTGGCGAATCCGGTCGCAGGTGCCGTCGAAGTCACGAACGAGATCGACGCGAGCGCGCAGATCCGACAACGACCAGTCCTGGAAGTCGTGCTCCGCGTCGAGGCTGCTGATCGACGTTTGCAGGGTCCGGTGCGGATGGTCGATGTTGATCCGTCCGCTTTCGCCCTCGGCGCCGCATCGGCCGCACCGGTTGTGCGCGGTGCAATCCTGGAGGATCTGCTTGAAGCGACGAATGATGCCCAACTTGCTCTCGTCGGTGCCTGGCAGATCGCGGATTGCGAACTGCTGGATGTAGACGTCATCCGGCCATCCCAGCCCGGACGCCAAGAGGATCTGCGCGATGACGCTCTCGACCGGATCGGTCGGCATCTTCGCCACCCTCCGGTAGTTGAGTTGTCCGCAGGTCCAGCAGCGTGACTTGTAGCCCGTTTCCCGGTAGTTGCTGCTGTAGAGCACGAGATACCCGTTCGAGCGGCCATTCGCGCCTATGGTGTAAGCGCCGTGATGCCGCCGGGTGAAATCGTCGATGTGTTGATCGAGTTGGTCCCAGATGTTGTCGTCGCTGGACAGCAGTGCGTAAGCCGTTTGCTCTTGGTCGTGCGTCAGGCCGAGATGGTGGATCTTGACGCAGTTGGCGTAGGACGTTTTGCGATTCAGCGAGTTGCCGGTGTCGTACCGGCTGTGCTTGGCGAGGAAGTCGATCATCGCGCTGCGGCTACGGCAATCGATTGGTTGCTCGAAAAATCCCATGATGGTTCCTTGTGTTGCCGCGGCTGCGGCGTTGATCAAGGAAAACGCTTGGACAGCGCCTGCGTCAAGCGTGATGCCTGGCGCAGACGTCGCTGGGTCGATGACAGGGTTTTGCGTGATGCTGGCGCGACGTCCGCATCTTTGGTTTCGCTCGAGGCGATGGTTGTTTCTACCCTCCATTGTCAACAAGGCGGCTTGTGAGATGCGTTTGAATTCTGAGCGATTTCCCGCCTGTTTAGTGGCGCATCACCTATGGGCCGTGCCGCGTCTTTCATCCCCCCTTGCTTCGAAACCACCCGATTTGGCGCGTCAATCATGGATTGCGTGGGCGTCATGGCCTTTTATTCTGGTCGTGCTCCTCGCTCCAATTCCCCGTGCCATGCCCTATCCGCCCTTGCCGTCGCAACCATGCACGCTGCCCGATGTTTCGGTCGTCGCATCCGATCGCGGCCTTGGCCCGGCCCTGGTCGATCCACCATCGGCTTCGCCCGACCCATCCGCGATCCGCGATCCGCTCACGGCGACGCCGGATCCGGCCCCTGGTCGACCGCGTTCGCCTGGGTTGAGGGCATGGGATCGCATCCCTGGAATCCCACGCGGCGTGTCTGTGCTGCCGAGCAAGGACAGTCCGACAGGCCTTGCACGCCCGCCGCCCCGACAGCGACAACGGCGCCGTCCTGAAGGCCGCGTAGCATGTTCACCAAGGAGCCGTCACCGCGTACGGTTCAACAGCGAGCGGGACATCGCCACAAAACAAGAGAGAAGGAAGGAGTGCAATGAGTAGCACTGACAGATTTTCGGGGCATGAGTCCTTCGTTTGCCGCTATGGCTGGCTGCCGAAGGTCTATCGCGAAGTCGCGGAGGACGCGAATCTGCTTCGTACCGATGAGAAGGCGATCCACAGGCTGGGCATTGGACGGAACATGGTCAAGTCTCTGCAGTTCTGGGCAGAGGCGTCGGGTGTGCTCCGATCGGCGGCCGATGGTGGACACGAGCCAGGCCCGGTGGGCAATCTGCTTTTCGGAGGCCGCGACGCAGTAGACCCGCATCTCGAAAAGCTGGAGTCGTTGTGGCTGATTCACTGGCACCTGTCCACGCGGGCTGTCCTGGCTGCATGGCGTGAGGTGTTTGCAGATAGCCGATTGGTTCGATTTGATCGCAAGCAACTGATCGAAGCGCTTACCCGTCGTGGTGCGGGCTCCGCGCGAACGCTGGCGCCAACCACGCTTGAACAGCATGCTTCCATCTTCATCCAGTCGTACTACCAAGAGGAACGCGGTACGGACGACACCTCCTGGTCGCCGTTGCAGGACCTGGGCCTGCTGAGAGTGCACAAGGCTGAAGACGGCCGGACGCTCTTCAACACAGAGCCGCGGGCACCCGTGGGACTAACGACGAGGGTGTTCGGAATCGCTTTGAGCGAGTTCATGGCGGGCGGCGAGGAAGGAGAGGTCAGCGCCGACTTCGAGCAGTTGCTCAAAGGTGCAGGGAGCCCGGGCGTTGTGCTCAGGCTAGACGAGCATCACCTGAGGACGCTCATCGAATTGCTTTGCGAAGGGCTCCCTAGAGCAATCCGGTTCTCGGACACCGCAGACACGCAACGAGTAATCCTGAACACCAAAGAACTAGATCCGCAGTATCGACTGCGGACTGAGGAGGTCGAAGAACATGTCTAAGAAGATCGCCGAGTTCCTCGCCTTGGGACGCGGGCACACCCGATCGATCGCGCTCGATCGCGACATCCATGACGAGTCGACAGTTGCAAACTACCTCGTCACTCCTGCAGCGCTTGGTGCGCTCAGGCAGATCGGTGTCGGCATCACGACGCGACAAACGCAGCGCGCCTGGAAGATTGTTGGACCGTATGGGAGCGGGAAGTCGGCCCTGATTGTGATGCTCGCTCAGTTGCTGAGTGGGAAGCAGGCGCACCCAGCTGCGGCACGTGCCATCCAGAAAGCCGTGAACTGAACCGCCCCAGGTTTCGTGGAGGCTGTTTGGTTTAAGTCAGGCCGCCATCGTGGTGACCTGAGTGGCTTGTTGCCTCCAGTAGTTTGCCTCAGCTTCTGCG
>JAKBCY010000221.1 GCA_021807445.1 Pseudomonadota bacterium
CCTTGAAGCGGAATTCAAGGAACGGGTTCTTGGAAATTGCAGTGCCCCAGTCGCAGTCGAGAACAGTCTTGCCGTTATTCGTGCAAGTGACTTTCTGAATGAAATGGGCAGGAATGATCTTACCGTCGGGACCCTTCAACAGGCCGGTATCTTCGGGGTGAGACATAAGGACGCGGACAACCACAGCGTCGCCTTCAACGTTAGCGCGCATGCGCATTGGATTGGGCATGGTGAACTCCAATAAATAGTCTGATTAACCGATTGGTGGGAAACGGACTTCAGCCGCCACAACCGCCGAGGGTGACCTTGATTTCCTTCTTGCTGTACAGAAGCTTGTCACCCGCCTGGGCGACGGCGTAGACGTGGGACGTCTGAGCCATCTTGATGCGAGTGGCCACGTTGGGCTCGGCGCCGTCCTTCATGTGGAAGGCTGCGACCAGCGCGGTCGGATTCTTCTGCACGACGAGCCCAATCATGGTGGTACCTGCAGCCGTGGACTTCACGCCGACGGGTACCACAGCACCGTTTTCAGCAATATCCGGACCAACGATGGAAACGTCGGCGCTTTCGGTCGGGGTGGCACCCAGGATCTTGGCCACCTCGTCCAGCGATTTGGCTTCAAACAGCTTGGAGTCCCAGCCCGGCGCGTCGGCTGCCTGCGCGGTAACGGGCAGAAGACCGGCCGAGGCGGCTAGCCCCACAACGGTAGCACCAGCACTGAGCTGCATGACCTGACGACGAGTTTGATTCATACGACTTGCTCCTCAAAATGAAAAATGCGTAAACAGAAAGCTTGGCCGCAAGGGCATAAACGCTTACTGCTTCGCTCCGCCTACTTACTGCTTCGCTCCGTCTACAACCCAGTTCGCAACCATCTTGGCATCGGCTTCGCTGATACTCTGGGGTGGCATGGGCATACTCCCCCAAACGCCCGAGCCGCCTTTCATGATGTGTGTGGTCAACTCGCCCACCATGTCGGTTTTACCCGCGTATCTCTTGGCGATCTCCTGGTAGCCAGGCCCAACAACCTTGTTATCGCCGAAGCTATGGCAAGCGATGCAACCATTGGCCTTGATCAGCGCCACGACCTTGGCATTTGGGTCATTGGCTGCAGCACTTTTGCGTTCCTCCGCCTTCTTCAAGGCCGCCTTCGATAACGTGACCTGGCCGCGGACGGGGCCCCAGGCGCGATTCTGCTCGGCCAGGTTGCCCCACGTGTCCATCGCATATGCGGGGATGAATGATTTCACGACCGGCTTGGGTGCGCAGTTTTTCATGCACTCGACATTATGGGTATCCGGGATACCCCCATTGCCCATCTCTTTGCCGGGCCACATCCCGTGATTCCAGGTCATCCCATTACGGTTGGGCAGCATATTCTGAACCTGCTGCACGTTGTCACGCGTGAGAGTGAAATTGGCGGGGATGACATTCGCCAGGTTAAGCAGGTAGGCAACTAGGGAGTACGTGTCATTCCAGCTCAGTGACAGCGGAGCATTCCACGGCATGGCGCGGTGGATGTAGTCAAACAGCGTCGAGAGCGTCGAGAGCCTCTCGATCGACGTTCCACCACCTTCGGCCGGGTTCGCTAACTTGGCTACGCGGCCGGTGGCGATGTCCTGCTTGGATGCCTGAAAAGCACCGACGATGGGTGGGAACACCGAGTTGGAGTCAGCGAAATCACCGTGGCAGGCCGCACATTTGGCTTCCCACAACTTGGTGCCCTCGGCAACCGTGCCCTGACCGGCCGGGAGCCCCTTGAAGTCCGGGCGCACGTCGATATTCCATGCCTTAACCTCGTCGGGCGTGGCGGCGCGGCCAAGCGTAGACCCCAGATTGGCACCCCAAGCGACTGAAAATGCCGCGGTGAGCGCTGCCGCGACGGTGGCCTTACGAATTCGCGAGTTGGACATTGCGAACATCTCCAGTTTCTTCAACTTGCCAGGTTTGGATTGCATTGTTGTGATAGACAGAGCGGGTACCGCGGACTTTCCACAGCTCTTGGTAAGTGGGTTGCACCATGCCGGTTTCGTCAACCGCGCGGCTTTGCAGGAAGGCCGCCTTGCCATTCCACACCCAAGGGATGTTGAAACGCGTAAGCGCCTTGTTTTGCACCGGGCCTTCGATGCGCGCGTGCTGCCAAGTGGAGCCACCGTCGAAAGACACATCCACGCGCTTGATTTTGCCGCGGCCAGACCACGCGAGCCCGGTGACGTTGTAGACCCCTTTGTCCATCAGGACCTGCCCGCCGGAAGGCGAAGTGATCACCGATTTGCATTCCATCACCGACGTGTACTGGCGCAGCTTGCCGTCCGGCATGAGGTCGACATAGCCCAGGACTTCGTCTTTCGTGGCGAAAGGAGAGGTACCGAGCTTGATGCGGCGCAGATACTTGATCTGCGAAACCCCTTCGACACCCGGCACGACCAGTCGCATGGGATAGCCATTCTCCGGGCGCAGCATTTCGCCGTTCTGGCCGTAGGCCACCAAGACCTCGCCGGAAAGTACGAGCGACATCGGGATGGTGCGATTTTCGTGCGATCCATCGGCTCCTTCGGCCATGATGAAGCGCACGCCGTTCAAATTCGCTCCGCAGTCCTCCAACACCTTGATCAGTGGCACGCCGGTGAATTCGCTGCATGACAACATCCCGTGCGTGTACTGCACGGTGGGCACGGCCACGTTGCCCCACTCCATCGCCGAGTTGGCGCCGCACTCGATGAAGTGGATGCGCGACACGGGCTGCATGCGCATGATGTCGCCCACGGTATAGACCTTGGGATTTTTCACCAAGCCCTTCTCACCCATCACCATCAAACGATGCTGAGCCGGATCGATGTCATACCAACCCTGGTGTGAGCGATTGAAGTGCAAACCCGCTGGCGTGATGATCCCAAACAAGCCCTGCAGCGGCGCAAACGCCACGTTGGCTTGGTTGACCGCCGAAAGACCAGGGCTGATGCGTCGCACCAGATTAGCCTCGTACTTGGAGGGCATCCCATAAGGCGGCTCATCGACCGGCTTGCCCAGCGTCGTCCCCCACACGGGCTTGTCCAGAATGAACTTGCTGCCCTTGTCGCCAATCCAGTCCTTGCGCTCTTCAGCGGTTGCGCCATAGGCGTTTGCCGCCCCGCCAGCGACCATCGTCGCGCTCGCTGCGGTGAACGCTCGACGCAAGAAGTCACGCCGACCACCCTGAACTTGCGCGATCTGTTCGGCTGTCAGGAAGTTTTCCGGTGCTTGACGCAACCGGCCTAGCCTTTTGCTGTAGTCACTCATCCTCGTACTCGCTTGTTGAAAAGCTAAATGCGCCGAGCCAGGCGCTCTGTTTGGGAAACGGACTCTGGATCGTCCAGCTCGATGGCAATTTGGGTGCAAACTGTCCGGCAGAGCTGGACCGCCTTTTCGCTCTGCACCCGGTAATAAACCTGATTGCCCACCCTACGTTTGGCAACGATTCCCGCCTGATACAACACCTTGAGGTGCTGCGAAACATTTGGTTGCGTGGAATCAACTGCCTCCATGATGTCGCCCACGCTTTTTTCCTGATTGCAAATGGCATTCAGGATGCGCAGCCGCAGGGGCGTGGCCAACACACCAAACAACTCAGCCGCCGAGACAAAAACGCGCTCAGCGCTCTCATCGTCGTCGGCGGTAACCGTGGCAAGCAACGGCAGGGGTGGGGTCGGTGCGGACATCGAATTTACGTATAAGCAAGAACTTATGAATTGTAGGCATCTCGGCCACCCCGTCCAGAGCATCCGGCTAGGAGTTTCCCTAGCTATTGGTGAGCAATTGCTTCACGGATCTGCTCAAGTGCAAGTGGATCTTCCAATGTCGTGAGATCACCCGGGTCGCGGTGCTCGCACAAAGCTTGGATGGAACGCCGCAGCAGTTTTCCTGAGCGGGTTTTGGGCAAGAGCGTGACGAAACGCACCCGAGCCGGCCTCGCGACCGCGCCAAGTTGAGTCTGCACCGTCTGCATGATGTCGGCCTCTAGATTTGCGCGACCCGCTGCATCAGCGGTCCTGGAGGTCTCGCGAGGCACCACGAAAGCCATGGCACACTGACCCTTGACCGGGTCAGCCGCACCGACGACTGCAACTTCAGCGACCGCTGGGTGGCTGGAGATGCTTTCCTCAATTTCGCGCGTTCCCAGTCGGTGTCCTGCAACATTGATGACGTCGTCCGTGCGGCCCAAAATTGTGATGTAACCCTGCTCGTCGGCGACACCCCAGTCAAAGGTGGAGTACGCCTGTTGCCCAGGGAACGTGGACCAATAGGTGCTCACGAACCGCTGGTCATCGCCCCAGACCGTTTGCATGCAGCCAGGCGGAAGCGGCCAGCGTATGGCTACCACGCCCTTCTCGCCGGGCGCAACAGGCTCACCCGTCACCTCGTGCAGAATCTGCACGTCATAACCCGGCATGGCCACGCCAGGAGACCCAAG
>JAKBCY010000222.1 GCA_021807445.1 Pseudomonadota bacterium
CATACCTCATTTGGAAAAGACTGTCTGTCTTGACAAACTCCTAAAATAAAGAGTTTTCGTCTCAATCCTGTGCACGGCACTTGGGGCGTCCTAATTGCCTGTTTCGCGCAAAGGACGGGGCGGATTTCCGATTTTTCCGGGTACTTACATGGATTGGATTGCACGCATGTTTCCGACAGGTTGGATCCACTTTCTCGCTGGAGGCGTTGCTATCGGCGTGGGGGTGAGCTCGCTCTTTGTTCTCACCGGATTCATTGGCGGTGTGAGCACCGCATATAGCGCCGTATGGTCATATTTCAGCTCGCGGCCACACTTCCGGCAGGAAAAATTCGTCGCCACTCGCAACTGGCGACTGACCTATGCGCTCGGGATGCTCCTGGGAGGTCTGGTGTTCACGATCGCGCTCAATCATGGCGAGGGTTTCGTGACTCGCATTCCGGCTTGGCAATTGTTAGCCGGAGGCGTCATCGGCGGCTTCGGCGCCCGTATGGGGGGCGGGTGCACGTCCGGTCATGGCATTTGCGGCCTCGGCTCACTGCAATTGCCATCACTGTTGGCGGTCATCACCTTCCTCTTCACCGCCATCGTGACGGCCCATGTGGTTCGGGCACTTGGGGGGTTCTGACATGCTCAAGCACGTACGCCCAGTGCCTGTCCTCGTCTCGGCCCTGCTGGCCGGGAGCCTCTTCGGATTCGGCTTAGCCTTGTCAACCATGGTCAAGCCCGAATCCATCATCCAGTTCCTGTTGCTGAAGAATATGGGGCTGTTGTTGGTGATGGCTGGCGCCGCCTTTGTCGTGATGCTGGCCTATCGCTTCATCCCCCGGCTCATGCGCGTCCCGGTATTCGGCCTGGGCTGGGGGGTTCATCCATCTCACCTCAACGCGCGCACGATCATCGGGGCTGCACTGTTTGGGGTGGGATGGGGATTGAGCGGCGTATGCCCCGGCCCTGCGCTTGCCGGGCTTGGCGTTGGCAACTGGCCACTCCTTTATGTGATCGGAGGAATCCTGATTGGCGCATGGATCGAGGGCCGGTTTTTCGAAAAAGACTTATGAGCATGCACGGCATTGCCTCGCCACATGACTACCCGCCCCTGGTGCTCGCGTCGACCTCAATCTATCGACGCGAGCTGCTGCAGCGGCTGTGCGTTGATTTCTCCGTGCGTAGCCCGCAGATCGACGAAGCTCAGTTGCCCAGTGAAGCGCCACGCGACATGGCATTACGATTGGCCGCCGCAAAAGCAAGCGCCGTCGCGTCTGTTGAACCTGGCGCTTGGGTTATCGGGTCCGACCAAGTTTGCGCATGCGACGGGCGTGTCCTGGGCAAGCCTGGTAACCATGATGCTGCCGCTGCTCAGTTGCGCCTCCTGAGCGGACGCGAGTCGGTGTTTCACACAGCGGTCGCACTGGTAGCGCCGGATGGCCGAACGCAGGTACGCGAAGTCCCTACCCGGGTACACATGCGGCTGCTAAGCGACATGCAAATCGAAGCCTATTTGCGTGCGGATCAGCCGTATGACTGCGCAGGAAGCGCCAAATCGGAGAGTCTGGGGATTGCCCTCGTTGAGGCGATCAGCAGCGACGATCCAACGGCAATTGTCGGGCTACCGCTCATTGCCCTGTGCGACATGCTTCTGGCAGCCGGATTTCCACTCTTGGGGGCGGCCGCGTAATGGACCTGCCCAAGACACAGGAAGGTAGGCTCTTGCTGATTCCAACACCATTGGTTGAGGTGGCGCAGACCCCTTTGACCGCTGTTTTACCGCAGACCACGATCAACGCAGCCAGCGCGCTGCACCACTGGATCGTTGAAAACGCCAAGACGGCACGCGCATTCCTGGGAGCGGTGCATGCAATCTCTCCCCTGAGCGTGCCCTTGCAACACCATGTCATGACGGTGCTACCGAAGCATTCACAACTGGACCCCGCTTCCGCGCTCGCGCTATTGAAGACCGCGCTAAATGCGCAGGACGTCGGACTGCTGTCGGAGGCCGGCGCACCGTGCATCGCAGACCCGGGCGCAGCGATCGTTGCGGCCGCGCATGAACTCGGTGTTACCGTCGTACCGCTGGTTGGCCCAAGCAGCATTCTTCTCGGGCTCATGGCAAGCGGTCTGGAGGGTCAGCGTTTCGCTTTTCAGGGCTATTTGCCCGTCCAGGCCGAGGCGCGCGATGCGACGATCCGAGCCCTCGAAGGCGAAAGCGCCCAGCGCCATCAGACGCAGTTGTGCATCGAAACGCCCTACCGCAATGCTGCCCTGCTGTTGGCCATGACCCGCGTTCTGCAACGCACGACGCGCTTGACTGTGGCCTGCGGGCTCACCGGACCACAGTCCTTCGTGCGTACGCGCACTGTGGAGCAGTGGCGCCGTGAAGGGATCGCCATGCCCGACAAAATTCCAGCGCTCTTCGGTTTTTTGGCAGGTTAATCGGATTGCAACGCGCAGTCCCCTGCGTCAGCGCAACGACCAGCCACCGCGTTGCATCATCTCGTGCACGGCGGCCGTGCCGAGAGACGCGCCGAATCGCTTGGCTAGGCGGTCCACGACGTTTCCGCTGCGCGTGTAGTCCACGAGCGTTTTTTCATGCACCACGTCGCGGGCCACGCTGTCGGTGTCGCCAAAGCCATCCGCCAAGCCTTGCGCCACCGCGGATTCCCCAGTCCACACCAGTCCGGAGAAGGTGTCGTCATTGATTTTCAATCGCTTGCCGCGCCCCTTCTCGACGGCGGCAATGAACTGCATGTGGATCTGCTTGAGCATCCCCAATGCATAGGCCTTTTGGTCTTCGGGCATAGGCGAAAAAGGATCCATGAAGCCCTTATTTGCGCCTGCCGTGAGCAGGCGCCGGGTCACCCCCAACTTGTTCATCAGTCCTGATACGCCAAACCCCTCCATCAACACGCCGATGGATCCAACCAGGCTTGCCGGATTGACGTAGATCTTGTCGGTTGCCACGGCGATGTAATACGCCGCCGAGGCACAGACTTCATCGCAAACTGCGTAGATTGGTATGTTTTTGTGCTTTGCGCGCAGGTGCCAGATTTCCGCGTTGACCTGGCTGGCCTGCACTGGGCTGCCCCCGGGGCTATTGATGCGAAGGATCACGGCCTTGGTACCCACATCATCAAAGGCGTCCCGCAATGAAGCATTGATATTGTCCGCACTGGCAGCTGACGAGGCAGAAATCTCCCCATTGATCTGGACCAGCGCCGTATGGGCGCCTGTCGACATCCCGCTCACATACTCGGCAATGTAGCCACCAGCGAATACGGCAATCAGCAGACTCAGGAAGATCAGGCGAAAGAAAATCGACCATCGGCGGGCACGGCGCTTTTCAGCGACGATTTCCAACACCAGCCTTTCCAGCACGCTGCGCTCCCATGCACCGGAAGGCGGATGCGCAGGATCGCCGAACGCGGGTTCTCGTGGAAAGTCTTCAGGGTGCTTATCGTTCATGGCTTCTCAGGAAACGTCATCGCGTGCGGCATCAAAGCCGGGCGCGGGCAGGATAGCAGCGTGCGCTGACCGCATGCCGGTGCGGGCTCATCGGCCCAGAAGAAAACGCGTCAGCGAGGCGACGGAATCCGCCACGTAGACGGGCTGCAACGCAGCCAGTTCCCGAGCGTCGTGCGCACCGTAACTGACGGCAACTGCCGCAGCACCTGCATTCCGCGCCATGAGCAGGTCATGGGTCGTGTCGCCGATCATCAACGTTTGCTCGGGGCCATGACCGAGCGTCTCCATGATCTGCTGAAGCATGGCGGGATGCGGTTTGGATGCACTCTCATCGGCTGTACGCGTTGCATCGAACAAATGGCTCAGGTGGACTTGGTCAAGCGCGCGATCCAGTCCCAACCGTGACTTGCCCGTGGCCACGGCAATGCTATGCCCTGCGGACTTGAGCGCCTGAAGCATATCAAGCGCACCGGGAAACAATGTGACGTCGCTGTCATGCGCAAAATAGTGGCGGCGGTAGGCCTGCGAGAGCTTGTCGTAATCACGCGGGTCCAGCGTCGGCGCGGCAAAGCGCAGGGCATCGCCCAAGCCCAAACCGATCACATACGAAGCATCAACATCGCTGGGCACGGCAAGACCCAAATCCCCACAGGCCGCCTGGATGGATCTTGTAATGACCGCCGTGGAGTCCATCAGGGTTCCATCCCAGTCGAAGACCAAGAGGGAATACGCCGTTCGTGCAGGGGACATAGGCCGGTTCACGATTGAGGTGATGGTCGACAAAGTTCACCGAGGCGCCGCAGCCAGCGCGCGTCTTCATCCGGCCAGTCGGCAGACAGTACAAGTGGCTCGCCGCTGTGGGGGTGATTGAGTGCCAGCCTGGCCGCGTGCAGAAACATGCGGGCGTTGGCTGGCAACCCCGGCAACAGACCGCCGCGTGCCAGAGCCCTGTTGGAGGCTT
>JAKBCY010000223.1 GCA_021807445.1 Pseudomonadota bacterium
GTCAGCACGGTCACATAGGGCACCCCGGGCAAGCTGCACGCGAGACTCTCGAAAAGAGCGCGATTGAAATTGGGGATGAGGGACACCACCATGTCTGGCCGTGTGCGCGACCAATGCTGCCCCAGAACCTTGAGCAAGGTGGGGTGCAACAGCCGGATCAACCCTTGCAGCAGGCGCAGCTCCGTGTGCAACCCCAAGGTCAGGCCCCGCGCCAGGCGCGCGTTGTAATAGTCTTCCGGGGACAAACCAAATTTCCGGAGGCTGCGCTGGGGATCGAGCACCTCGGTGAGATTCACCAGACGCACAGTCCACTCCAAGCCGCGGTCAGCGATGGCTTGTTGCAGCGCCAGCGCGGAGGCCCGATGACCGCCGCCAGCATTGAAATAGACCAGATCGACGGTGGGCGCGCCAGAGCTCTGCATCACGTGGGGACTAAGCGCTTCAGGCTGCGGCAACTTCAGCATCGTCCTCGCCGGGATTGTCCAGGCTGAACACGTCCGCGTTGTCTTCGTAGGCGTAGACCTCCGCGTACCGGCCCCAGTCAATCGCGGTATCCAGGACGCGCTCGGCCTCCTCCTCGCTGAAATGGTCCTCCAGTTCGGTACGAAACCGCGTTCCGGGGGCTCGGTGATTATGGCGCTCGTCAAGCACGGCGCGAATGCGCGCTGCCAAGGGCACCCGGTCGATGAGGTGGTGCGCGAACAGCTGCTTGCGCTCCTGCACGTCGGCCTCGACAAACGCGCGCCCAGCTGTGGTGAGTTCGATATCGCCCTCCAGCACCTGGGCGAAGCCCAACAGCTCCACGGACTCGATCAGGGGGAAAAGATCATCGATCGAGAAGTGCATGTCTTCGGCCAGATCGGGAAGGCTGATTTGGGTGTTGGCTGTATTTTTCTCGAGCGAAGCCAGCTCCTCGAGCAAGCCGGCGAGCTGATTGACGGACACATGAGGTAACCGGTGGCCGATGCTGATCGCACCGCGCTGGGCAAGGTTGACGGCGGCGGCTGGGCGCGCGGTCATGATGCCGTAGATGTGCTCGACCAGGTCCCGGAACTCCTGTGACTCGCGCGCGCGGGGCTGTGGCAACAGTACGGGGATCTCAGCACGCACGCGGCCTGGGTTGGATCCCAGAACCAGGATGCGGTCAGCCATCAGTGCCGCCTCCTCGATGTTGTGCGATACGAGAAGAATGCCCCGTGTGGGAATTTTGCGCTCGACCCACAAGTCCAAAAGGTCAGTGCGCAGGGTCTCGGATGTGAGCACATCCAGGGCCGAGAACGGCTCGTCCATCAATAGCACGTCGGGATTGATCACCAGGGCGCGGGCAAATCCCACACGTTGGCGCATGCCACCCGAGAGTTCACGCGGGTAGGCGGACTCGAATCCGTCGAGCCCAATCAAATCGATTGCAGCAAGGGCACGTTGCTTGCGCTCCGCGGGCGGCACCCTCAGGGCTTCGAGGCCCAGCTCAACATTCTGCAGCACTGTGAGCCAGGGAAACAGCGCGAAACTCTGAAAGACCATTGCCAGGCCCGGCAGTGGCCCCGTGATCGGGCGGCCACGGTGAAGCAAGGTGCCATCGCTCGGTGGCACGAGGCCCGCGAGCATGCGCAGGAGGGTCGACTTCCCCGACCCCGAGCGCCCTAGCAGGACAAGAATTTCGCCGTCCCGCAGATGCATGCTCATGTCATCGAGAATGAGCAAATCCGATCCATCAGGGGCTTTGAAGGCCTTGCGGACGTGCTCCGCGCGGAAGATGTCTGCTCCGTTTCGAGCGTCCGTCGACGGTTCCGCCTGGATGTCGACTGTGGGGTGATGCAGAAGCTGTGGATCGGCGACCATGTTGCGTCCTCGGATCGACGGTGGAAGACTCAGTCCAGGCGCACGCGGCGCATGGCCAATTCGTACAGCCGGTGCCAGAACAGGCGATTCACCAGAATGACGTAAAGCGACATCACCCCCACGCCGAGCGCGATCTGCGCGCTTTTGCCTTGCGCTGTCGCCCGACTGATAAAAGCGCCCAGACCCGTCGCGACGAGCGTCTTGTCCCCCCAGCTCACCACCTCGGCAACGATGCTGGCGTTCCAGGCACCGCCAGAAGCAGTGACGGCACCTGTCACGAAACCGGGAAAAATGCCTGGCAGGTACAGGCGCTTCCAAAGCAGCCAGCCTTTGAGACCGAGACTCCTTGCTGCTTCGCGCATGTCCGTGGGAATGGCAGATGCCGCGCCGACGACCGAGAACAGGATGTACCACATGCTACCCAGGATCATCAGCGGAGCTGTCCACGCATTCACGCTGAGGTGCCAGTGCACGATGGCCACGACGACGAGGGGAAACAACAGGTTGGCCGGGAATGCCGCCAGAAACTGCGCGATCGGCTGGGCCGCCTGCGCCCAGCGCGGGCGCAGACCTATCCAGACGCCGACCGGCACCCAGATCAGGGCCGACAGGGCCACCAGGACGGACACCTTGAATCCGGTAATCAATCCGAGCCAGAGGACATGCCTGACGAGCGGCCATCCGAAATCTCGAGGCAGCACGCGCACCAGACTGGCCAACGCCCAGATCGCAAACGCGACCATCGCTGCGTAGAACACACCGTCACCCCAGCGTCGGTGCGCGATCGTTGTGGAGCGCTGCTCGCTCACACGCGGCGTCAGGCGCAGCGACAACTCCCACAGTGCAGCCGGGATCGCGGCCAGTTGACGCAGCAATTGGGTCCGGCGGAAGAAGTCGAGCACAAAAGAGCGCGGCGCCTCGCTCGCCGTCGTCATCTCAAACTTGAATTTGTCTGCCCAGGCCACGATGGGCCGAAACATCAAGGTGTCATAGATCAAAATGATGATGATCATCGCTCCAATGGCCCAACCGATGGCAACGAGATCCTTCGCAGCGATCGCCTGCGCGATGTACGAACCAATCCCGGGCACGGTTACGGTCTGGCTAGCCACGGTGATGGCTTCCGACGCCACAACGAAAAACCAGGCACCGGACATCGACATCATGGTGTTCCACAGCAATCCGGGCATGGCGAAGGGTAATTCCAATTTCCAAAAGCACTGCCAGGCATTGAGGCGGTACAAGGTTGCCGCCTCCTGCAGGTCGCGCGGCACGGTCTTGAGGGATTGGTACAGGCTAAACGTCATGTTCCATGCCTGCGACGTGAAGACTGCAAAAATCACCGACAGCTGCACGCCGATCAGGCTGTTGGGAAACATGGCCATGAACCCGGTCACCGTGATCGACAGATACCCCAGGATGGGCACCGATTGCAGCACATCCAGCGCCGGAATGAGCACCCGCTCGGCATATCGGTTGTGCGCCGCCAGCCACGCGTAACCGAGCGTGAATACGAACGAGATCACAAGCGCCGCCAGCATGCGCAGGACCGTGTACAGCCCATACTCGGGCAGCGCCAGGGGCGACAGTGAAATGGGCATGGCCTGCCCCAGCCGATACGGCACGGCCATCTGGTGCCCTGCATGGCTGACGATGAAGAACAGCGCGATGACAAGAGGCAACGCGATCAAGTCGCGCCGGTTCGGCACGGGCAGGGGCAGGCGGCGCAGATCAAGGGACATGGGTATTGCAGGTTTGCACCAGTGCCGCGAGGCGCGGCATGTCAATCTCGCAGTCTATCGGCAGCATTGTGACAATGTTGCGGCCAGGCTGTGCAACGACCGCAACGTGCCACCGAAACTACCATGGCTTCATCGCGTTTTACGATGTGCCCAAGGCTCGCCTGCCGCCCGCTTGGTCCTGGACCCTCCGCCCATGCATATCCGCCGTTATCTGCATGTCTCGCTCGCCGCAGCGGTGGTGGTGATCCTGCTCAAGATGCTGGCATGGAAGCTCACCGGATCGGTGGGCTTCCTGTCAGACTCCATGGAATCGCTCGTCAACGTGGTGGCCGCAGGCTTCGCCCTGCTGATGGTGAGCATTGCCGGGCGGCCTCCGGACGCTGACCACCCCTTTGGACACACCAAGGCTGAGTACTTCTCCAGCGGCATCGAGGGGCTGTTCATCGGCATTGCCGCCGCCTTGATCCTCGTCGAGGCAGCGCAGCGTCTCATTACACCGCATGCCGTGACCGCCGTTCCCGTCGGCGTGACACTCATTGGCTTGGCCACAGCGGTCAACGGCGTTGTGGCGGCATGGATGCTCAAGGGTGCGGAACGCTTGCGCTCCATCGTTCTGGAGGCCGACGCACGCCACCTGCGGGCCGATGTGTGGACAAGCGTAGGCGTCATGGGCGGCGTTGTTCTGGTGCCACTGACTGGCTGGTTGTGGCTTGACCCGGTGGTGGGCATCCTGGTGGCCTTGCATATCCTTCGCGAGGCCTACCAGCTTGTCGCACGCTCGGTTGATCAACCGAGCGTG
>JAKBCY010000224.1 GCA_021807445.1 Pseudomonadota bacterium
GGCTCAACCTCCGCCGACGACCTGATCACGCATACCGTCACATCCGAATTCATGGAGTCGCCGCGATCGTCGGATGAACATATTCAAAGACCAGCGCCACTCGCTCTCGAAGCATTCTCCACGTTCTTTTTGCCATGGGCCACCTTTCCACTTTTGTGCGGATTCTTGACCTCGGTGGAACGTTTGTATTCGCGATCAGCGGTGCCGTCGCCGCTGTCAATCGACGACTCGATATTTTTGGAATACTCGTCTTATCGTTCGTTGCCGGAAACTTTGGCGGCATCACCCGCGACGTCTTGATCGGCGCGATACCACCCGCCGCTTTGTCTGATAAGTGGTACCTGCTCGTATCAGTATCCGCTGGCCTGCTGACATATTTTTCTTACGCCGGCGTCGACCGATTGCGTAATCCAATGCTTTGGTTCGACGCGCTTGGGCTTGCGTTTTTTGCGGTCGCCGGTGCGCAAAAGGCCCTTACATTTGGATTAAACCCGATCATGTCAGCCCTCCTCGGCATGTTGACGGGAATCGGCGGAGGCATGATGCGTGATGTCCTCGTCAATGAGATCCCGCACGTCCTTTGTTCTGATTTATACGCGGTTGCGGCTCTTGCTGGCGCATCAATCGTGGTCGGCGGTCACCTTCTCGGCATTTCCTATGGCGTATCTGCGATTGTCGGGGGAGTCCTTTGCTTTGGCCTCCGATTTATGGCAATCCGATATGGGTGGCACTTGCCGATGGCCGCTCTCTCCGCGCAGCAACGCGCTCGTGGGAGTTCCTCACATGATGACACTACTCACCATGAACCATAGTGCATAGTGAACTCCGTTGGCTCGGAAGGTGACTACGGCATGCCGACAAGCTTGCAGGAAATAGTTCACGCGGACAGCTATTTTCTATGTCAAGTCGCGCAGCGTCGAACAGGCGCGTCGGCATGGCGGGTGGCTCGGCGTTGCGAACGCAGTGTCGGCCAAGGGCATTGCAGGTGCCTCTCCCGGAAAGCATGCCCCCGACTGAAGCGGGCTGTCTAGGGCCATTCTGGCGCTTTGTGAGACGAAAAAAGCCCCAGAGCGCTGATTTCTCTGGGATTTCCGGGACTTCCGGGGATTTCTCGGAACATCCAATTGGTGGGTGGTACAGGGATCGAACCTGTGGCCCCTGCCGTGTGAAGGCAGTGCTCTACCGCTGAGCTAACCACCCAAACCGCAAATTATGCCATACGGGCGTGCGGGACCGAAAATTCTCAACCCGGTTTCCACACCGACCCCTTCCCTGACGCCTTCTCAAGGGATTGGAGTATGCGTTCATGGGCTTGCAACTCGCTTGCATCGGCAGAGATCAGTGGCAGTTCGATGCCCCGGAGATCGACATGCTCGGCATGTGTATCCTCCTGCGGACCGTCGAGTTCAATCACCAGACTGTCTTGGCCGCGCGTAAGCCAGACGTAGACCTCGGCCAGCAGTTCCGCATCGAGCAAGGCGCCGTGCAAGGTGCGTCTGGTATTGTCCACCCCGAAACGCTTGCACAGCGCATCCAGGCTGTTGAATTTTCCTGGAAACTGCTCGCGTGCAATCCCCAGGGAATCCGTGATGCCGGCACACTGCTGGCTGAATGGAGGCAAACCCAACCGCTCAAGTTCGGCGTCCAGGAAGGCAACATCGAAGGCCGCGTTGTGGATGATCACCTCGGCATCGCGAACGAAGTCCAGAAAATCACCAACAATCTGCCCAAACAGCGGTTTGTCTGAGAGAAACTCATCGGTCAGGCCATGCACGCGCAGTGCGTCGGGGTGGCTTGACCGCTGTGGATTGACATAGCGCTGGAAATGCGCGCCGGACGGCCTCCGCTTCACCAGTTCCACTGCGGCCAATTCAATGATGCGGTCACCACCGGCCGGATTCAGCCCGGTGGTTTCTGTGTCAAGAATAATCTGTCGGGTCATGGTGGTTGAGTTGGAAAGCCAAAGACGAATGATGCCTGCGATTTCAGGCCGCGTGCAGCACACTATCCACACCGCGATTAGCCAACGCGTCCGCCGCCTCATTGCCCTCATCGCCGGTATGGCCGCGAACCCAGATCCATTCCACAGCGTGCGGCGCAAGCGCCTGCTCAAGGCGCTGCCAGAGATCGACATTCTTGACCGGCTTGCGATCAGCGGTCTTCCAACCACGGGCCTTCCACCCCGGCAACCACTCCGTAATGCCCTTGAGCACGTACTGCGAATCGGTGAAGATCTGAACGTGGCAAGACTTGCGTAAAGACTCCAGCGCCATGATGGCGGCCATAAGCTCCATGCGGTTATTGGTGGTCTGGGCTTCACCGCCAAACAGTTCCTTGCGCACGTGGCCTGCCCGAAGCAGCACGCCCCATCCTCCGGGACCAGGATTGCCCTTGCATGCCCCGTCGGTATAAGCATGCACGTGCGGTGTTGTGTGTGTGTTCATCATGCAGGTTAGCGCTTGGCGCTTCGGGAAACGTTACGGCCATGGGCCACAGGGCGGGCGACCGAGGACTTGGCCGCCTTTTGCTGCCAAGCCTTGCCAACCAGGCGCATCGAGCGCACGCGCTTGGTCGCCACAAGGACATACGCCGCACCCAGCATGGGCCACCAGCGGTCGCCTGCCTTGTCCATGAAGCGCCAGCGATCGAGCCAAGACTGACTGCAGGCAGCTGGCCTGTAGCAGCCATAGCGACCCGCGGTCACCTCAAAACTGAGCAGACGCAACCAGTCGCGCACACGACGAGGCGAAATAAGCTCGCCACGCTGCGGCAAATAGAGCGGCCCGCCCAAGCGGCTAACGGCCTGGCGCGCGCCCCATAGACTCAAAGCATTAAAGCCCGTGATGATCACCTGCCCTCCAGCCACCAACACGCGGTCCACTTCGCGCAGGCATGCGTGGGGATCGGACGCCGACTCCAGTGCATGCGGCAACACGACGAGATCCAGGCTTTGGGTCGCGAAAGGCAAGTCGGTGAAGTCGCAAACCACGGCATGGGACTGAATACCCGACGGGTACATGGGCGCCTTTGCTGCCGCGCAAGGGGAAACCACGCGACTTGCATCTTCGGGCACGAGGATCTGTGGATCTGTGTAAATGGGTGAAGGCTCAGACGGCGCAAAACTCTCGCAAAGCAGCCGCTTGGCCGGCCCCGGCCCTTCTTCGGCGGGCGCACCTTGCGCCAACCAGCGATGCGGCATGCGGTTGTGCCGCAGAGCCAACAGCGGCGCAAGCCCCAGTTGCAGCGCATGGAAGCCGAAGATGTCGGCCACGATGTGGTCCAGCTGCGCCTGCTCCCAGCCCAGCACATAGCTCCCGCTCGGGGTCTGCAACCACCGGTCGAGATCTATACTCGCGCTGACTTCGGGACTTACATGCATATCGTCGCGCTGCACGCCTTTCGGGATAACTACATCTGGATGATCCACGACACGCGTCATGCGCTGGTGGTGGATCCGGGGGACGCCGGCCCGGTGCTGACGGCGTGCAAAGCGCAGGGGCTGGCAATCGCGGGCATTCTAGTCACCCACCACCACGCAGATCACATCGGTGGCATTCATGACCTGCTGCGACACGCGCAGGTTCCCGTATGGGGTCCGGCGACGGAAAACATACCAGGCGTGTCGCAGCCCTTGCATGATGGCGAGTACATTTCCCCACCCGGTATCGAGCTCGGCTTCGAGGTGATTCATGTCCCGGGACACACGCTCGGTCATATCGCCTTCTACGCTGACGGTGGCCTCGGAAATCGTATTTTGTTTTGCGGAGACACCTTGTTTTCCGCCGGTTGCGGGCGTTTGTTCGAGGGCACGCCCGAACAAATGTTGCATTCGCTTGACCGCCTCGCGGGCCTACCCGGCGACACGCGCGTGTTCTGCACACATGAGTACACGCTGAGCAACTTACAATTCGCGCAGTTCGTCGAGCCAGACAACCAAGCAGTCCAGGCATATCGGCAGTGGTGTGAAGGCAAGCGTGCCGAAGGTCTGCCCACCCTGCCAAGCACCTTGGAACGGGAGTTGCGTGTAAATCCGTTCCTGCGCCTGGACGAAATCGACGTGCATGCACGCCTTACCGAACACGCTGGGTACGAGCCGACCAGCCGAGCCGAGGCGTTTGCGCTTTTGCGGCAGTGGAAAGACGACTTCTAAGACCGAGAGGACCACGGGATGCATCGATTGCGACGACTAAAATTCTGGGCCTTGGCTGCCGTGGTTGTGATGGCAGCCGGTTGCGCCGCCGTCCCACCATCCTCTCCCACCTCGGCATCTTCTTCACTCCCTTCCCCTGACGTCGCAGCAAATGCTTCCGGCGCCGCTGCGAATAGGCAAGCGGCAGTGGCAACGCCACCTGATGCTGCGCAGATTGGCCGCGACAATGCGA
>JAKBCY010000026.1 GCA_021807445.1 Pseudomonadota bacterium
CCATGATCTTGCTTAGCAGATCATGTGGGTCCACCGGTTTTGTGACGAAGTCACGCGCACCCTGACGCATGGCCCAGAGCTTGTCGGTCTCCTGATTCTTGCTGGTGCACATGATCACCGGCACTTCGCTGTAGTCGGGATTGCGGGTGATCTGGCGGGTGAGCTGGAAGCCATTTTGTCCCGGCATGACGACATCCATGAGGATCAAATCCGGCTTGTCCGCTGCGAGCTGCGCCATTGCCTGCTCGCCATTCTCGGCGGTGCTGACGGTGTAACCATTCTTGTTCAGAAGGTCGGAAAGGAAATAGAGCTCGGTGCGCGAGTCGTCGACGATGAGAATTTTGCGGATGCTCATGGTTTCGTTGTGCTGGTGCCTGAAGTCGTGCTGGAAGCATCTGCTCCGTGGCGATAGTTATCCACGGCTTGCAGCAATTGGTCTTTGGTGAAGGGTTTTGTGAGGTACGCCTCGGCACCGACCATCCTGCCACGCGCTTTGTCGAACACGCCGTCCTTGGACGAGAGCATGACCACTGGAATTGCGGCGTGGCGTGGACTGCGCTTGATGATCGCCACAGTCTGGTACCCGTCGAGGCGAGGCATCAGAATGTCGCAGAAAATGATGTCAGGCATGGTGTCGTTAACTTTGGACAGTGCATCGAATCCATCTTCCGACAGCAGCACCTTGTAGCCAGCTTGCTTGAGGAAAATTTCCGCACTGCGACGAATGGTGTTGCTGTCATCGATCACCAACACCTTGAACGAACCGTTGGCCGTACTCAAGCAGGGTCTCCAAAGAGAGTATGAGGGGGTGAAGAACCGCGGCGCAAAGGCTACGACGCTCGCAGGAGAGGTTCAGATCTGCACCATTTCGAAGTCGTCCTTGCGGGCTCCGCACTCCGGGCAGGTCCAGTTCATCGGAACATCGGCCCAGCGCGTACCTGCGGCAAGGCCGCTTTCCAGATGACCTTCTTGTTCTTGATAAATGTAGCCGCAGATCAAGCACATCCACGTCTTGTAATCCGGTTGTGTCACAGCGTATCGTCCTCTGGCATAAGATTCAATCATTCTATGAAGAGGTAGGTGGGCGTTGTGGCGTCCTGCATACCATGTGCGGCTGCGGGTATGGCCGCTTCCTTTGTTTGTTGTCATCCATCCCGATTCCATCATGCCCAATTCGACTGAAGCTCCAGAATCCCCGCCGGCCGTGATGGCCTTCAACGCTGCCGATCCCAGTGGCGCTGCTGGGCTGGCCGCCGACCAGGCCGTGTGCGCTGCTGTGGGTTGCCACGCATTACCCGTGACGACTTCCATCTGGGTGCGGGACACGGCCGAGATTTTCGATATCGTCGAGGTCGAGGCTGAGGCGGTGGTCGAGCAGGCGCGCGCCGTGCTTGAAGACGTGGAACTGGCTGCCTGGAAAGTAGGATTTCTTGGCAGCGTGGAAGTTGTCAGTGCCGTGGCCGAACTCCTTGCCGACTATTCACAGGTGCCGCTTGTTACGTATATCGGCAACCTGCAGGCGTTGGACGAAGCCCAAGCCGAGGAGTACATCAAAGCGATGCAGGAATTGGTGTTGCCCCAGACCCGGGTCCTTTGTGGCAATCTCACTGCGCTCACCCAGTTTCTGTTCCCTGACATGGAGCGCGATGAGCCGCCGACACCTGAGGCCCTGATGCAGCAGGCGCAGGGTATGGGCGTGCAGTATCTGCTGGTCAGCGGCATTCTCGTACCCGAGAATCATGTCGAAAACGTGTTGCTCAGCCCGCGACGCCAGTTGCTAAGGGAGCGATTCGAGATGTTCGACGCCGGCTTTTCTGGCGCCGGCGATACCTTGTCGGCTGCTGTGGCAGCGTTGCTCGCCACGGGTGCCAAGCTTGACCAGGCGGTACACGAGGCGCTGGAATTTCTGGACCAGAGTCTGGATTTCGCCTACCGTCCCGGTATGGGCCAGCTCGTGCCGGATCGCTTTTTCTGGGCGCAGACCGGCCCTGAGGCCGACGACGATTCGATCTCTCCTGTCAGCCTCCAGTAGACGTTCCACGGCGGTTGACCATGCATCGTCGTTGCCCGGCGCGGGCCGCATATTCTTGAAGTCTTTCTAACATGACCAGTAACGCCAAGCTTTTCGAACGCGCCCAGCGCACCATACCTGGAGGCGTCAACTCCCCGGTGCGTGCCTTTCGGCAGGTGGGTGGGACCCCCCGATTTATCGACCGGGCCGAAGGGCCCTACATGATTGACGTCGAGGGGCATCGCTATATCGACTACGTCGGATCGTGGGGGCCGATGATCGTGGGTCACGCCCATCCAGAGGTGGTCGAGGCGGTCCAGCGCGCTGCGACGCGCTCATTGTCCTTCGGTGCGCCGACGGCCGACGAAGTCGACATGGCCGAAGTCATCTGCGCGCTGATGCCTTCGGTCGAAATGGTGCGTTTGGTATCGAGCGGAACCGAGGCCGGGATGAGCGCGCTTCGGCTTGCGCGTGGCTTCACAGGCCGCGACGCCATCGTCAAATTCGAGGGCTGCTACCACGGCCATGCCGATAGCCTTCTTGTGAAGGCGGGCTCGGGCCTTCTCACCTTTGGCCATCCAAGCTCCGCAGGCGTGCCGGCCGATTTGGCCAAACATACCCTCGTTCTCGAGTTCAACAATATTCCGCAGATCGAAGAATTGTTCGCCGAGCGCGGGCATGAAATCGCCTGCGTCATGGTCGAACCGATTGCCGGGAACATGAACTTTATCCGCGGCAGCGGAGCTTGGCACAGGCGCCTGCGTGAACTGTGCACTGAGTATGGGGCGCTCCTGGTCTGGGACGAGGTCATGACGGGGTTCCGAGTCGCCTTGGGTGGGGCGCAGCAGGTCTATGACATGCGACCGGACTTGGTCGTGATGGGCAAGGTGATTGGTGGCGGCATGCCGCTCGCGGCCTTTGGAGGCCGGGCGGACGTGATGCGCAAACTGTCTCCGCTCGGTGCGGTGTATCAGGCCGGGACGCTGTCGGGAAACCCTGTGGCCGTGGCCGCTGGGATGGCGCAGTTGCAGATCATCCAACGCCCTGGCTTCTACGACCGGCTGGCCGCGACCACGCGCAGCTTACTGCAGGGTCTGGTACACGCTGCGGCCCGCCACGGCGTTGAGTGCCGTACGGACGGTGAGGGCGGGATGTTCGGCTTTTATTTCGCACCAGACCTGCCGCGCAACTACCCGGATGTCGCGCGCGCGGACGTGGAGTTGTTCAAGCGGTTCTTCCACGCGATGCTGGATCGCGGCGTGTATTTTGCTCCAAGCATGTACGAAGCGGGATTTGTGTCGTCGACACACGACGAAGGCGTGATCGCCGCAACGCTGGCGGCAGCTGATGGGGCGTTCGAGGAACTCGCGCGGGGTTGACGTTGACACGGCGCGCGCAGCAGGCGAGCGGCAAGCGCGATGCACTCGCCGTGGCTCAGCGCGGTATTTGTACCTGATAGGCGCGCGCCGCGATCACCCCAGTGCGGGCGTCGATATAGGGGCCGAAAAGGTGGTGCTCGAAGAAGCGAGGCGCAGGCAGCATGACAGCCAAGCGAGCCGCCTGGAAGTGCGAAAGACGTGATGCGGGTTGATGGAAGTAATGCTGCGCCGCAGCATTGGCGCCGTAGATGCCCTCACCCCATTCCACGCTGTTGAGGTAAATTTCCAGAATTCGACGCTTGCCAAGAATGCCTTCGAGCATGTAAGCAAGGAGCAATTCTTGAGCTTTGCGCACGTAGCTGCGTTGGGGTGAGAGGAAGAGATTCTTGGCCAACTGCTGCGTGATAGTCGAGCCTCCAACGACGCGATGCAGTCGCTCATCGCGCAAGCTGTGGTTTTTGATCCAGGCCTCGTGGATCGCCTTCCAGTCGACACCGTCATTGGTGAGGAATGTTGCGTCCTCCGAGGCCACCACGGCGCGTTTGAGCCAAGGGCTGATGCCGTCGTAGGGTACCCATTCGTGCTGCCATGGCACGTCATCACCGGAGCGCAGGATGCGCAGCTGCCCGGCGCGCATAAAAGCGGTGCTCGACGGCGCGGTTACCGTCCACACCAAGATGTGCAGGGCAAAATAGATCTGCAGGATCAATATTGCCCAGGCGCAGAGCCAAAGGATCGAGCGCAGGGTGGGGCCATCGGTTCGCTTGGTCATGGGGAGATCGCGTCAAGTGCGGCGCCTACGCTGCCAGTTCAATCGTCACGCACGCCCAGTTCGGCTTGCAGCGCCGCAAGAACGGGGCGTGTATCGGGGCGCACGCCGCGCCAGAGCCAGTAGCTCTCGGCGGCCTGCTCCACCAGCATGCCAAGGCCGTCATGCGCCTGGGCGAGAGCCTCACGGGCTTGGGCGACGAAGGCCGTGGGCACACGTTGGTACATCAAATCGTACGCCAGCGCGCCTGAGCGCAGAACACCGGACGGGAGCGGGAGAGGGGTGCCGCCCAGACTTGACGCGGTGGCGTTAATCACCACGTCGAATCCCACTGGAGGCACCGTTGCAGCCTCAAGCGCTACACCGTATGTCCGAGCCAGTGAAGCATGGCGCGCGACGAGACGTGAGGCCTTGTCGGGACTGCGATTCCACACCGTGATGGCTTGCGCGCCGGTCTCGATGAGCGCGCCCAAGACCCCAGAAGCGGCGCCGCCCGCCCCTAATAGCAGAACACGCTGTGTGGCCAGAAGGCCCTTCTCGGGCCGCATGAGGATGCGCGCAAGGTCGCGCACCAAGCCGATGCCATCGGTATTGTCGGCCCATAGTCGTCCGGCGTCGTCCCAGCCCAATGTGTTGGCTGCCTCGGCCTGCTCAGCGCGTGGGGAGCGCCGCTCCGCCAGCCGTGCGGCCTCGAATTTGAAGGGCACGGTGACATTGCAGCCCTGCCCACCCTCGGCGCGGAATGGGATCAGGGCGTCGGCGAAACCATCCAGCGCGACAAGGCGCGCCTCATAGCGCAGATCATGTCCGCATTGCGCAGCGAACAACGCGTGAATGCGAGGTGACTTGCTGTGTGCGACGGGGTTGCCGAGTACGGCATAGAGGTCTGTATGAGTCATGGCGCTTTGGGCAAGGCGTCTTGCGGCTGTGCTTGCATGCGAGTCGTCAAGCCACTTTCGCGTGTGAAATTGAATCCTGCAATGATGACGATTTGCTCGGCATCGCGTCGCATGGCCGCATTGAAATCACCAAAGGGTTGGGCACCGTCGACGATGGCGCGTGCCATCCGATCGAGCGTCGGATTCCCTGAACTGCGCACCACTTCCGTTTTGACCAGTTGTCCTGAGGCATCCACGGTGATGGCCATAATGAGCTTGCCGTAAAGCTTGCGTCCCGACTGTTCCGGAAAGTCGATCGTCCCAAGGTGCTCAATTTTCTGCCGCATCTTGTCGTAATAGACGGCGTAGGGCACGCTTCGCGTGTTGGGGCCCACGAAGCGACGACGAGGCTTGGTGTTTTGTTGTTTGATACGGCGCTCGATCGCTCCGAGGAGATCCAGCAGCCGCTGGCGCCGATCTTCCAAGGCCTGAGCTCCGGCCTTGCTCTCCTGGGACGCCATGCGCTGCAGCTGCACAAGCTGGCTTTTTACACGGGTCACAAGCTCGCGCTGTTTTTGTTCCTCCCGCGCCAGTGCGCGCGTTTGGTTTTCTAGAGCGTTGCCGTCTGCCACCGCCTCGGTCGCTGGCAATGGCGTAGCGGCGAGGCCCCGCTGTGCATTGCCACCGCCAGCCAGGTTCACCTGGGCAAGGGCCTGTGGCTTGTCCGGTGCATCAAGAGTTGACTGATTGACGAGAACGACAGACAAGGGGGTGTCGTAGAACATCCGGTTAAACGTCTGGGGTGCCCCGGCCTTCAGCGCCAGCAAGGCGCCATGCACTGCCACGGAGGCCGCCAAAGCCCATTGCAGCTTGCTCAAATGGATGGTGCGCAGCGCCCGCATATCTGTGAATGTGAGAGTGCTCAAAGCGGCTCAGGTCGCGGACGGCGTCTGATCGGCCGCAGCTTGTGCATCGGCGCCCGCCCCAAGCTCGACCTCGACCTGTGCTTCGTCGACGGCCAGGTGCAGCCCAGTGACCAAGGCTGACGTGTCTTCTTCCTCTGGCGGCTCTTCGGTGGACGGTGGTGCGTCAGCGGCGGTGCCCGGAGCCTGGAGGACTTCCACCACTCTGCATGGTTGCTCAAGGGTGATGAGATCGGCTTGGCCAAACTGAACTCGCACGCCGGTGCCGCGGGGCAGGTCCTGCGCGCCTAGGGCCTGCAGGACGAGTGGCAGGCCCTCCACCCGGACCAATCCGTCGCGCAACACGCCAGCTTGGCGCTCGGTGATCGATTCCTGTTGCAAATACCGCAGCGTCCAGTAGCGTTCCATGCCGTTTTGGAACTCTGCATAGGCCTTGTAGGCATCCTCGAAAGCGCTAACGATGGCATAGAGTTGAGCGTCCTTGGGCTTGTAGGGCGCGCCAAGCAAGGCAGCTCGACCGTGGCGTGCCGCGGCGATGATCTGGCCCTGATTGAGCAAGTCGGTATAGCGCCGCAGCGGCGACGTGCACCAGCAATATTGCGGTACCCCAAGGCCCTGGTGAGGTGCCGGCTTGGTTCCCATGCGGGTGCGAAGATTGATGCCCGAGCCGCTTTGGCTGCGGTAGATTGCGGGCAGCCCCAGTTCGGCCAACCACCCCCCCCACGTAGCGTTGGCGAGAATCATGAGCTCGGCGACGATGAGGTCGAGCGGCGATCCGCGTCTGCGCGGCACGATATCCACCCGTGCCATGGCCTCACCGTGCTCGAGACCCGCCACACGGAAGGTGTAGTCCACGCCGCCCGCGCGCTCCGGCCGGCCTCGCACGGTCTCGCGCCCTGCCTTGAGCTTTTGAGCGAAGCGCCAAAGGTGGGCCAGTTCGGAGGAGAAGGGATAGGCCTGCGACGGCGCCTCCTGGCTCAGCGCGCTTTCGGTGACCTGGTCATCCAACAGATCATGGCGCAGGTTTGCCACGATAGGCACGCGTTCGACGCACGTCTCGTGCTCAACGACTGTGAGGCCCGCATCCAGCTTGAAGTAGATGCTCACGGCTGGCGGACTGCTGCCCTCGGCTAGCGTGAAGCGGTTCACCAGATCGTCCGGCAACATGGTGATCTTGTCGCCTGGCATATACACAGTTGACATGCGTGCACGTGCGGCCTGGTCCCAGGCGCTGTCGCGCAACAGCGCGAGCGCGGGCGCCGCGATGTGGATGCCCACGCGTAGCCCGCCGCCATCGATTGGCTGCACCGAGAGGGCATCATCAATTTCCGTCGTGGCGGAATCGTCGATTGAAAAGGCCTTTACTGCAGCTAGCGGTAACCCTTCTAAATCGGATTCGGGCAGCGGAAATTCAGGAAAACCGGTCCCCTTGGGAAAGTGCTCAAGCAAGAAACGCTGCATGTGGAAGTGCCATGGTGAGGCAATTGCTCCTGCGTGTCGCAGCAAGTTCAGCGCACCTTGACCACTTTGCTTGATGGCAAGCGCCAGCGCCTTGTACTCCAGGCTGTTCCGGTCCGGCTTGAACAGCAAGGTATAGAGCTTGGCGCCGATGGAATCAGGGCAACGGCCTTGCACCAAGGCATGCGCATCTTCTTCGATTTGCCGCTGCTGCTCCTGTTTGCGGGCGATCGCAACGAGAGCTGCCTGCACGGTTTCTTGACTGGCTTTACGAAACTGTCCCTTGCCGCGCCGCTGGAAGTAATGAGGGGCGCCATGCAGACGCAGTAACACGGCAGCCTTCTGCTGCGGTGTCGGCTTGCCGCCATAGTAATCGTCGGCGATGAGGCTAAAGGGGAATTCATCCGGCGGCGCAAATTCCCAAAGGAGGTCCAGATCAATACTGTCTTGCTGGGCCTGCGCCCAGGCCAGCAGATCTTCCGGGGCGGGCGCGCTGAAGGCGAGAAGCGCTTGCGCGGCCTTGATTTTTTGGCGCTTGCCACTCGGCAACTCGACCTGCATCGAGGTTTCGGCTTGGTTCAGCACGCGGCCGGCGGCAAGTTTCCCGGCGTCTTCAAAAAGAATGTAAGTCACAGTTGTCGAATCGTTTCTTTCAGCGTCAGTTCTGGACATGAGCGATCAAATCGTCATTCCGCCCGCAACTTCGATCACCGCGCCATTCACATAGCTGGCCTCGTCGCTTGCGAGAAAGGCGTAGACATTGGCCAGTTCCTCGGGTTCGCCCAGCCGCCTGAGCGGCACGTGTTCGCTCATGAACTCCATGACTTCCGCCGGAATGGTCTCAAGCATCGGGGTCCGCACGAGGCCTGGAGCCACGGCGTTTACCCGCACACCCTTCGGGCCGAGTTCACGTGCCCAAGTCTTTGTGAACGCGATGATGCCTGCCTTGCTAGCGGCATAATTGGTTTGGCCAAAATTGCCATAGATCCCCGCCACGCTCGACGCGTTGAGGATGACGCCGCAGCCGCGCTCGATCATTCCGGGTGCCACCGCCTGCGCACAATGGAAGGCGGCGCGCAAGTTGACATCAAGCACAGCGTCGAACTGCTCCAGGGTCATCTTGACAAGCCTTGCGTCGCGCGTGATGCCCGCGTTATTCACGAGAATATCCAGACGGCCTTGGCGCGTTTGGATCGCGTCCACCAGCGCGTCAACCTGAGGGCGCTGTGTCACATCGCAGGCCTGCCCCCAGGCCAAACCGCCCCCGGCCTGCACTTGGGCTACGGCGCTTTGTACAGATGCAGCATCGCGATCGCAGACGACAACGACGGCGCCCTCGGCCCCAAACTTCCGCGCCGTGGCCAGGCCTATGCCTTGCGCAGCACCGGTGACTAGAGCGACTTTGTTCTGCAAACGCATGGGGAGAAGTCCTCGGAGAGTGGGATGCAATCTGTGGTTTCGGCTCGCGGCCTATCGGGGTGCAGTGGGCCCGATGCCTAAAAAAGCAAGGACGGCATCCAAATGGTCATGCGCGTAATTGTCGAGTGCGTGGCCACCGCCATCCGCCAAGCGCAAGGTGCTGCCCGCAAAGCGTGCGGTGCTTTCGTGCCAGTCGAGGAGTTCATCATCTCGCGCAATCACGGCGAGGAATCGCCAGGGATCGGGAACGGGGCTGGAGACGTCGCCGACTTGCAACGCACGCAACTCGTCAACATGCTGCTGCGTGAAGACAAAGTGCTGCAGCGGGTCATGCCATGCGCTGAGCTCGCCGATCTGTGCGCACAGGTCCCGGGCCGGGTTGACCGCCGTATTGAGCAGCGCTGCCCGGCAGCCCAAGTGATGGGCCAGCCAGGTTGCGTAAAAGCCGCCAAGGGAGCTACCCACCAACGCAATATTCTCGGGCGTCAGACCCTGCAGCGTCTGCAGCACGTCTCGAATCGCCTGTCTAGGCGAGGGGGGCAGCTGTGGGCATAGCCAAATGACGGGAGGCAGCCCTAATGAGGAACGCGAACCGTTGATCGCAAGCAATCTCGCCGCCGTCTGCTGGGCCTTGGTCGAGAGGGGCGATGAGCGAAAGCCATGCAGGTATAGCAGGTGGGATGGGGTGGGCATGCGGGTCATCACGGCTTAGCGCACGTGGGCAAACCCGCAATGCTAGCGGTTGGCCACACACACGGTGCTGGGAACGCAGATCCAAGCACCGTGTGCCTTACTGGCACCCCACGGCCCTAGACAAATGGGTAACCCCCGCGCACGACTGTTGGCCAGGGCCCCAGGGGTCAGATGCTATGCACAGCACCCTGCCCAGACGCCGTCTGCACCTCGTCTTGCGGCCAGTCTCGAATATAAGCCTTGAGCATGCGGTTCTCGAAATCCTGCTCCTGAACCACGGCGCGTGCCACATCGTGGAATGAAATCACGCCAAGCAGCGTCATATCATCCATGACCGGCATATAGCGTGTATGGCTGTCGAGCATCAGGCGGCGCAGTTCGTCCAAGCTCGTGTGCGGCGCACAGCGCACTGGGTTGGCCTGCATCACGTCTCCCACGCGCTCCTTCGCCGGCGTGCTGCCAGCTAGCGCGGCAATGACTTCGCGGAATGTGAGCATGCCCGTTAAGCGGCCCCCATGCATCACCACCAAGGAGCCGACGTCATGCTGCGTCATGGTTTTTGCCGCTTCCAGCAATAGGGTGTCAGGAGCCACAGTAAAGAGCGTACCCCCCTTCACACGCAAAATGTCGCTGACTTGCATGGCTGCCTCCTCGTGCATCGATGGATGAAATTCTCGTATCACCAATATAGTGCAGGCAAGAGCGGGAATCCATCCGCAAATACCAGATCGTCGAGGAGATCAGCAAGATGCGATGTTTAGTGAATGGTCGTACCGTGCATGTCGAGGAAAGCCATGCGATGCCGGGTGATGCAAGCCCCGTTGTGCTGTTGCACGGTGCGTGCAACGACCACCGTGTCTGGTTGCCAGTCATGCCGGGGTTGCAACAGGCGGGTTTTGCGGTGTACGCGCCCGATCTGCCGGGGCATGGCCAGAGTGCTGGGCCGCCATTGACCAGCGTGCCTGAGATGGCCGCCTGGCTGATTGCGCTTCTGGAATCCTGTGGTCTCGCCCGATGCGCATTGGTCGGACACAGCATGGGCTCGCTCGTGGCCTTGCACGCAGCAGCGCTGGTGCCCGGTTCGGTGACTCACTTGGCATTGGTGGGCTCCGCTTGGCCTATGCGCGTGGCTCCCGTGCTCCAGGAAATGGCTCAGACCGAACCGGGCGAGGCGATGCGCAAGATTGCGCTGTGGTCCCACAAGCAGCATGACGGCATGCCGCTGGACCCTATGGCGGTCGCGCAGACACAGGCGTTGATGGAATCCGTGCAATCAGGTTGGCGCGACGGCAATTTGCTCGCGACAGACCTGGCGGCCTGCGATCACTATGGCGAAGGCGAGGCGGTGGCTGAGCGGGTGCGAGGGCGGCTACAGGTGACGTTCATTCTTGGTGCAAATGATCGCATGGTTCCCCCAAAGGCGGCTGTGCGATTGCAGCAGATTCTGCCTGAAGCTGGCGTCAGCCTACTGAACTGCGGCCATTCGCTGATGAGCGAAGACACGGATGGCGTGCTGCAGGCTCTGCTTCGCTTATTGACTGGCAGTTAGGCGCTCAGCAGTGCAATCTCACGGCTTTGCAGGCGTGCCAGGATTCCATCGTGCATGGACAAGTAGTGCTGCTGCCGAGAAAGCCGCGCCCGTGGCGACAACTGCTGGCCAACCGCCGAGTGCCCAGGCTTGGCTGGCGGAAAAGCTTCCAATAGCGCCGCCAATGAAATATTGCGTCATGTACACCGCATTGATGCGACTGCGCGAGCCTGCATCCAGCGCATAGATACGGGATTGGTTCGCGATCTGGGCCCCCTGCACCCCCGCGTCGAGCACCACCACACCCAAGACCAGCCAAACCAGGCCGTGGGCACCTGCGGCGAACAGCACCCAGGAGCCCAAAACGCAGATCAGGGCTGCGAACAGGACCCGGCGCGGGCCGCCGGGGCGGTCGGCATGTCGTCCAGATACGGGAGCTACCAGCGCCCCAGTCAGGCCGAGGATTCCAAACAAGCCGGCGACTGCTGGCCCGAGTCGGTAAGTCGGGCTGTCAAGCAAAGGCGTCAGCCCTACCCAGAAGACACTAAATGACCCAAAGAATAGGCCGCCGGTGATGCCAGCTGCACGCAATTCGGCGTATTTTCCGAATTGGCTGAGGGTGGAGGCGACGAGGTGCACGTAGGTCTGCGCAGAGGTGTCGTCGGCTGGCAAGTGGGGGAGGGTTCGCCACAACATCCCGAGCGAGCACACATTCAGGACGGCCGCCATGGCGAAGACGGCGCGCCAACCCGCGGCTTGGCCCACCAGGCCGCCTAGAACCCGGCCGCCGAGAATTCCGATCAGTAATCCGCTCATCACGAGGCCTACTGCACGCCCGCGCTGCTGTGCGGGCGCTAGATGTGCCACCAGGGGAACGATCTGCTGCGCGATTGACGCCATGAGCCCCACGCCGAAGCTGGCCGTGGCAAGCACGCTCACAGTGGGCGCAAAAGCGGCCAAACTCAGCATGGCAACCAGGGCTGCGCCCATGCCGAGAATCACACGGCGGCGCGGATAGCGGTCCCCCAAGGGTCCGAGGCCAATCAACCCGCAAGCGAAGCCTGCCTGGGTTGCGGTGGGGATAGAAGCAATGTTGGCTAGCGTGCTATGAAACGATATGGCCAGCTCTTCCAATAAGGGCTGCACGTAATAGATGTTTGCCACGGCCACACCACAGGCGATCGCCATCAGCAGCAAAAAAGCGCGTGGCATTGCCGGCGCGCCGGACGCTGGCGTGGCGAGAGTTGAAGACGACATGGATGGGGACTCAGCAAACGAGCCCGCAAGCCTAATGGCTGTGCGGTTTGTGAGCAGATGTCAATTGAATGGCCCGTCGCGCACAGGGGTATGAAGCTCGAGCTCCACGCTTTGGCAGATCTCCTGCATGCGCGCGGCCTCCTGCCCAATCAGGTGCAGGCGACGCGCGAGTGGATCCACCGCTGCAAGGGCATCTGCGAGGAGCGGTGCCGCTGGTGCTTCAGGCACGGCTGAGAGTCCGCCAGAAGCGTGAGACCGTGCGGGCGCTAGCTGCTGCAGCACCCAATGGCGGGTCGGTGCGATCAACGCATCAATCGCCTGCGGCGTCAGTCGCTTGGCGCGCACTGCGCGTAGGACACGCATCGAAGCCAGATGCGCGGCGAGCAGATAACTGTGTGTGATAAGTCGGCCTAAGCTTTGCAATGCACGACGCTGCCGACGTGGTTCCTCCAGCATGCGAATGTAAAGGCTGGTCATGCCGGCAAGGGTGTCAAAGAGACGCTTGCGCGCAATGCGAAAGGTACGTTCGTCGGATTGCTCCAACGCGAGTACCGTTTGCGCATAGTCGCGTTGAGCTCGCATCAGCGCTGCAACTTGGTGCGGTGCGTCTTCGTACTCCCAGCGCGGTAGCAGATAGCTGAAGCCCCAGGCCAGCGCCGCGCCAATCACGGTGTCGATCAGGCGTTGATTCACCAAGAACCGGATATCCCCTCCCAGCAATCGAGCCATAAGGAGCGCTTGGATGCTCGCAGCGATTGCCGTGAATCGGAAATTCGTCGTCACAAAAGTGCGCGAAAAAGTCAAGGCGAGGAATAGCGTGCCAAGGATTGTCGGCAGGCCAAGATGAAGGTCCAGCAGAAGGGCCACAAAAAAACAACCAATCAGGGTACCCAATAGCCGATCCTTCAGGCGCTGCCGTGTGACCCCATAATTGGGGCGCAGGATCACGGCGATGGTCAACAAGATCCAGTAGTCGTGTGTTTGGTGCGCGAATAGCAGCCGCGCCACCAACAGGCCGCACAGAAGGGAAAGCCCGAGCCTTACGGCATGACGGAAGATGGGCGAGCGTAGGCGAAGATGCGCGAGCAGCTGGCGCGGCTCGTAGCGCCAAGCGCTCACGAAGAGGTTCACATCGGGTAGAGCAGGCTCGTCCACTGCCGTATCGCGCGCAGCATAAGTGGCCTGTAGACGTGTTACCCACTGGTCAATTTCGCGCAACGTGTGCAGTAAAGAGCCAAGAGCAGCGCGTGCCTGTTCAGTTTGGGGGGCAGGCGTTGCGCGCAGGAGGCGGTCTGCCAGACTGCTCACGGCAGCCCAGCGCGAGGGGTCGGGTGCCGGCGCGTCGGGCTCGCGGTTGTGAAGCAGCGCAAGCGCCAGGTCCGAGAGCGCGGATGCGGTTTGTGCTGTACCTGCATGAAGCCCATCAAGCACATCCGTGCCTTCAAATTGCTGCCGCAGCAACTGGGAGTCCGTTTGTGCCGCGAGTTGCGCCTCGAAGAGGTCAAGCATATCCAGAAGCATGCGGGTCCACACCGCATCCAGGGGTTGCTTCCGTTCGCGGAGCACCAGGTCACGGGCCGACTGAAGCGCGTCGTTGACCTGGCCTTGCAGTGCGGCAGCACGGCCTACACTTTCGTCGTCGGTCGTTTGCAATTCGTAGAAATTGCTTTGCCATGTCATGTAGGCCGCGAGAGCGTCAAGCAGTTCAGCCAGCGCCTGTTGTTTGGTACGGTTGCGCAATATGCGACTCAGCAATAGCGCATACCCTGTATACAAAAGCCCGCCAACCAGGAAGCTTGTAACGCCAAGCATATAGGTGGAGAGGTCAGCCGCACTGTGCGCGCCTAGGGTGATGATGGCGATGAAAAGAAGGCTGAAGCTTATGGCTAAGGCACGCTTGCCCCACAGGCTCACGAGGCCTGCGCTGAATCCCAGAAGTGGAACCAGCAGCAACTGCAGCCATGGGTGGCCGAGACTCGCCCATACGAGCGCAAAGTACAACCCGCCGGCAAAGGTTGAAAAGAGGAGTTCCACCGCTTTCACGCGTAGTGGCGCTGGGTTATCGGCGAAGCAGATGGTCAGCGCCCCGGTGCTAAGAGGCACCGCGAAGGCCATCCCGCCCGCTGCATAGCCGAGCAACCCCATCAGCAACACCCCGGCAGCCGAAATGAGCCCTGAGGTAAATGAGCGGCTCAACACGACACGGCTGAGCGCGGGTAGGGGATTCATATCGGGATGGCTTGCAGGCGGTGCTACGTTGCGGGATCAGGACGCGCGGGAGAAATCTTCGCCCATTGCGCACGGCGCGGTTGGTCGTGTTCCATCGGTTGTGCGATGAGTGTTTGTACGATGCTAAGCGACTATTTGGAGCTGGGGAATGCAGATTGTCGTGGTGGGCGCAGGTGCGGTTGGCGGCAGCATGGCGGTGAAGCTTGCACAGGCGGGGCATGCGGTGGGTGTTGTCGCGCGCGGGGCGCACTTGCAGACGATTGTGCGTGAGGGGCTGACGCTGCATGACCCGTTTGGCCGAACAACTGCATATCCGCGGGCAAGTGATCGACCGGATGACTTCGGGCCGCAGGACTTGGTCGTGCTGGGCGTCAAAGCGCATCAGATTGCGCCTCTGTTGCCGCGCCTCCAAGGCATGTTGCAACCGCACACCATAGTGCTGCCTGCAATCAACGGTATACCTTGGTGGTACTTCCAGAACGATTCGAGTGCCTTTGCTCGCGAGCCCGACGGAAGCTGGGCTCGCATCGCCTGTCTCGATCCGGATGGACGCATGGCGCGCGGGCTGGATGCTACGCATCTCGTCGGGTGTGTTGTTCACGGATCGGCGGAAGTCACGGCGCCGGGCCACATTACGGCAAATGGGCAGTACCGATACATCATCGGCGAGATCACGCACCGCGCGAGCGCCCGGGTGAGCGCGCTGGCCGATGTCTTGCGCAATGCGGGATGCGATCCGCAGACTACGGACCGCATCCGCGACGCTGTATGGATGAAGCTCGTTGGCAACGCTGCGTTCAATCCGGTTGCCGCGCTTACTCGCGCACGCATGGATCAAATTTGCGCCAATGCAGGGCTACTGGACGTGGTGCGTGGAGTCATGAACGAGCTCATCGCGCTTGCCCATGCAGTCGGTTGCGACCCTCAGGTCGATCCTGATCGACGCATTGCAATCGCGCGCGGCATAGGATCCGTCAAGCCGTCAACGCTCCAGGACCTGGAGCGGGGCAGGGCTCTCGAAATTCAGGCCCTGCTCGGAGCGCCGGTGGAGCTGGCGCGCCGAGCAGGCATTGCTGTGCCGCTAACCGAGGTTTTGCTCACGCTGTTGGGCGAACTGGACAGGCGCACAAACCAATCAGCTGTGGACGCATGAACATGTGCCGCCGGCACCGCGGTTCAGCGCGCACGCGCAGGTTTCGGGGCCATGCGCCGCCGCAGTTCATTCCGTCATAGCAATCGAAGCATCCCCAGCGGCGCATGAGGGCCGCGGTGGGATGAGGATTTTGGGTCGGACATTTGCCCATCCCGCGCGGAACGAGGGTGCCGGTTTGATGGCAAGCCACGTCGAATTGGCCGTTGCCCGCGACGGCTTGTTGATCCTTCATGCCTGCCGAGCGTTTGGCTGGGGCAGCCTGCCCGCTACCGTTTCCATTGCGTCGCGTGCCGCCTCTTGTAAGCCACTTGGTCAAGGCGGCGCGGGCTTATAACGCAATGCGTGCTGGCTAAGCTTGGCCAGATCGGGGCCCGTCGGCGACCTGGCAGCATGCAGGCGCGATGGATCACGGGACAACAAGACCGTCTGCGATGACCGCCGTAGGGATGTGGCGACGATCAACGCGGCGCAAGCACTGCAAATGAAGGCCCCTGCCAGCGAAGGCCCGTCTCCCTGGCAGCGCGTTCAAAGGATGCGGCGTCACAACCAAAAAAAAGCCGGTCAAAGCTGACCGGCTAGAAGGTACTTGGAAGTACCGAGGAGACAACTGTTTAGGCTGGCTGGCCAGCCTTGATGGTTACATCGCTCAGGCTACTGCGCGCTTGGCACGCGTTGTATTTTGTGCAGCCTTCATGGCGGTATTGGTGACAGTATTGAAATTGGCCTCAACCACTTCAGCGGCCTGCTTACTGGCCTTTTGAACCGTGTCGTAGGCGTTGTTGGCCGCGCTCAAAGCGCTTTTCATCATCGCCACGGCTGTTTCACTTCCGGCAGGCGCATTCTTGACGGCGGTGTCGACGACGGATTGCATCTTCTTGTGCACTTCGGCCACGTTGGCTTCAATGGCCTTGGCGAATTCGGCTTGCGTACCGGACGCAATTTCGTAGAGATGATGCGAATACGACAGCAACTTCTCGGCCATGGGCTGTGCCAGGTTCGGCTGCAGCGCCGTCAGTTCTTGAATATCCTTGACCGATAGCGCAGCCATCGTGGCATCCGACGTTTCGTGCATGGCGGTCTTCAACGTTTGCATATTGAGCTCAACCATCTTTTCCAAACCTTCGACTGCTTTGCCGCTTAAGGCAAAGATGGCTTCGAGTTGCGATTTCTGTGCGGCGATCATTTGTTCCGGGGTCATCATGTGGGCTCCTACGCTTCGAAAGTTAAACAGGACAGCATGCGCATTCTGACCCAGGACCAAGTCAGTTCCGTGACACTGGCCACTTTCGTCGCATGCGGATTGGTGCAATGCACAATCCAAATTCTAGACCGTTAGTTCCGGATGTCAAGATTTTTTTGTGCGTCGCAACAAATTGTCGCAGGAAGGAAAAAACATAAAGTTAAACAAAACGTTAGAGTTGTTTGTTGCAACTCATTGTGCTCGCGAAGGACGTTCGATCCACGGATTTTTCACATGAGATTCCCCTCCTCGATGTTGTATCGCACCAAATTGTGAAAGCCTACACAAGCGACCAGTTCCCTTTGCAGCTGCCTCCCGGGCACCGATTCCCGGCGTCAAAGTATGCTTTGCTGCGCGAGGCGGTGAGGGGCCTCAGCGGTGTGGAGCTGCGAGATGCGCCCCCGGCGGCCTGGCGCGATCTGGAGTTCGTGCATGACGCACGTTATCTGTGGCGCGTTCGCAATGGATACCTGAGCGAGGCGGAACAGCGGGACATTGGCTTTCCGTGGTCGCAGGCGCTGGTGCTTCGTAGCTTGCATTCTGCAGGGGGAACCCTGGCGGCGGCTGTTGCTGCGCTGGACGATGGCGTCGCCATGAATCTTGCCGGAGGCACACACCATGCTCATGCCGACCAAGGCCAAGGATTTTGCCTGTTCAATGACGCCGCGCTGGCTGTGCGTGTGCTTCAGCGCGAACGAGGAGCAGCGCTTTTACCTGTGGCCGTTATCGATCTGGACGTCCATCAAGGCGATGGCACAGCAGCCATTCTGGGGAATGATGCACACGTGTTCACGCTGTCGATCCACGCTGCGAAGAATTTTCCATTTTGCAAGCGCAAGAGTCATCTGGACGTTGAACTGGCTGATGGAGCGACGGACGCGGCCTATCTGCAAGCCTTGGAGGGTGCATTGAAGACGATGTTTGGCGCGTTTGACCCCGCACTCATCATTTTTCTGGCTGGCGCGGACCCCTATGCGGGCGACCGCTTGGGTCGGCTAGCTTTGAGCATGGGGGGCCTTGCGTTGCGCGACGCCATGGTGTTCAACGCCGCGTGGCGTCGCCGCATTCCGGTCGCCGTAGCCATGGCCGGAGGATACGCGCAGCCGATTGCCGATACCGTTGCCATCCAGGCGTCCACCGTTCAACTGGCTTTGCAGGCGCATGCCCACTGGAGCGCATGGCGCGCGCGCGGGTCCTAAACTCGGTCGCATGCAACCGCCGACACGTCAATTGCTTCCCGCTGATGCAGCCGTCATCGACTCAGCGATTATCTCGCGGCACTCGACCCGCCGCTTTCTGGCCACGCCGGTGCCACGTGCCGTGATTGAAGACATCCTGCGCATTCCCCTTCCTGGCACGGCCTGACGCGCAGCGTCACTAAGGCAAAGCCGTCCGGGCCGGAAGGGGTCAAGCGGGCGGTTTTCGCTTGGCGCTCCGCTCGCGGCTGGATAAACTACCAGTATGCAACGCCGCAAGGTCACGCTCAAGTTGGACCCCAATGCTGCGCAGTCTGCGCGGCTTGATGACTGGACGCGGCTGCACTGCGAGTTGTACAACGCGGTCTTGGAAGAACGCATCGACGCCTGGCGCA
>JAKBCY010000225.1 GCA_021807445.1 Pseudomonadota bacterium
GGCGCGGGAATTTTCTACCACACCGGCGCGCTGGTTCCCTCGTTCACGGACGTGTACACCTGAAGCGCAAGGCAAGGTCCAGGTATGGCTTCAAACCCCACGGGATGCAGCGTCGAGGCGCGTCTGATTGACTGGCCGGCGGCCCATGCGATGACGCAAGCTGCCGCGCGCCATGCGCAGCAGCTTGGCGTGCGCGTCAACATTGCCGTCGTCGATACAGCCGGCAACCTGGCAGCGTTTTTGCGCATGCCCGGCGCACCCCTGCACTCCATCGACATCGCCATTGACAAAGCCTACACAGCGGCCAGTTTCGGCATGGCCACGAGCGGCTGGAACGAGGCGCTGCGCCTGCATTCCGAGGCCGTGCGCCAGGGCTTGGTTCTGCGTCCCCGTTTTGTTGCCTTCGGCGGTGGCTTGCCGATTGTCGAGGGCGGGCACCGTGTGGGCGCCATTGGGGTCTCGGGTGGAAGCGAGGACGAGGACGAGCAATGCGCGAACGCGGGCTTGCGTGGGCTGGGGCTGGGGCCGCCGTGAACGCCTTGCTGATCTGCCTTCGCCGCGCCATTGAAGCCCCGCATTGGGCGGCTGCTCAAGGCGTCTCATGCAGCCCCGAGCGCAGCGTCCATCCTTTCCATTTCACGATTCATACATCCACTCATCATGCTGATTACCGAACCTGACACGACGGCACGCGCGACGCAAGCCACGCAGGGCACGCCAAAATCCATTCATCATTTCATCAATGGCCAGTACGTGCCTGGTGTGCGCTGGTTTGACAAGCGTTCGCCGCTCAACGATGCGGTGGTGGCCCGCGTGGCCGAAGCCGGACGTGAACAGGTGGATGCTGCAGTCGGGGCTGCGCGTGCTGCGCTCAAGGGCCCGTGGGGTGGCTTGAGTGTGGCTCAGCGCGTGGACCTGCTGTATGCCGTCGCTGACGGCATCAACCGGCGCTTTGATGACTTTCTCGCCGCGGAGGTGGAGGACACCGGCAAGCCGATGAGCCTTGCGCGACACGTGGACATTCCGCGGGGGGCGGCAAACTTCAAAATCTTCGCCGATGTGGTCAAGAATGTCCCGACGGAGTTTTTCGAAATGGCCACACCCGATGGGCAGGGGGCGATCAATTACGCCATGCGCCGTCCAGTGGGTGTCGTGGGGGTCATTTGCCCCTGGAACCTGCCCCTGCTGCTCATGACCTGGAAGGTCGGCCCCGCGCTGGCATGCGGCGACACCGTCGTGGTCAAACCGTCCGAGGAGACTCCGCAGACTGCGGCGCTTTTGGGTGAGGTGATGAACGCCGCAGGCGTGCCGCACGGCGTGTACAACGTGGTGCACGGGTTTGGACCGGACTCGGCTGGCGAGTTTCTCACCACCCATCCCGGCGTCAATGCCATCACGTTTACCGGCGAGACCCGCACAGGTGCGGTCATCATGAAGGCGGCTGCGGACGGGGGGCGCGCGGTGAGCCTGGAGATGGGTGGCAAGAACGCGGCCATTGTGTTTGCCGACTGCGATTTTGAGGCTGCGATCGAGGGCACGTTGCGCTCGTGCTTTGCCAATTGCGGTCAGGTGTGTCTGGGCACTGAGCGCGTGTATGTCGAGCGTCCCATTTTCGAGCGCTTTGTGGCCGCACTCAAGCACGGTGCGGAACGCATGCAGTTAGGTCCGCCGGAGGATCCTGCAACGGGCATGGGTCCGCTCATCAGCCAGGAACACCGTGGTAAGGTGCTCTCGTATTACCAGAAGGCAAAAGCGCTTGGCGCCACCGTGATCACGGGCGGCGGCGTGCCCGATATGCCTGCGCATCTTCAGAAGGGCGCTTGGGTGCAGCCCACGATCTGGACCGGATTGGGCGATGATTCCGCCATTGCCCGCGAGGAAATCTTTGGTCCCTGCACCTTGGTCATGCCGTTTGACCGGGAAGAGGAAGTCATCGCGCGTGTGAACGACAACGCGTACGGCCTGGCCACCGCCATCTGGACCACCAATCTCTCGCGTGCTCACCGCGTCGCAGCCGCCATCGACGTTGGCATTGCCTGGGTCAACTCCTGGTTCCTGCGTGACCTGCGCACAGCGTTTGGCGGTGCCAAGCAGTCAGGGATCGGTCGCGAAGGTGGGGTGCACTCCCTGGAGTTCTACACGGAACTCAAGAACGTCTGCATCAAACTTTGAACGGGGCCGGACCATGGACCAAGCGCGCAACCCCGAAATCGCCCATTCGATCACTGCGGCGGGCATTCGCACTAACTATCACGACCACGGGCATGGACACCCGGTTCTGCTCATCCACGGCTCCGGCCCCGGAGTTTCGGCCTGGGCCAACTGGAGGCTGGTCATGCCCGAACTGGCCCGGCACGCCCGCGTGGTGGCGCCGGACATGGTGGGATTTGGCTACTCGGACCGACCGCATGGCCAGCGTTACACGATGAATGCCTGGGTCGAGCAGGCTGTCGGCTTGCTCGACGCGCTGGCCATCGACAAGGCGGACTTGGTGGGCAACTCCTTTGGCGGCGGTCTGGCCTTGGCGCTGGCCATCCGTCATCCGCAACGCGTGCGCCGCTTGGTGCTCATGGGGAGCGTGGGCGTGCATTTCCCCATCACTGCGGGGCTCGACGCGGTGTGGGGCTACAAACCATCGCTGCAGACCATGCGCAAGCTGCTCGACATCTTTGCTTTCGACCCGAAGCTGGCCACGGACGAACTGGCCCAGTTGCGCTATGAAGCCAGTATTCGGCCCGGTTTCCAGGAGTCTTTTGCGGCGATGTTTCCCGCACCGCGCCAGCGCTGGGTGGATGCAATGGCGAGCAACGAGGCCGATATCCGGCGTTTGCCCCATCAAACCCTGGTCGTGCACGGGCGCGAAGACCAGGTGATCCCGCTGGCCAATTCGCTCACACTGGCGAACTGGATCCCGCGTTCGCAGTTGCACGTCTATGGCCACTGTGGTCATTGGACCCAAATTGAGCATGCCTCGCGCTTCGCCCAGTTGGTGGGCAATTTCCTGGCTGAAGCCGGCCGCGACGAACCCCAACTCCTCCATTCCTGAGCCATCCATGTCCCCAGAACAGATCATCAGTCTTGGCGACGAGCTGTACGCCGCGCTAGGTGGGTGCAGCACCATCGAGCCGCTGACCGGCCGCTTTGCCGACATCACGATTGACGATGCCTATCACGTCCAGCAGCGCATGGTGCAGCGCCGGCAGCAGGCAGGCGAGACCGTGGTTGGCAAGAAGATCGGCGTGACCTCCCGGGCGGTGATGGACATGCTCGGCGTGTACCAGCCTGACTTCGGTTACCTGCTCTCCGGCATGGTGTACGGAGAAGGTCAAAGCATTCCCGTGGCAAGCCTTATCCAACCCAAGGCCGAAGGCGAGATTGCCTTCATCCTGAAGAAGGACTTGCTGGGCCCCGGCGTGACCAATGCCGATGTTCTCGCCGCCACGGAGTGCGTGATGCCGTGCTTCGAGATTGTGGATTCGCGCATTCATGATTGGAAAATCAAGATTCAGGACACGGTTGCCGACAATGCTTCGTGCGGCGTCTTCGTGCTCGGTGATCGGGCTGTGAGTCCGCGCGCCGTGGATCTGTCGACTTGCGGCATGGTGCTGGAGAAGAACGGCGAGGTCATTGGCACCGGCGCGGGCGCCGCCGCGTTAGGCTCGCCCGTTAATGCCGTGGCTTGGCTGGCCAACACGCTTGGCCGACTGGGCATTGCCCTGAAGGCTGGCGAGGTCATACTGTCGGGCGCGCTGGCGGCGATGGCGCCGGCCCGAGCCGGCGACAACTTCCGGGTCTCGATCGGCGGCATCGGCAGTTGTGCGGTGCGCTTCGTGTAAAGGAGGCCGATCGTGGACCTGCAACTGAGCGGCAAAACCGCGCTCGTCACCGGCTCAACCGCAGGCATTGGCTACGCCATCGCGCAAACCCTCGCGGCAGAAGGAGCAACGGTCATCGTCAATGGCCGTGGGACGGCCACGACCGACCGCGCTGTGCACAAGCTCCGCGCCACGCTCGGAGCGCAAGCCCAGCTTGCCGCTTGTGCGGCCGATCTTGGCACACCCGAAGGTTGCGCAGGGCTCATCGCACAGCATCCCCGCGTGGACATCCTCGTCAACAACCTCGGGATCTTCGAGCCCAGGGCCTTCGACGCCATCGGCGACGAGGACTGGCTGCGCCTCTTCGAGGTCAACGTGATGAGCGGGGTGCGGCTGTCGCGCCATTACCTGCCGTCCATGAAGAAGGCGGGATGGGGGCGCGTCGTGTTCATCTCCAGCGAATCGGCGCTGTGCCCGCCAGCGGAAATGGTGCATTACGGCATGAGCAAGACCGCGCAACTGGCGGTGGCGCGCGGTATGGCCGA
>JAKBCY010000226.1 GCA_021807445.1 Pseudomonadota bacterium
TCGGCAAGAATGGCGGCATCCAGCTCCCCATTGCGCAGCATGTCAAGCAACTTGACTGTCAGTTGCTCTTGCAAAAGAAGTGGCATCTGGGGGGTGGCCTGGATTACCCGTTTAACCAGGGGAGGCAGCAGGTATGGGGCCACCGTATAAATCACGCCCAACCGCAGCGGCCCCGCGAGTGGATCCTTGCCTCGCTTTGCAATTTCTTTGATTGACGCGGATTGCTCCAACACGTGTTGGGCCTTCTCGATGATTTCCTGGCCAATAGGCGTGACGCTGACTTCGTTGCCGCCGCGCTCGAAAATCTTGACATCGAGCTCTTCCTCCAATTTCTTGATGGCGACTGACAGCGTCGGTTGGCTGACAAAACAGGCTTCGGCGGCGCGACCGAAATGCCGCTCGCGGGACACTGCAACGATGTACCGCAATTCAGTGAGCGTCATAGTTTTAGAAAATTGAATAAATATTCTAATACTTTTAAACTATTTTTGGCTCATTGAGCGGGCCCCGCGATGGTGCGTGGTGCCTTTACACAGGCGAGCCCATCCATGGCGGACCAAACCAGAGGGCACGCATGCGTCTCCATAGGGGCCTGTGCATGCACGTCTCACGCTGCCAGCCAATCGAGGCGGTCACCAAGCCAGCGCTGCAGATGCTCACGGGCCGCCAACGGGTCATGCCGCAGAAGCCAGACAGCTGCGTCTCGCGCGGCCTCAAGCAAAGCCACGTCGGTATGCAAGTCCGCATGGCGAAGCATCTGAACACCGCTTTGCCGCTGACCGAGCAGCTCACCTGGTCCACGCAGATCCAGGTCTTTTTGGGCCAGCGCGAAGCCGTCATTCGTGTCGCGAATGGCCAGCAGCCGCGCACGCGCCATCTCCGACAGCGGCGGCGTGAACAATAAAAGGCACTCAGAGGCATCTGCCCCACGTCCCACCCGGCCGCGCAACTGATGCAGTTGCGAGAGGCCGAATCGCTCGGCATGCTCGATCACCATGAGCGTGGCAGCGGGGACGTCCACACCAACCTCGATGACCGTCGTTGCCACCAGAAGACGCAGCCGGCCCGCCGCAAAATCGGCCATGACTTGTGTTTTCTGCGAAGCGGGCATGCGCCCGTGTAGGAGTCCAACCCGCTCTGCATCGGTCCCCAAGGCGACCTGCAGCTCGGCATGCGTGGCCTCGGCGTTGCGCAGATCAAGCGCCTCACCGCCTGTTTGGACGAACGGCACCTTGCGACGATCCGTGCTGCTTCTGCGGACAGGCGCCATGGGCGATGGCCTCGCAGCAGACTCTTCGACCAAGGGACACACCCAATACACCTGCCGCCCCGCTGCAACGAGGGCGCGCACGCGGGCAATGACGGCATCGCGCCGTGCCGCGTCAAATACGCGTGTGCGAATCGGGCTGCGCCCAGGAGGCAGGTGCGCGATGGTGGAAACGTCCAAGTCGCCGAAGACGGCCATGGCCAAGGTGCGTGGAATAGGGGTGGCGCTCATCATGAGCAGGTGCGGCTCCCGGACGGCCTCGTTTGCCTCGCTGCGAGGGGCGTCGTCCAGGCCCTTGGCGCGCAGACTCAGCCGTTGAGCAACACCGAATCGGTGCTGCTCATCGACAATGGCTAAACCTAAACGGTGGAAACGCACCTTCTCCTGGATCACCGCGTGGGTGCCAACAACGAGTTGCGCCGCGCCGCTCGCGGCGGCCTGCACCGCAGTATCGCGCTCGCGCCGACTTTGTGCGCCAGACAGCCACGCGACCCTCACACCCAGAGGCTCCAGCCAATCGGCCAATTTGCGCAGATGCTGGGTGGCGAGGATATCGGTGGGCGCCATCAGTGCGCACTGAAATCCGCAATCGATGGCCTGTGCCGCTGCGAGCGCAGCCACGACGGTCTTGCCGCTTCCCACGTCCCCTTGGAGCAGCCGATGCATGGGCTGCGACAGTGCGAGATTCGAGGCGATCTCGGCTGCACAGGCCTCCTGGTCAAGCGTGAGCGCAAAGGGAAGAGCTTGAAGAAGCCGCTGGCCCAGGCTTTGGGGGCCAGCGCGCGCTGGCAGCGACCAGGCGCGCAATGCAGAGCGTGCAAGGCGCGCTCGCTGCTGTGCGAGTTGCTGCGCGAGCAGTTCGTCAAATTTGACGCGCTGCCATCCCGGGTGGCTTCGATCTTCAAGCGAGTGCAAGGGCGCATCGGGTGGCGGTGCGTGCAGCACATCGAGCGTGCTGGCGATGTCAGGCAGCTGGAGGCGGTCGAGCAAATCGGCTGGCAACCATTCGCGCACCTCAAGCCGCGCGCGCGCCCCTGTAATTGCCTTGCGCAGCCAGACCTGGCTGATCCCAGCGGCCGTGGGATACACGGGTGTCAGCCGCTCAGGCAAGGGTTCATCCGGTCGCACCGCGTGGCATGTTGGATGAACCATTTCCATGCCAAACAGCCCCGCGCGTGGCTCTCCGCGCACGCGCAACAACTTGCCTGGCGCGTACTGGCGTTGCCAATTTTGGTAAAAATGGAAAAACCGAAGATTGAGGACGCCGCTGGCGTCCTGCACCTGAATGCGCAGCTGCTTGCGCCCGCCTGCGGAAGCCTCCGCATGCACGATCCGAGCCTGTACGACCGCAGGCACACCGTCGCGCAGCGAGGCGATGGCCGAAATGCGCGTTTCGTCCAGGTAGTGCAGTGGCAGGTGCAGCGCGTAATCCCAATCGCTGCCAAGCCCCAGGCGTTCGCCAGGTGATAAGGCAGAAGAGCGCGCCGAGCTCATGCGCTGATCGGGGTGGGTACGCGTGCCACGTCGAGAGCTCTCCTCCGCAGGCACAACTTCGCAGGTTTGTACCGCTGGGGCTGAACGGCTGCGCGGTGAAGAATTCATGCGCGCATTGTAGGAAGCACAGTTGCTTGGCGCGCGACGGTCATTCCAGGGCAGGCGCTGGCCCTGGGCCACGGATGGAGATGTGCCAAAGACGGTCCAGGGGGCAGTGATCCACGACGTCAATGCCTCCGTGAACCTCAAGAACTTGGCCGCAAGTTCTGCGACATCAGCCTGTGCAAAGGAAGGCTCTGGCGCGCGCCGCTAGGCGCGTACGAAACCGGCCTCGGCGAAGCAGGAAGTCAGCTTCGATCATGTTTGCGCGTGATCGAGCAAGTTGACGGAACCGTGTCAATCGACCTGCAGCGCCTGTGAGTTCTTCACCTCTTCCATCACGGCATAGGTGTGGGTTTCGCGCACGCCGGGCAGGCTCAGAAGAACCGTACCCAAGAATTCGCGGTACGCCGGCATATCAGCCACGCGTGTTTTGAGGAGATAGTCAAATCCGCCTGCAACCATGTGGCATTCCATGATTTCCGGCCGGTTGCGTGCGGCGGCCTTGAACTGCTCAAAGACATCTGGCGTGGTGCGATCCAACACAACCTCAACGAAAACCAGCAGCGAGGCGCCCAACTTTTGAGGGTTGAGCCGAGCCTCGTAGCCGAGGATAAATTTCTCTCGCACCAGGCGGCGCACGCGCTCAAGCACCGCAGTCGGTGACAGGTGCACGGCCTGCGCCAAAGCAAGATTGGACATCCGGCCATCGTTTTGCAGCAACGCGAGAATGCGGCGGTCGACGCGGTCAAGGGTGCTCGTGGGGTCTTTCATGGATTCATCTCCCAATGCTCTACAGATCTAACTCGATGACGTTCTAGTTGTCATCGAAGATGGGCTCCATAATGCACTTTTCCACCTGAATCCGCCAATTTTCGCTGCTTACTTAAGATAGTCGTGCACAACAGTGCCGAGGCCCAGGGTGAGATCAGACAGAATATGAACACAAGACAAGACTTCTCGCACGGGAAGTCGCGACACTGGCGCCAAAGCGTGTGCGTGAAGCTCGAGCGCCGCAGGACCCGTCCAGGCGCCCTTCACGGCAACGTCTTCCAGCGCGTACGTGACAAGTTCACAGATACGCGCCGAGCAGTCCACATCGGGAATGATCTTCAGCAAATAGTTTGGTGTCAGAAGGCTTTTACGCACCTCTTCAGTGTCCAGCGCCACGTGCTTGTACCCCATTGTGCCGGTGGCAATGCGTACGGACCCGTAATCCAGCGTGCCCAAGAGCGTGTCAGACTCTACACGCAAACGCGGCTTGGCCAGTTTTTTGGGGAAGCCCCAGATTTCACGCCCGCCTGCCAGCGGCGCTTCATCGTCCAGGAACATCGCAATCTGGTAGGTTCCCGGCTTACCCTTGTAGGTAACAGGCACGACTTGGCCCGATTCCGTGTAATCGCCGAACCCGGTCGAATCCGGCATGCGAATGAACTCAAACTTGACGGTATCGCCGGCTGGCTCGAGCGGTTCGGGGACGATGTCCCGCAGAAG
>JAKBCY010000227.1 GCA_021807445.1 Pseudomonadota bacterium
GGCGCCAAGCGCCCGTAACTGCGTATCCGCCGCGGCCGCGCCGGGTCAAAGGCAAGGCGCCTCCACCCAAGCAGCCGCCAAGCCAGGGCTGCGGAGCGTTTAGGGCGCTGAAGGCTTGCAGGCCGGAAGGCGTCGCGGTGATTGCAGGCCGATGGAGGCGTCAGTCGCGGAAATTGCTGAATGACAGCGGTGCGTCGGTGATCGCCTTGCCCAGCATGGCGATGGCTGTTTGAAGATCGTCGCGCTTCCCGCCGGAGATGCGCACCACGTCGCCTTGAATCGACGATTGCAGTTTGAGCTTGGACTCCTTGACGGCAGTGGTGATGCGTTTGGCAAGCTCCTGCGGGATGCCGGACTTGACCGTAATTGTCTGTTTGACCTTGTCACCGCCAATTTTCTCGATCTTGCCCAGATCGAGAAAGCGAACATCGACATGGCGCTTGGCCATCTTGCTCATCAAGATGTCGCGCACCTGTCCGAGCTGGAACTCGCTGTCGGCCCAAGCGGTGATCGTCTTGTCTGCGAGATCCACCTTTGCCGAGCTTCCCTTGAAATCAAAACGGGTGGCGGTTTCCTTGACCGTCTGATCCACGGCATTGCGGATTTCAATCAGATTGGGTTCGAGGACGGCATCAAAGGAGGGCATGGCGTTTGACGTGACGAGGATAATGGGCGTTTGATCGAAAGCATCATTGTATGGACCTACAACTCGAAACCCATGTGCCCTTGGCCGCCATGAATACTTTCGGCGTGGCAGCGCATGCGGAGCGCCTGGTGCGCGTGCAGAGCGCACGCGACGTGCGCCTCGTGGTCGACCACCCGCAATGGGGGAAGCTGCCCAAATTCGTGCTTGGCGGCGGTAGCAATCTTCTGATTACGCACGATCCCAAGCAACTGGTCATGAAAGTCGAAATTGGCGGCTTGCGCGTTCTGCGCGACGACGTCGACGCGGCCATCATCGAAGCCGGTGCGGGGGTCCAGTGGCATGAACTCGTGCGCTGGAGCCTGGATATGGGTTTGCCGGGGCTGGAGAATCTGGCTCTCATTCCCGGCACGGTGGGTGCAGCACCGGTCCAAAATATCGGCGCCTACGGGATGGAGCTGGCCGAGCGTTTTGACTCGCTCGATGCCGTCGATCTGACCACTGGGCGCGTCGTCACGCTGGACGCGCGGGCTTGTCGATTTGGCTACCGTGACAGTCTGTTCAAGCGCGAGTTGGCGGGCAAATCCCTCATCACTCAGGTGCGCCTGAGGCTTCCAAAGCCGTGGAAACCCGTGCTTGGGTATGCCGACCTCTCTCGGCATTTTGGCAAGCTCAGTCATCCCGAACCCGATGCACGGCAAATATTCGACGCGGTGTGCGCCATTCGTCGTGCCAAGTTGCCGGACCCGGCGGTGTTGGGCAACGCTGGGAGTTTTTTCAAGAATCCCGTGGTGAATCGCACGATTCGAAATGAGATTCTGCAGGATTTTCCGGAGATCGTGAGCTACCCGTTGGAGGACGGTACCTTCAAGCTCGCGGCTGCGTGGATGATCGACGCCAGCGGCTGGAAGGGCAAGAGCATGGGGCGCGCCGCTGTGGACGCTCGCCATGCGCTGGTGCTGGTTAACAAAGGCGGCGCCAGCGGCGAAGAGATCAAAGCCCTTGCATGCGCCGTACAGCAGGCCGTTGCCCAAAAGTTCGGCATCACGCTTGAATTCGAGCCCGTGGTGATCTGATCCACGGGGCAACGCCTGCATGGCGGCCAACGTATAAAGAGAGCGGCGCCGTAGCGCCTCTCTTTATGTCTACGCAAGTCTTGCAGGCCGGTGTTCTGCAAGACTGCAGGTGAGCCCTTTACTGCTGCAGACCAATGGTGGGGTTACCCAGATTGGTCCACTCGATCATCGAACCCGCATAGAGCTTCGAGTTCTTGTTGCCCAGGATTTCGTGGGTCACGAACCAGGCGCCCGAAGCCAAGTGGCCCGTGTTGCAGTAGGTCACCGTGGGCGCGTTGGGCTGGATGTTGAGCTCGGCGTAGATCTTCTTGTAGTCTTCAGCCGTCATGAACTCATGCGCGGCGCCCACAGACTTGACGATGGCATCCGTCGGGAACGAACGGACGCCGGGAAGATGCCCTGCGGTCTTGTTGATCGGTTTCTTCACGATGCCGAGAAACTGAGCCGTTGGGCGGGCGTCGATGAACTGCTCCGAACCGTTCTGCAGACCTTCTTTGACTTGCTGCATCGAGGCCAGGATAGCCTTGTCTTCAGGGCCGGCGGTCCAGTTGCCCTTGGTCGCAGCGGCCTTGTCCGTGCTCACGGGAAAGCCTGCCTGCAGCTAGGCGTTGACACCGCCATTCAGGATCGCGACTTTGGTGCGCGCTTCACCGAAGTAGCGCAGTTGGAAATACAGGCGGGTCGCCATATCCATCGAGTCCACGCTTTCACCCGTGGGGACGATGACGAGGGGCTTGTCCGCCTTGTTCAGACCAAAGTTATCCATCACTTTGGTGAAGTACTCCGCAGTAGGGAGTTGGGCCTTGATTTTCACACCGTCGACCGTGCGCTCTTCCCGGATCTTGTCGAAATCGACGGAGATTGCCCCTGCGAGATGTCCGCCAGTCTCGACAAGATTTTTCTTGCCCGCCTTTTTGTTCACTTCAAATTTGGGCTCTGCGCTGAAGGTCTTCATGTCATCGCGAATGTCGATGATGGTCACTTCCTTGAGGTGCCCGTGTAGCCACTGCGGCGTGACCAGCGGACCCGGCAGGGTGACCGCAGTTGAGGCAATCTGGGTAGCCGCTCCCAGAAGGCCTGCGCCAATCCACTTCACTAGTTTCGTACGCTTCTCATCGTTGAAAAAAATGCCGAACCGGGCTTGAGCTTCAGCTGATTCCGGCTCCCTCCAAAAACTGAAATTGCTTTGCCAGGTCGACGCGGCACTGGCTCAGGATATGGCTTCGCCGATCTTCCAAGAGGCGTTCAACGTCGGTATGGCATGCCCTGCGGGCAAGACGATCATCCCGGTGTCTGACGATGGCCGCAATTTGCACGGCAAAGAGGCGTACGACGTCTTGCACCCAGCGCGCGACCCGCACGGGTCTGGCGCAGCCCAAATCGAGCCCGTGCATTGAGCGGATCACGCTGGGCGCGGGCAACCACTGCTCGGCAGTGACCCACCTGTTGGTGGTGAACAGGCGAATCGGAAAGCCACGTTCGTCCACGGATATACCCACAATATGGGAATAGTCTGGGCCGTGTTCTGGGATTGCACTGCTGCGACGACTTGAAATGGGCGCAGGGCCGAAAACATGGAAATGGCCATGTTCGCCTAGCATGCGCTCGCGCGCAGCATGCGCGTGGTAGTAAAAGCGATACCCGGTGTGGGTATCGACGGCATCATTTTGTGGGTAGTGCGCCCATTCCTCAAAATGAGTGTGCTTGCCGAGTACGTCGGCAAGCACACTGGTCCCACGCCTCGAATAGGCCTGGATGCACCGCAATACATCTTCCGCTGCCTCGAGCATTTGCTCCTTGCGGTCCTGCGGCTCGGCGCACAGCAGTCGAACCAACTCGGCATCGTCGATTCGGCATCGCGATGACGGCTCAAACCGATCGTTCGCCATGGACGCCCGTGCGCTTGGAGCGGCAGTCAGACAGTTGCAGTCAGGCGCGACGAGGTTCAATCCAAGCGGTTTGTGTCACGCAAGTTACTTTGAAGGCGCGCAGGGATTGCTCGACTTGTGCTGCGCTTTACCCGGAGCGCAGGGGTTGCCAGCTTTTTTGACCATCTTCTTCTCCATCGTCTTGTTCGCTTTCTTGGACGAAGGCGCGCACGGGTTGCTCGGAGCGCAGGGGTTGGCCGCAGCGTGGGCCGCGGTTGTGGCGGAAAGGCTGCTCAGCGCCTGAGGCATTGGAGCGACGACGGCAGCTGCAAGAGCCAAGGCGGGCAAAGCGTGGGACAGCTTAAGGCGGCGGGAAATGGCCATTGATCAATCTCCAAGTGGTGGAATAGAAATAAAGCGAGATGCGATACGCAGCCAGATGCAAGCGTGGCTCGTTGGGGTTCAACGAATGCGCCGCCGATTGGTGTACATCCTGCGCACGATTGTTGAAGCGTCAGAGGCGGATCCGCGCACATGCAGTGCAAGGATCCGCAAGGCGAAGGTTACGACTGCTGCGCTGCTCGCATATTGGACTGGGAAGGCGCCACGGAATCCGAGCGGCCTTGCGTCGTGCTGCGGGTGAGATAGCCAACCACGACCAGTACGGCGAGCAGGAGGCCCCACACGGCCCACACGGGCATGTGAAGGAGTTGCGGAAGCGTCAGCGAATCGGGGCCGACTTGCTTCCAGGCCCAAGTTTCA
>JAKBCY010000027.1 GCA_021807445.1 Pseudomonadota bacterium
GGAGGAAGCGCAGGTACTCAGCCCGAGCGGGGTTGACGCCTCCTTCCCCTTGAATGGCCTCGATAAAGACCGCGGTGATATTCGGGTGGCGCGCAGCGACCTCTGTGATCGCAACTTCATCGTTAAACGGCACGCGAATGAAACCCTCCACCAGGGGCTCAAATCCCTTCTGGACCTTAGGGTTCCCGGTTGCAGACAAAGTGGCCAAAGAACGTCCGTGAAACGCATCCTCGTATACGACGATCGCCGGGTTTTCGACACCGCGCTTGTGCCCCCACAGGCGCGCCAGCTTGATTGCGGCTTCGTTGGCTTCCAGGCCCGAATTACAGAAAAAGGCACGGTCAGCTCCGGCCAGGCTGCAGAGCCGATCAGCCAATTGATCTTGCAGAGGAATTTCGTAGAGGTTGGAGGTGTGGATCAGCTTGCCCACTTGGTCGCGCAGGGCCGCGACCAAGCGCGGATGCGCGTGTCCCACCGTGTTGACGGCAATGCCGCTGAGCCCATCCAGATAGCGCCTGCCATCCTTGTCCCAGACCCAGGCACCGACGCCATGTGTCAAGGCTAAGGGAAGGCGGGCGTAAGTGTTCATCAGATGACCGGGCATGAACGTCTCCTCTCCAGAAGTCGAAAAAACAACAGCCTGCGACATCGCGTTTTCCATCGCAAGTGCAGGCTCATGGTGATTATAGGAAGGCCACATCGGCATCACTCCCCAATCAGCTGCGCCCCGGGCACGACTCACGACTCGAATCGCGCCTGAAGACGGGTTCGCAAACTCCATTTATTTGCTGCGTCGCACCACACTCGGTACAATTGGGCCATCGCTCCCGCCGACATATGACCCGCCTTCCATGAAACCTCTTGTCCCAATGATGCTGGTTAAGCCGCGTGAAATTTTCATCATGGGCGTGACCCGCGAAGGCAAGACATTCCGCCCCAGCGATTGGGCGGATCGCTTGGCTGGGCTCATGACCCAATTCCGCCACCCGGACTGCCCTGCACGCGAGCCGCATCTTGGTTACTCTCCATTTTGCCTGCCCACCACCCTTGGTGGCATACGCTGCGTCGTGGTGAGTGAGACCTTGCGTGAAATCGAGCCGATGGCCTTCGACTTTCTGATGGGTTTCGCGCGTGACAACAACTTGCAAATTGAGCACGCTTGCCTGCTAGATAGCGCGCCTGCGCAAGCGGACGCAGCCCCCAGCCTGGCGATCGCCGCGTAATTGCGAGTCAAGGCGCGCCTCTTCTAGGGTTCTGTCCGGCTCAGACGGCTGTGCACGTTCGCTCCACTGCATGAAAAAATGCCCACCGGTTTGCACCGGGGGCATTTTTGACTTGCTACTTAGCTAGGCACGCGACAGGCATTGCCCCGCACCACGCGCCCGGGATCGCCCGGTTTCAGGCAGCCATCCCTTTGAGAGCAGCATTCAGGCGACTCTTGTCGCGCGCCGCCTTGTTGGGATGAAACAGGCCCTTCCGTGCAATGGAGTCAAGTACTGGCACAGCCGCCTTGTATGCCTCCACAGCCTTGCTTTTATCCCCGGCTGCAATTGCCTTGCGTACGGATTTGATGGCCGTACGGAAGCGCGAACGCATTGCCGAATTGGCAGCGTTGAGCTTGATGTCCTGACGCGCGCGCTTGCGCCCGGAGGGCGTGCGGGCGCTTTTCTTTTTCGCTTGCGCGGATGTCGCCATGAGTATTGACCTCGAAATCGTATGGAAAACATCACATTATAACCGGGCCGTCCACGTTCTCAAATGTGACGCCTCCCCCTGCCTATAATCGCGGCCGTGAACCTCCTCAAGGCTGCCTACACCGTCTCCCTGCTGACGCTCGTCTCCCGCATCACAGGCCTGCTGCGCGAGGTCCTTGTTGCACGGTATTTTGGGGCCAGCGCCTGGACTGATGCCTTCAACGTCGCATTTCGTCTGCCCAACTTGTTGCGCAGACTCTTTGCCGAGGGAGCCTTTTCGCAAGCGTTCATTCCCATCCTCGCCCAGTCGCGCGAACAGGACAGTCCCGAGGCCAATCGCAAACTGGTTGACGATGTCGCCACAGCGCTGGCCTGGATCCTCGCCGCTGTCAGCGTCATAGGCGTATTGCTGGCCCCGGTTCTGATCTTCCTTACCGCATCGGGCCTGCACCCGGCCGCATTTGACGCCGCCGTATGGATGACCCGCCTAATGTTCCCCTACGCGGGGCTGATCTCGCTGGTGGCGCTATCAGCCGGGATCCTCAACACTTGGAAGCATTTCACCATCCCCTCACTCACGCCCGCGCTTCTGAATCTTTCGATCATCGTGGCTGCCATCGCGTTGCACCGGGTGATGCATCCTCCTGTCTACGCGCTGGCCATTGGGGTCATGGCTGGAGGTGTCCTGCAGCTCGCCCTGCAATGGCCATCTCTCAAACGCTACGCCGTCATGCCACGAATCCACATGAATGCGCTTGCCGCCTGGCGTTCTCCCGGCGTGAGTCGGGTCGTCAAGCAGATGCTACCGGCCAGCATGGCGGTCTCTGTCGCACAAGTATCGCTTGTCATCAATACACAAATCGCCTCGCACCTTCAACCAGGCAGCGTATCCTGGCTAGCCTATGCTGACCGGCTCATGGAGTTTCCCACTGCGCTTCTTGGCGTGGCGCTGGGTTCGGTACTTCTGCCCAGCCTTTCGCGGGCCCACGCAGCTGCCGATCCTGAGCGCTACAGCAAGCTACTCGACTGGGGCCTACGTCTAACCTTGCTCCTGGCCCTCCCCAGCGCTGTCGCCTTGGGAGTTTTCGCCAAGCCCCTGATTGCGATCCTCTTCAATTACGGGCACTTCAATGCCTTTGACCTCGACCAAACGACCACTGCGCTGCGTGCCTACGGTCTCGGCCTGATGGGCTTGGTAGGAGTGAAGATTCTTGCACCCGGGTTCTACGCCAAGCGGGACGTGCGCACCCCCGTCAAGCTCGCCATTGTCGTGCTATTAGGTACGCAGGCAATGAACGTACTGTTCGTGCCCTGGCTGGCCCATGCGGGTCTGGCTTTGGCCATTTCCTGCGGTGCTTTGCTCAATGCCGCGCTGCTGCTGCGCGGCCTCCGGCGTCGTGGCAGCTATTGCCCCGAACCAGGCTGGGCGATGTTTGCCGCAAAGGTTTTATTGGCGTTGCTGCCGCTGGGTCTGATTCTCTTCTGGGGTGCCGAGCACTTCCCCTGGGCACATTGGAGCGGCAGCGCTGCACACTGGAAGCGACTGGGCACGGCCTTTGGCCTGATGGCTGCCGCCGCGATGGCCTATTTCTTGGCGCTGGCCCTGCTAGGCCTGCGGCCCAGCCATTTCCGACACCGGGAATAGTGCCAGAGCGGATTTCTGGCCAAATTGCGCCGTTGAGTTCCCGGGGCGCGCACAATGCACATAAGCATTTCATTTTGCGGGAGATGGAGGCGATCATGTCACTGAGCAGCGAGCAAAAGCAATCCATCGAACTCGCCCTGCGCCAACGCCGAGCCGAAGTGCTGGCCGAACTGCGCACCGAAACACACGCCGATGACGGCACGATGCGCCTGCCTACCCACCGCGGAGAAGCAGACGACGACGTGACCTCCGCAGCAGACGCCGTGGAAATGGCACAAACCCTGCGGGACGCCTCGGAGCTTGAGCGTATCGATGCTGCGCTAGCCCGTTTGCCGAGTGCGCAGTTTGGCGTGTGCGTTGACTGCAGCGACGATATTGGCCTTCAGCGCCTGCGCGCTGAACCGACCGCCGTGCGGTGCACGGCTTGCCAGATTCGCTACGAGAAGAGCCACGCCCCAGCCTGATGTCGTGCTTTCGTGTCGCCCGATGTCAACTCACGCTGACCGCAGATTCGCCCGCGACACGCGGGCGAATCACGCCAATGCGGGAGCATTGTTCACCGGCCGCCTGGAGCTCCTTCAATGCCGTGTCGGCGCGCTCATGGTCGACCACCAACACGTAGCCGATACCGCAATTGAAGGTACGCAGCATCTCATCTTCGGGTATGGACCCTTCGCGCTGAAGCCACTCGAACACTTCGGGCCTGGCCCAAGCGTCGCGTTGCAGCGCGCAATGCAAATTGGGCGGCAGGACCCGCGGGATATTCTCCAATAAGCCGCCCCCGGTGATGTGGGCCATGGCATTGACTTCAACCGTCTGCAAGAACGCCAGCACCGATTTGCAGTAAATCCGCGTCGGGGCCATCACTGCATCACGGAAAGGTCGGCCGTCGAGTTCCTCGGGCAACGTGCCGGCCGCCCGCTCAATGACCTTGTGCACGAGCGAATACCCGTTTGAATGGATGCCGCTCGAAGCCAGTCCAAGCACGACGTCTCCGGCGCGCACGCTAGCACCCGAGACGAGCCTGCTTTTCTCCGCAGCGCCCACGCAAAAACCCGCGAGGTCATACTCCCCTGGCGGGTACATGCCTGGCATTTCGGCCGTCTCGCCGCCAATCAAGGCGCAACCCGCCAATTCGCATCCGCGAGCAATACCGCTGACCACCTGCGCAGCCACATCCACCGCCAGCTTGCCGCAGGCGAAATAGTCGAGAAAGAAAAGTGGCTCAGCACCCTGTACCAAGACATCATTGACACTCATGGCCACCAAATCGATGCCTACCGTGTCATGGCGGTCCCACTGGAATGCCAGGCGCAACTTCGTCCCCACACCATCAGTACCAGACACGAGTACGGGCTCGCGGTATCGCTTGGGCACCTCGAACAGGGCACCAAAGCCTCCAATGCCGGCCAAGACACCTTCGCGCATCGTACGGGCGGCCAGCGGCTTGATGGCTTCAACCAAGGCATCTCCGGCATCGATATCAACGCCTGCGTCACGATAAGTCAGACTGGTTTTGGACATGGTTTGGGAAGGGCTGGTGCAGCGCTGGCGTCTGCCGTCGCTGCGCATTCATAGAATAGGGAGCATTCTAGGAGCCTCCCACCCAGGGGCCGTGTGAAGGTGAGAATGTGGGGGTGGCCGCCCCGTGCAGCCCGGCCAGTGCACGGCACATAATCTTTACGTCTGATGTCCCCTCAGGCCTACGCTACAGGAAACGACCAGCGCTGGATTGAGACGCAACCTGAACGCCCTACGATTCGCGACCCGTCACGTGCAACTATCCGAAGCCAACAAGGTTCACCTGATCTGGGCAGCGATCATCCTCATTGCGCTATGGGTGACTTCACTGCTTGGGGCCGTTCTGATGCCGTTCCTGGTCGCGCTAACGATCGCTTACGGCTTGCACCCATCAGTGGAGCGACTGCAACGCTGGCACATCCCCCGTCCCGTAGGCACATCCCTTTCCATCGTGCTCCTTATTGTCGCGCTGGTGGCGCTCGGCAGCTTGATCGTTTCCGTGCTGAGCAGCACGCTTCCCCAATTGCAACAACAAGTGCCCTCGTTGCTCACGAGCATGAACACCTGGCTCAGTGGGCAAGCCGCACACTTGGGATTGCAGGCGCAATTCGACGTGACGAGCCTTAAGGGTTTACTGACCAAAAGCCTCTCAGGCGATCCTGAACGCTCGATTCTGCAGTTGCTGAGCTCCGCCCGCAGCGGTGGTGGAGCGATCATCGGTGTTCTGGGCGATCTTGTGCTCATTCCAGTGCTCACGTTTTACCTGCTCATGGACTGGCACAACCTCATGCACCGAAGCTTCAGTCTGGTGCCCCCGGATAGGCGCGAAGCACTGAGGACTTTCCTCGACGAATGCGACGCCATTCTCAGCCGCTATGTGCGTGGGCAACTGGCAGTCATGCTCATCTTGGCCGCTTTTTATGCAGCAGGGCTAGCCTTGGCCGGATTCCAGCTTGCTCTGCCCATCGGCGTATTTACAGGGCTTGCCGTGTTCGTGCCGTTCGTGGGTTTCGGATTCGGACTGCTTTTGGCTTTACTTGCGGGCGCCCTCCAATTCCAGAGCTTTTATGCGCTATGGGCCGTCGCAGTGGTTTATGGTATCGGGCAGGTTCTCGAGAGTTCCTACTTGACGCCGAAGCTCCTCGGCCACCATATCGGCCTGCACCCTCTTCTGGTCATCTTTCTGCTCCTTGCATTTGGTGACTTGTTCGGTTTTGTCGGTGTGCTGCTGGCATTGCCAGCGGGAGCCCTTTTGCTCGTGGTGGCTCGTCACGCGTTGGTCTGGTATCGTTCAAGTCCCTTGTTTTTGCGCCAATGAGACCACCCTTTGACAGTGGTGCGAGCCGGCAACTTTTGTTGGCTCTGCAATGGGATGATGAACCGACGCTTGAGACCTTTGAGCCCGGCGCTAACGGTCTTGCGCTTGAAACCTTGTACAACTTACTGACAGCCACCGAAGGCGGCGCGCTTTACCTTTGGGGGCCGACTGCCAGCGGCAAGAGCCATCTCCTGCGCGCCTGCTGCAGCAAGGTTCAAAAGGGCGAGCGTTGGGCGCTTTACCTCACACCGCATAGCCCGCCCTCACACTGGCCCTCGCTTGACACCCTTGCAAGGGTTGGGCCGGGCGCGTTGCTGGCGGTGGATGACGTGCAGTCCTGCGCGGCATGGCAACAGGACATGCTGTTCGGCCTCTTCAATGCGGCGCGTCAATTCAACGTCGCCTTTGTCGCCGCTGGTAACACCGCACCGACGCAACTCGATCTTCGCGCCGACATACGCACGCGACTCGCCTGGGGCCTGGCGTTGGGATTGGAGCCATTGGATGACGCCGCCAAGCAACGCGTCCTTCAGCGTATGGCAGCGTCACGCGGGTTTGATCTTCGCGATGATCTGAGCCGTTATATTCTGAACCACCATGCGCGCGACATGACTTCGCTGCTGGAGCTTGTTTCTCGGCTCGACGCGTATGCCATGCAGCACGCGCGCGCCACCAGTATCCCTTTGCTCAAAGCCATGATGGCCCAAACGAATCCCCCCACCCTACCCACCACCAAACCTTGATTCCCACGCGAATGCCCAACCGTCATCTTGCGCTGTTCGACTTGGACAATACCCTCATCCCGTTCGATTCGGACCATGCCTGGGGCGAATTCTGCGTACACCTCGGCTGGACGGACGGTGAGCGGCACCGTCAAGAAAATGACCGCTTTTACGCTGCCTACCGCGCGGGCACGCTGGACTTGGCTGCATACCTGCGTTTCTCACTCGCTCCCTTGATCGGGCGATCGCCGCAGGCGCTGGAAGCGGCGCGCGACGCATTTATGCAAAAAATCGTGCTGCCGCAGATCCGCCCACAGGCCCTGAATCTGGTGCAAAAACACCAGATGAATGGCGATTTGTGTGCAATCGTCACGGCCACCAACGACTTCGTCACCGGGCCGATTGCGCAAGCCTTCGGCGTGGTTGACTTGATCGCGGTGCAAGCTGAGCGCAATGCCGCTGGCGGCTACACCGGGGGCTGGGTCGGCATTCCATCGTTCCGCGAGGGCAAGATTGCACGCACCGAGCAATGGCTCGCCGCAAAGGGCCTGGACTGGGTCAGCTTCACCCAGACATGGTTCTATTCCGACTCGATCAACGACCAATCGCTGCTCGAACGCGTGACGCACCCCGTGGTAGTGCATCCCGACCCCAAGCTTGCCGACGTCGCACACCGTCGTGGCTGGCCCGTCCTTGACCTCTTTCCATGATTCGCAAACTTATCACTCGCCTGCTTGGCGGTAAATCGCAACCGTCCGCCTCAACCGGCAAGCGCCTGGAAATCCCGCGGGCCCAGCACCAAATCGACGTTGCGCAGCTACCCAACTCCGCCCTCACCGTCGTGCGCACCCTGCAACAAGCCGGGTTCGAAGCCTATATCGTTGGTGGCGCTGTGCGCGATCTGCTGCTTGGATTCAAGCCTAAAGACTTCGACGTCGCCACGAACGCCACGCCGGAGGAAGTTAAGCCGCTGTTTCGCCGAGCCATTCTCATCGGGCGACGCTTCCGCATCGTGCACGTGATGTTCGGTCGCGAAATTATTGAAGTATCCACGTTCCGCGCAAGCATGGACACGCAATCCAACTTCAGAGTGGGTGGCGACGAGCGCAACGTGCGGGACCTTGCTGGCAAGCACCGAGCTGTTGACGAAAGCGGGCGCGTGCTGCGTGACAACGTCTGGGGTCCGCAGGATCAGGATGCCGCGCGCCGTGACTTCACTGTCAATGCGCTGTATTACGACCCTACACGGGATATCGTCGTGGACTACCACCATGGCCTACGCGATATCAAGGCGCGCACCCTGCGCATGATCGGTGACCCGGCCACCCGCTACCGTGAGGATCCCGTGCGCCTGTTGCGGGTCGCAAGATTTGCTGCCAAGCTGGGCTTCGGCATCGACCCGGCGACGCGCGCACCCATAGCCGAGCATACCGCTCTGCTCCGCAATGTGCCCTCGGCACGACTGTTCGACGAAACAATCAAGCTTCTGCAAACTGGACATGCACTGGCTTCATTGGAGCAGTTGCGGGGCCTGGGGCTGCACAAGGGACTGCTTCCGCTCATCGACGTGGCTCTCAACCAGCCACAAGGCGAAGCCTTCGTGATGGCGGCGCTTCGTGACACTGACGCGCGACTCGCTGAGGGCAAGACAGCAAGCCCCAGCTTCCTGTTCGCCTGCCTGCTGTGGCCGCAGGTCAACAGTCACTGGGCAGAGCTGCAGACTGAGGGTGTACCAGCCATTGCCGCGCTCGATCAGGCCGCCGAAGACGTGCTGAGCGCGCAAGCCGAGCGCCTCGCCATCCAGCGCCGCATCGCCGTGGACATGCGTGAAATTTGGTCCCTGCAGCCACGCTTGGCACGGCGCACGCGGCGTTATGCGTATGGCGTGCTGGAGCATCCGCGCTTTCGCGCCGCTTACGATTTTCTGCTCCTGCGCGCGCGCACTGGAGGCGCCGATGCTGAAGTGGCCCGCTGGTGGTCCGACTTCCAGGAAGCTGACGAGACCGAACGCAGCGTGCTCATAGAGCAGGCTGCGCGCACCAACCCGTCCGAGACTGGCAAGCGCAAACGCCGAAAGCGCAAAAAGCCTGCGGCGCCACAAACTGAGCCGTCCAGCGGCGAGGGTGGCGGCACCTCATCGCAATAGCGATGCGCATGGCAGTGAAGGCCTCAGCCGCGAGCGAAGTCGTCCTCATCAGCCTGGGCGCAAACCTGGGTGACGGTGCGAGGACCTTGCGTACGGCTCTTGCCGCTTTGCAGACTCTGCCCACTTGCCGACTTATTGAGGCTTCCAGCCTTTATCGCAGCGCTCCCGTGGACGCGGCGGGACCCGATTACTGGAACGCCGTTGTTGCTATGCATTGCGGCTTGACGCCCGAAGTCCTACTCGCTCGGCTACAGCGCATTGAGAAGGCCCATGGGCGCGCACGCCCGACGGGGGTTCACAATGCGCCACGCACGCTCGACCTCGATTTACTGCTTTTCGGCTCGCGCCATCTGCAGGACGAACGACTCGTGTTGCCCCATCCACGCATGCATCTGCGCGCCTTCGTGCTGGTACCTCTCGCGGAAATCTGGCCGCATTGGACTTTGCCCGACGGTGAGTCCGTTGCGCAAGCAGCGCGCCGGCTTCAACAATTGGGACAGCAAGTCGAGCGCGTTGGCCCCCTTGCCGTCAGCCCCACCGATTCGTAGCGGCTGCGCTCACTGCTGGAATGCATGCTGCAAGCTAAACACCAGGCCACCGACCAGCACTGCGGTCCCAATGAGAAGCGCAAAAATGACCGCCAGCACTGCGCCCCAACCACTTGATGACACGCGCCCGGTGCCGCGATTCCACTTTGCATCCCAGCGGGCGTCGGGCGCCAGCCCAATGAGAAGCGCCTGGAAGAGGGCTACACCAATGACCAAAGCAAGCACGGGAAGCGCGATTCGCGCGATCCTGTCATTCTCGCCGTAATCGAAAAGCCGCATAGCGCCCCAAACGCCAACGGCGAACAACGGCGGGTGCAGCCAGCCGAGCGGGTCGCGCCAGCCTTTCAAATAGAAGCGATGTGCACCGAACACGCCCAGAAGCAATGCCAGGCCAGCGGCCACGCTCTTGGACTTGAATGTTTGGGACATGGGTTCACGAATCCGATGCATGAAGACCATCGCTGGCTCAGGCAAAACACGGCGCCGTCCCAGCGCCAGGCACTAAGGACCTTTGCATCCATACGACATCCAGCCAACGCCCAAACCCCGTTCCTCCGACTGTCATGACGCCTTGATGCGGGAAGCGATACCGTTCGTCCATGGCGATCAAAACCCAGTTCGCCTTGCCGCCAATTTCCGCTAGCCTCTGCCAGCCGCCCAGCTGGGCACTCGCTTGTCGCAACGGATCCGTCCGCATTGAGCCCATGCCCGCTCCGCGCGGACACACGATCTGCCACCTTCGTCGCATCAATGCAACATTGCGTGACGCAATCTCCACAGTGCCCTTACTGTGCAGCACATGATGCCTGTCGATGCAACGCATCGAATCCAGATCTGTTTCGGCAGCCGCCCCTACCCGGGATATCTTTAGCACGTGCATCGAGGGATGACTATAGGTGTGGATATAATGGCGAGTTTAATGGGCTTGGCCCGGCTCACCGCACGCAATAGATGTGGGACGCCTTTGAGGCGCTCGCAGTTTCGTCCACGTGAAGGGTTGACTGAGTAGCCCATCCTGCACGGCGATTCGTACGAGGAACTGTATGGCCGAGGCGGTTCGAACGCATACCCATCAAGCAGACACTTCAGGAATTCAAGCAATGGTCGTCATTCGTCTTTCACGCGCCGGTGCCAAAGGGCGCCCCTTTTACCACATCGTAGCCACCGATTCCCGCAATCGCCGCGACGGTCGTTACCTTGAGCGCCTGGGTTTTTACAACCCTGTTGCCCGGGGCCAGGAACAGCCGCTGCGCATCGAGATTGACCGCCTTGACTACTGGGCCGGTGTGGGCGCTCAGCTCTCGCCAACCGTTCAGCGCCTCGTCAAGCAATCCAAGCAGGCCCAGACGCCTGCACCGGCGTCGGCCTGAACGCCGCGCGGCCAGCCTCCACGGCCGCACCGCTTCATCCCTCTCAGGGTCTGCGCCACTCGGCCAGGATGCAACACCGCAAGCGATGCTTTGCGGTGTTTTGCTTTGCGCCATGAACACCTCACCTAAAATTCACCCCCCTCTGGACATCGCGTGGCCTGACGATTTGCTCCAAGTCGGTCACGTGCTGGGCGCTTGGGGAACGCAGGGCTGGATCAAGGTCGCGCCAGCCTCGAGCGAGGCCGGCGTGCTGCTCAAAGCACGACGTTGGTGGATGCAAGCGCCGCCGGGGCGGCCTTTGCAACGTGTGGAGCTCGCCGTTCGGCTGGCGCGCCGCCATGCAACATCCGTCGTTGCCTTGCTTGAGGAGATTGGCACCCGCACACAGGCCGAAGCAATGAGGGGCTGGACGATTCATGCACGGCGCGAAGACTTCCCGCCTCCGGGTGCAGGTGAGTATTACTGGGTTGACCTGATCGGTTGCGCTGTATTCAATCGCGAGGGTCTGGAGCTCGGTACAGTTTCCGGGCTGCTGGACAGCGGAGCACAGTCCATCTTGCAAGTGCAATCAAGCGCTCCCCTTGAGGAAGAGACGAAACTTCATAAGCGCCTCATCCCTTTCGTCGATGCCTATATCGTCGATGTCGACACAGCAGCGCGGCGAATTGTCGTCGACTGGCAGCCAGACTACGACTGAGCAAGGATACGCCATGCCACGCTTCGACGTGCTGACCCTGTTCGGCGAATATTTCGACCCGCTGCGCACCCAGGGTGTATGTCGACGCGCCTTCGATCGTGGGGTCATGACGCTGCAGCACTGGAATCCGCGCGATTTTTCGATCGACACCCACCGCACCGTGGATGACCGGCCCTACGGCGGGGGACCGGGCATGGTGATGTTGATTGAGCCCTTGGAGCGTGCTTTGCACGCGGCGCAGAGCTCCCGTGAAACCACGGGCATGGGCCCTGGACCCGTGCTGCTTTTTTCACCTGCTGGCGCAAAGCTGACACAAGAGCAGGTAAAGCGTTGGGCCTGCTCCGAAGGCGCCGTCCTGGTTTGCGGCCGCTATGAAGGCATTGACCAGCGATTTATCGACCACCATGTGGACGAAGAAATCAGCCTCGGAGACTATGTTCTGTCAGGCGGTGAAATTGCGGCCATGGCATTTTTGGATGCGGTGGCACGTTTGCAGCCCGGCGTGCTGGGAAGCGCCGATTCGGCACAGCAGGACAGCTTCTCCGACGGCCTGCTTGACTGCCCGCACTACACCCGTCCGCCAACCCATGCCAGCCTGCATGTTCCGGCTGTTTTGCTATCTGGCGACCATGCGCGCATTGCCCGCTGGCGGCGCGACCGAAGCCTGCAACTGACCCAAGAACGAAGACCCGATCTCATCGCGATCATGCGGCGTGAAAATCGTCTTAGCGCACGCGATGAGCAAGCGCTTGCGCGTTTCGATTAACATATCAAGCTTTTCGATCCTCTGCGCCGAAACAACAAGCGAGCATCGGTTGTCTGCCGATTCCTGCAATCCCCTTTCATGCGGTCGCAAGATCATAGGAGCCCTTCATGAGCAGTCATTTGATTCAGCAACTCGAGCAGGAAGAAATCCAGCGCTTGACCCAAGGCAAGGCGATCCCCGAGTTCGCCCCAGGCGACACCGTCATCGTCAGCGTTAACGTGGTCGAAGGATCACGCAAGCGTGCACAGGCTTACGAAGGCGTGGTGATTGCCAAGCGCAACCGCGGCCTGAACTCCAATTTCATCGTCCGCAAAATATCGTCAGGCGAAGGCGTCGAGCGCACATTCCAGCTGTACTCGCCAATGATCGCCTCAATCGAGGTCAAGCGTCGCGGCGATGTGCGCCGTGCAAAGCTGTACTACCTACGCGGCCGTACTGGCAAATCTGCCCGCATCAAGGAAAAACTGGCCTGATCGAAGCCAGTTGGCCTCCAACCCAGGCCCATGCGAATCCTTCCCAGTGTCATGCAAAAAGCCGGCGTGAGCCGGCTTTTTGCATGTAGGCATGATTAACAATCCCATTCCACCTGCACTTCCGCCCTTTGATCCCGAGCGGGTTCCGGTCACCCACCGTGACTCGGGACTCCCCCCGGTGCACGCCTCACGTTTGCAGCGCGCTTGGCTGCGCTCGCGCTTCGCCCATGCTCCTGACTGGACACCGGAAGTTTTCGAGGATGTTGCCCATGCACGTCGCGTGGCGACGCGGCAAGCCGCTGTGCTTGTGCCGCTCGTCGAACGCACGCAGGGCGTGCAACTGCTGCTGACTCGGCGAAACGCCGACCTGCCGGTCCACGCTGGGCAGATCAGCTTCCCTGGCGGCAGTCGCGATCTGGATGACGCAACACCCATTCACACAGCGCTACGTGAGGCCGAGGAGGAAATCGGTCTACGCCCGGATCAGGTCGAAACCCTGGGCATGATGCCCGTGTATACCACCATCACTGGCTACGCCGTCACGCCGGTGATCGCCATGATTGATCCCTGTGCACCGCTGCGCCCTCAGCCCAGTGAAGTTGCCGAAGTCTTTGAGGTGCCTCTGGAATTTCTCATGAACCCAGCGCACCACGAACTGCGGACCTGGGACACGCAAACAGGCCTCCCTGCCCCTGGCCTTGCACCGATTCCCACGCGCCGCAGCTTCTATGCAATGCCGTGGACTACCGCCGACGGCAAGCGCTATTTCATCTGGGGCGCTACGGCCGCGATGATTCGCAACCTTTACCGGTTGCTGATCGCTTAGCATGTTGGCATGGCTTTTTTCTCTGTTCTCCTCTCGCTGCTCCTGGAGCAAATCAAACCCCTCGGACGCCTGAGCGTCGTATACGCTGCACGCAAGTCGCTCGCCGATTTTGCGGCGCGTAATTTCGACGCTGGGGAGCGCAGGCATGGCTTGGCCGCATGGTTCATCGCGGTGTTGCTTCCAGCGCTCGTGTCGCTGCTGGTGTACTGGGGTGCGCTACGCGTGAATATTCTCCTGGCTTTCGCCTGGAACGTTGTGGTGTTGTATTTCACGTTGGGCTTCAGGCAATTCAGCCATTACTTCACCGATATCTCCGACGCACTTAGTCATGGCGACGTCCCGGGTGCGCGCGCCATCCTCAAGCAATGGAAGGCGTTGGATACCGTCGAAATGTCGGCCGATGATGTCACCCAGCAGACCATCGAGCACGCGCTCGTGGCGGCGCAGCGCTATGTGTTGGGTGTTTTCTTCTGGTTCCTGCTTCCACTTGGCCCGGCGGGTGCGGTGCTGTATCGAATGTCTGAATACACAGCCGGCAAGTGGAGCGCAACTGGCTCCGATGCGAGCCCCTGGTTGCGCGATTTCGCCTGCAAGGCCTTCCACGTGCTGGACTGGCTGCCTGCGCGCCTGACGGCTGCGGGTTATGCCGTAGTCGGCAATTTCGAAGAAGCCGTGGACATGTGGCGCAACTATGCCCGGTTGTGGCCCGACAGCAATACTGGAGCCATGCTCGCGTCCGCGGCTGGGGCGGTGGGCATACGCTTGGGGGCCACAGCCCAAACGGTCGCAGTGGAACCGGGCGAGGAAGGCTGGGCAAGTGCCATCGACGTGGAACTGCAGGCCCCGGGCTTGACGCCAGAAATGCCCGGAGCCACCCCGACGCCCGCACATCTTCGTAGCGTCGTTGGGCTGGTTTGGCGTTCGGTTTTACTTTGGATGTTGCTGCTTGCCGTCGTGACGATCACGATGTGGGTGTCCTGATTCACGCAAGCCATTGGCAAGCTGCCCAATCACCTACTGCATGGAACCGGCCCGAAAACGGAAAGCCTCGATACGTGCCGGTGGCAGATTGCGCCAGACCAAATGGGCCTGGTCGCGCTCGAATCCCGGCGCCATGCCCTGCCCGCTACCACGCAGGGCGTAGCTGAACTGGATGAAAACGGTGCCTGGTCCCGAAACAACGGCGACCTGTTCCAAAATCTGGCGCACCACCGCCCGGGGCAGACTGCGCAGCGGCAAACTTGACACGATGGCACGTACGGGTTTCCGCTGAAGAGCCTCGAACCGGCTCAGATGCATGGCATCGCCCTGAATGAGTCGAATCCCGGGAAATCGCTTGGCAAGATAAGCCGACAGCGCTGCCGACCGCTCGACCAGAACAAGATCCCGCGCGTGCACGCCGTGACTGAGCAGAGCAGCTGTCACGGCACCACCCCCTGGCCCCAGTTCCACCACAACGCCGTCACCTGCCGGAACAAGGCTAGCCATGCGCCTAGCTAGGAAGGGCGAACTAGGGCAGATGGCCCCGATCTGGCGTGGGTTACGCACGAACTCCCGCATGAATTGCCAGTAGCCCGCCGCGCGTCTGTTCCTCGTTTGCTTGTTCGCCTCGTTCATACCTTGACTTGGTGACCGCCCATGCCCGAAAAGCGGCCATGGCCCGCCCACTCACTTGAATTCGCCCAGTTTAGCGACCATACCTTAGCTACCCATAGAAGTGTCGCAAAGCCAGGGGCCGAACCTTGCGAGTACGGGCAGGTGCTCTCAGCTTGATCGCGGCAATCACGTCGTGATCAAGGCCCGAAACACCCGCAGCCTGCCCTTACCCGGCGCGCAGCAGCCATTGGTTGACGCGCTGCACATAGGCGGCGGGGTCGTCTGGCATGCCCCCTTCAGCCAGCACCGCCTGATCGAACAAAATGTGCGCCAAATCAGTGAATGCACCCGGTGGCGCGGCGTCTCCTCGATCGAGCTCGACCTGCAGGCGCTGAACCAACGCATGCCCTGGGTTGATTTCCAGGATGGGATGCGATTTGGGAACATCCTGCCCCGCTTGTCGCAGAAGTCGGGCCAAATGGCCGCTGACGTCCCCCTCGTCTGCCACCAGGCATGCCGGAGACTCGACTAGCCGCGTGCTGATGCGCACATCCTTCGCCACGCCTTCAAGCGCAGTTTTCATCCGCCCAAGGAGGTCTTTGTAAGACTCAGCTGCCTCCTCGGCCAGCTTCTTCTCTTCAGCGTCCTGCAAGGCCCCAAGGTCGGCGCCGCCGCGGGCGACTGACTTCAGGGGTTTGCCATCAAACTCATGCAAGCTGCCCAACATCCATTCGTCAACACGGTCGGTCAGCAGCAAAACCTCGACCCCCTTGCGTTTGAACACCTCGAGCTGCGGGCTCGAGCGCGCTGCGCGGAGCGCGTCAGCAGTGATGTAGTAAATCGCCGTCTGTTCGGGCTTCATCCGGGCGACATAATCAGACAGGCTCACCGTCTGTGCATCAGACTCATTTGCGGTGGAGGCAAATCGCAGCAACTTGGCCAGCCGTTCGCGATTGGCAAAGTCCTCGCCCACGCCCTCCTTCATCACCTGGCCAAATTCCTGCCAGAAAGTCCCGTACTTTTCGCGCTGCGCGGCGTCATCACTGCCAGCCATCTCTTCGAGCATGGATAGAACGCGCTTCGTGCTGCCATCCCGAATGGCTCGGATATCGCGGCTCTCCTGCAGCAATTCACGAGAAACATTGAGCGGAAGATCCGCGCTGTCGACCACACCCCTGACAAAACGCAAGTACGTCGGCAGCAAGCTGGTCGCGTCATCAAGGATAAACACGCGTTTGACATAAAGCTTTACCCCTGCGCTGTGTTCGCGGTTCCACAGGTCGAATGGCGCCTTGGACGGGATATAAAGCAGCTGCGCGTACTCACTACGGCCTTCCACCCGGTTGTGTGTCCAGGCCAGAGGCGCCTCGCTATCGTGAGCGATCTGCTTGTAGAAATCGATGTATTGGTCATCAGAAATCTCAGACTTTGGGCGTGCCCAAAGCGCAGCCGCCTTATTTACCTGTTCCCAGGTGTCAGTGACCACCTCTTCTTTCTTCTCATCGCTCCACTCACGCTTGCGCATTTCGATTGGCAAAGAGATGTGATCGGAATAGCGGCTGATAATGCCTTTGAGCTTCCACGCCGAAAGCAAGTCACTGAACTGCTGCTCCTCGATATCCTCGCGCAGATGCAAGATCACGTCGGTTCCACGGATTTCGCGGTGGATGTGCTCAACGGTGAAATCTCCAGTGCCGTCCGAAGTCCAACGCACGCCTTGATCGCCGGGCAGTCCGGCACGTCGGCTTTCCACTGTGATTCGGTCAGCCACGATGAAGCCCGAGTAGAAGCCCACGCCGAATTGACCGATCAGATTTGCGTCTGCCTTGCGCTCTTGGCCAACTTGTTGCATGAACTCACGCGTACCAGACTTGGCGATCGTGCCTAAATGGTCAATGGCGTCTTCAATGGACAGGCCAATGCCGTTGTCAGTCACGGTAATCGTTCGTGCCGTGGGATCAAAGTCCACGCGGATGTGCAGCGTGCTTACGCCCTCCCAAACCGCTTCGTCATCCATCGCAACATAGCGTAACTTGTCGCAGGCGTCGGATGCGTTGGAAACCAGTTCCCGCAGAAAGATGTCGCGATTCGAATACAGCGAATGCGCGACCAAATGCAGCAGTTGCTTGACCTCGGCCTGAAAGGCGTGCGTGTGGCTCGCGGTGGTGGGGGATGGGGTCGTCGTGTCAGTGCTCATGGCGTTGAATTCAAGAATATGCTGTGCAAATTGATGGGATGCTGCGCTTGCCAAAAAACCTTTCATAATTGGGGGTGCAGCCTAGATTTTCAAGGGCGCGTCGGATTCGCACGCGCACATCGCCCCACCGTACCCCAAGGCGCTGTTCCGGGCCTTTGGCCTCTGCTGCCAGCGTTCACAAGGAAACCAGCCACGCCCCCGCGTATTACGCCGGCGTATCGATCCCGCGACTGAAAATTTTTCGCGATGGGGGAAAACTTCCTGTCGAGTCTAGGCTTTCCCAAGAGCGTGAATCAAGGTCCAGCATCGCGCCGTGCGCCCGGCGACTCCTTCTTGTTGACCCCAACCGGCGGTCAGATCTGCCTTTCGTCCTGGCCATCCAGCCACGCAGCAAGTCGTGGCAAGGCCGCGCGCGCATTTGCTGTCGTAATACTCGCGGCCTGAATCGGGGTCCAGCCACGCAGCGAACACAGCGTTTGGGCGATGCGCGGCAATTGCGCAGGCTCATTAAATCCAGGTGGATTGCTGTGCGCTAACCACTCAGGCGGTATATCAGGAGCATCGGTTTCGAGCACCAGGCGCTCTTGAGGCAGGCTTGCGGCAAGGCTACGGATATTGCGCGCTCGCTCAAAAGTCATGGCCCCACCAAAACCCAGCCGAAGTCCCTGCGCTATAAATCCATCCGCTTGTTGGCGACTGCCGTTAAACGCATGGGCAATCCCACCGAGCTGCGCGTTTCCCCAGCCCAACCGGCGCAGGCCTGCAAGTAAGGCGTCCTGCGATTTGCGCACGTGCAGGAGTACCGGAAGACCAAATTCGCGCGCAATCCGCAATTGGCCCTCGTACCACCAGATCTGGCGCGCACGGTCCACTTGCGGTACGAAAAAATCCAAC
>JAKBCY010000228.1 GCA_021807445.1 Pseudomonadota bacterium
ACATGCCGGACGATGGACTGCTGGTTGATTTCATACCGCACATCGCGCCCACACCCGACCTTCAGCGGCGGCTTCTGGTTGACAATCCCATGCGTCTTTATTGGCCCGAGGAGACCTAGAGTCTTGTACCCATGGCACTGAGCAAACCATACAAGGACGTTCCCGGTACGACGATTTTCGACGCGGATATGTCCCGCAAGGGCTACCACTTGAATCAGTTCTGCATGTCGCTGATGAAAGCGGACAATCGCGCGCGATTCAAAGCGGACGAGCGCGCCTATCTCGACGAATGGCCCATGACCGAGGAGCAGAAGCAGGCGGTCATGGCACGCGACCTCAATCGCTGTATCGCGCTGGGCGGAAACATCTATTTCCTGGCCAAGATCGGCGCCACCGATGGTAAATCGTTCCAGCAAATGGCGGGCAGCATGACCGGCATGAGTGAGGAGGAGTACCGAGCGATGATGCTTGGGGGAGGGCGATCAATCGAAGGCAACCGCTACGTCGGAGAGAAGAAAGTGGAGTCAACGTGATGGCCAAAATTACCGCGAGCGTCTTCACGTCGCACGTTCCCGCGATTGGTGCCGCCATTGACCTTGGCAAGACTGCAGATCCATACTGGCAACCGGTCTTCAAAGGCTATGAGTTTTCCAAGCAATGGATGAAGGAGCATCGGCCGGATGTAATCTTTCTCGTCTACAACGACCATGCCTCGGCGTTCAGTCTGGAGATGATTCCAACTTTTGCGATTGGAACGGCGGCGCGGTTCGAGCCGGCCGATGAGGGCTGGGGGCCGCGCCCGGTTCCTGCCGTCGTGGGCCACCCCGAGCTTGCTTCGCACATTGCGCAGTCGGTGATCCAAGACGATTTTGATCTCACTATCGTCAACCGGATGGATGTTGACCATGGTCTGACCGTACCCTTGTCGCTGATGTGTGGCCAGCCGTCTGCCTGGCCCTGCCCGGTCATTCCATTCGCCGTGAACGTCGTGCAATACCCGGTGCCGTCGGGCCGGCGTTGCTTTGAATTGGGGAAGGCGATCCACCGCGCGATTGAATCATTTGACATGGGCCTCAATGTGCAGATCTGGGGAACCGGTGGCATGAGCCACCAGTTGCAGGGGCCTCGCGCCGGCTTGATCAACAAGGAATGGGACAACCGATTTCTGGATCGGCTCATCAGCGATCCGGCTGAGCTGTCTCTAGTCCCGCATATTGAGTACGTGCGTGAAGCCGGTTCGGAGGGTATCGAGCTTGTGATGTGGTTGATCGCGCGCGGCGCCATGCAAGACGCGGCCGGAGGGCCGGCGCCTCGCGTGGTGCACCGTTTCTACCACGTGCCGGCGTCGAACACGGCCGTGGGGCATCTGATTCTGGAGGATTCGTAATGAGCAAGACGATCAAGGTGGCGCTAGCCGGCGCTGGTGCGTTTGGAATCAAGCATCTGGATGCCATTCGCAACATCGACGGCGTGGAGGTGGTCTCCCTGATTGGGCGCGAACAGCATAAGACTCGTGAGGTCGCCACGATGTACGGCATTGATCATGTCGCGACAGCATTGGACGAAAGTCTTGCGCTGCCGGAGGTTGACGCCGTCATTCTGTGCACACCCACCCAGATGCACGCAGCGCAGGCTATAGCCTGTTTGAAAGCGGGCAAGCATGTCGAGGTTGAAATTCCCTTGGCCGATCGCCTGATTGATGCACAAGCAGTCCTTGACGTGCAGCGACAGACTGGCCTCGTTGCGATGGTCGGGCACACGAGGCGCTTCAATCCAAGCCACCAATGGCTGCATCGAAAAGTTGCTGCGGGCGAGCTGCTGGTGCAGCAAATGGACGTACAAACCTATTTCTTCCGACGCACGAACATGAACGCGCTCGGTCAAGCACGAAGCTGGACCGACCATCTGCTCTGGCACCACGCCGCGCACACGGTTGATCTGTTTGCATACCAGGCAGGTGGTGAGATTGTGCAGGCGCATGCGGTCCAGGGGCCGATTCATCCCACACTGGGTATCGCCATGGATATGAGTATCCAGCTTAAAAGCAGCACTGGCGCGATTTGCACGTTGTCCTTGTCATTCAATAACGACGGCCCCCTGGGGACGTTCTTCCGCTATATCTGCGACAAGGGTACTTATGTTGCTCGCTATGACGATCTGTTCGATGGCAAGGAAAACAAAATCGACGTCAGCCAAGTGGATGTGTCGATGAATGGTATTGAGTTGCAGGATCGAGAGTTTTTTGCTTCCATCCTCGAGGGGCGAGAGCCGAACGCCAGTGTGCGTGCCGTGCTGCCGTGCTATCACATTCTTGATCAACTGGAACAGCAACTGGCCGCTGCGGCGTGAGTCGTCGCGAGTGCGTAGCCCCATCTGGCCCGGATGCGGCCAGGTCGTAAGTTCAGGCCTGCATAAATCTGATCCGCATCCGGTGAGCAGGCGCTTGCGCGCGGAGTTTCAGGTTCAGGCGATCGGTTTCGGGTGCATGAATCAGAGCCATGCTTAGGGCATTCCTCCAGATGCGAAAACGCCGGAGCGGCTCTTGCTCGAGGCGTTTGATTTTGGTGTTGATCTCATGGACATGGCCGTACTCTATGGATTTGGTGCGAATTAAGGTAAGCCATGGGATGGACGCCCCCACCCGTAGCGGCATCGTTGTGCCAAAGTGGAGGTTTTACTTCAACCACTTGAACCGAGAGGCTTGACCCCCAAGCGGTCGCGGTACTGATTGAGAAATGCTCTCAGCTCTTGAGTCAGCGGTCGAGCTCCGCCTGGGCGAAAAACGCGCTGGCCAGCTTGAGGATCTCGTTGGCCCGACGCAATTCCTTGACCTCGCGCTCCAGATCCTTGACCCGCTGCGCTTCTGCCGAGGTCACGCCTGGGCGCGTGCCTGCATCGACCTCGTCGCGTCTGACCCACTCCAGCAGAGTGTGCGCCGAGCAGCCGATCTTGAGGGCAATCGATTCCACAGCGGCCCACAGCGACGGATATTCCCCGCGCTGCTCCTGCACCATGCGCACGGCGCGCTCGCGCACTTCAGGGGAAAACTTGTTCGACTTGTTCATGGCTCCAAATGTTGGAGCCTCCTAAAAACCGGGGCGGTTCATGTGCTGTCGTCGCATCGCTCGCGCTTCAAGCTGGCGACAAGAGGCGGTATGGCTGGCGTCGAAGGGATGCGTGCGATCGGCGGCCGGTCCAAGACGCTGCGTCAGAATAGTGCAGACCGCTTCACAGAAGAGGGCGTAGCTCCCTTGCCGCATCGAGCAACATCGGGAGCATGTCCCGTTGCATGGCCAGCGACGATATGCGGGCCTGAGCTGCCACGACATTGAGTGCTGCCACTGTGATGCCTTTGGCATTTCGCACGGGAACGGCAAGCGCATGAACCCCTAACTCGTGCTCTTCACTGGCGAAGCAAAAGTCATCATGGCGAACAGTGTCGATAAGGCCACGAAACGCCCGTACATCCGTGGTTGTCAGCGGTGTCATCCGAGGCAGCACTCGCCCCTTCATCCATACGTTAAAGGCAGCTCGCGACTTAGCGGCCAGCCAAACTCGCCCGGTGGAAGTCGCGTGCGCTGGCAGTCGTGCACCCAAATGAAGGCCGTAGGCGATTACGCGGCTGTTGGCAGTTGAGGCCGAGTTGCGGTCGTTTCCACTGCGCGCGATGATGACCACTTCATCCGCGTCAAGCACCGCAGCGGAAAAGGACTCTTGAGCCTGGACTGCTAGACGATTCAGGAATGGTTGAATTGCGCGAGGTAAACGCGCCGATGCCAAATAGCTTCCCGAAAAGCGAAGAACTTTGCTGGAAAGCCAGAAGTAACTCCCATCGGTCTCAAGGTAGCCCAAGTGTGCCAGCGTGAGCAGATGGCGGCGCGCTGCGGCGCGCGTAATTCCTGCACGCGAGGCCGTCAGCGTAGCGTTGAGGCGCTGACGCTCGGTGTCAAAACTCTCAAGCACAGCCAAACCCTTTGCCATGCCTTCGATGTAGTCTGCCTTCGCAATGACCATTCCATTGGCCCCCAATTTTGCGCGATCATCGCGCAATTAGTGCAATCATCGCGCATTATCAGGGGGATCGGTCGGTATAGTCAATCGCGCTCCCCTAAGCTCGATTGACTATACCGACCGGAGACAACATGCGAACTCAAGTTGCCATCATTGGTGCGGGACCATCCGGGCTGCTTCTAGGCCAGTTGCTGGCCAAGGCTGGCATCCATGCCATCATCGTCGAGCGTCAGACCGGTGACTACGTCTTGTCGCGGATCCGGGCGGGA
>JAKBCY010000229.1 GCA_021807445.1 Pseudomonadota bacterium
GAATCTCTACACGGCCAACGCGCAGGCTGCCATGAGTATCCTGTTCGGCAGCATCGTCGGGATCACGGCGCAGCAAGCCGCCCTGTCGGTCGGCGTGGCGATCGCCTGTCTGCTCGCGCTGGCGGGCATCTACCGCCCCCTGGCTTTCGCCAGCCTTAATCCTGAGGCCGCGCGCGCTCGAGGCGTACCGGTGCGCATACTGGATCTTCTGTTTATCGCCCTGGTGGCGGCGGTTGTGGCAATTGCCGTGCCGGTGATCGGAGCATTGCTCATCTTCGCTTTCCTCATCGGTCCGGCCGCTGCAGCGCAGGCGTTGACGCGCGGCATGGCGCGCGGGGTGCTGCTGGCCATGGCTCTTGCCCTGCTGCTCACCTGGGCGGGGCTCGCGGCAGCGTATTACGTCGGCTATCCGTCCAGCACCTGGATCGCTTCGTTCAGTTTCGCACTCTACCTCGCCGCGCAATTCATGCGCCCTGCCGATGCGCCAGACACCACCTCGTGAAACCGTCCCGCGGGCCTCAGCGCAAGTGATGCAACTGGCCCAGACCCTACGCGGGCATGGATTGCGCGCCACGCCGGCCGCACTGGCGGTCCTGGACACCCTGAACCGGGCGACGACACCACTCGCGCATGATGCCATTGCGGCCCAGCTGGCGGCGTCTGCGCCCATCGATCGCGTGACGCTTTACCGCGTCCTCGACCGCATGACCAGCGCCGGCTTGGTCCATCGCTTTCAGGGCCCCGACCGCGCCTGGCGCTTCAGCTCGAGCGCCGATGGAGGCACAGCCAGCATATTCGCCTGCACACGCTGTCACAGCGTGGCGCCGCTGCCCGCGGACCCTGCTTTACCAAAGGCGCTCGCCCAAGTGCAGCACCAACTGCGCGAGCAGGGGGTGACAAGTCTGGCCACCGAAATCACCGTGCACGGGCTGTGCCCGCGCTGCCAGGGCTGACGCAAGCCCGCGGCGTCAGAGGTGCGCGGCGGCTGTGCCCGCAAGCCACGACACGACGCTGGCCAAGAGGAAAATGAGAAATTTCGTGTTCGTTTCGAGGCCTATGTTCTCGAAAAAGCGCCGCAGCCACCAGACCGCCACCGGGTAGGAAATGAACGATACGGCCAAGCCAAACATGGGTTGGGCTAGAAAGAAGAGGTGGAGTTGGGCATCACGGCCCGCATTATCGGCAGCGTCCGGCCGCTCGGCTGTATGCGCCTGTAACACGGCGCCCTCAATCTGCGGGGATTCTCGTAGCCGTCGCTGCGTGCGGGGCCGTCCCCGACCAAGGCCAGAGCACGGGATCGGCAAAACAGTCCTTCAGGTAGTCCACCCATAGCCGCAGACGCAGCGGCATGTGCTTGCGTTGCGCAAAGACGGCGTGAATACCCACCGGAGGAGCGGAGAATTCCGCGAGAACTTCGACCAATCGGCCCGCAGCCAGGTCGTCACCGACTTCCCACATCGAACGCCAAGCCAAGCCATGGCCCTCCAGGCACCACTCGTGAAGCACCGCCCCATCGGTGCAGTCAAGCGGCCCGCTCACGCGCAAGTGCTGCAGTTCGCCGCCAACCTGAAAGACCCACCCGCGTGGCTGGCTGGTCACTGAGGAATAGGCCAGGCAGCGGTGACGCGATAAATCCTGCGGCGTGTGCGGCACGCCATGGCGGCTGACATAGGCAGCAGCAGCCACACAGGCGCGACGACTTTCGCCCAGACGAACGCCAACCAGCGACGAGTCGGCGAGCGCACCCACGCGCACCGCGCAGTCGTAGCCTTCGTTGACAAGATCAACGAGCCGGTCGCTCAGGTCCAGCGACAACGTGACGTCCGGATTGCGCTCGCGGAACGCGGGCACCAGCGGCGCGACGTGCTTGCGCCCGAAACCGGCAGGTGCGGTAATACGCAAGTGACCGCTGGCCTTCACCCCGCCGGCGGTCACGCTGGCTTCGGCACTCTGCAGGTCGGCCAGCAGGCGCTGGCAGTCCTCCAGGAAGGACACGCCTTCATGCGTGAGGGTGATGCGCCGCGTCGTGCGCACCAGCAGCTTCACCCCCAGGCGCGCTTCCAGTCCATCAATGCGTCGCCCAATGATTGCCGGCGCCACGCCTTCGGCGTTTGCCGCGGCCGTCAAGCTTCCGCGGCTGGCCACGGCAACGAAGGTCTCAATCTGCTTGAGTCGATCCATCGCGATGGGCTTCCTGGTTTTGATCGTGCACGGCGAAATCCTTCCAAACTCTTGGGGTATCCAAGGCGCGATTCGGCCTTATTACAGGCATTCATGTCAATACTGTCTTGCACTGGCAGGGCAACAACGCGCTCCGATCGACCTACACTTTGCAGTGCAGCATAAAAAATCGCTTTCGCGCCAGATCGGACACGTCCAATTGCCGCGCCGCATCATTTTTATTTCTAATAATCCGTTCACAGGAGATTCGCATGCAATCCAAAGACCTGCCCCAGGGCATCAGCATCATCGCCCCCCACAACCCGGCATTTGACGGTGTGCTGACGCCGCAAGCGCTGAGCTTCGTGGCGACGCTACACCGTGCCTTTGAGCTCCGTCGCCAGCAGTTGCTTGGCGAGCGCGCGGTGCGCACGAAGCGGCTCGACGCAGGCGAACGTCCTGACTTTCTCCCCGCGACACGCGCCATCCGTGAGGGGGATTGGACCATTGCCTCGCTGCCCAAGCCGCTATTGATGCGGCGCGTGGAAATTACCGGCCCCGTGGATCGCAAGATGGTCATCAACGCCTTCAACTCGGGTGCCGACAGCTACATGGCGGACTTCGAAGATGCGAATACGCCAAACTGGGAAAACCAGATCCAGGGCCAAATCAACCTGTCGGAAGCCATCGCCGGCACCATCGAGCTTGAGCAGGGTGGCAAAACGTACAAGCTGAACGACAACGTCGCGACATTGCAGGTTCGCCCGCGTGGCTGGCATCTTGACGAGAAACATATGCGCGTTGACGGCCAGCGCGTGAGCGGCTCCTTGTTTGACTTCGGCCTGTTTTTCTTTCGCAACGCAAAGGCCCTCCTGCAGCGCGGCGCCGGCCCGTACTTCTACCTGCCGAAAATGGAGAGCCATCTGGAGGCTCGCCTGTGGAATGATGTGTTTGTGGTGGCCCAAGACACGCTTGGCATTCCACGGGGCACCATCAAAGCCACCGTGTTGGTGGAGACAATCTTGGCCGCGTTCGAAATGGATGAGATCCTCTATGAGCTTCGCGAGCACAGCGCGGGCCTGAACGCGGGCCGCTGGGACTACATCTTTAGCGCCATCAAGAAATTCAAGGTCGATCGCAACTTTTGCCTGGCCGACCGTGCGCAGATCACCATGAACGTGCCATTCATGCGGGCCTACGCGCTGCTTCTGCTCAAGACCTGCCATCGCCGTGGCGCACCAGCCATTGGTGGCATGAGTGCCTTGATCCCCATCAAGAATGATCCGGAGAAAAACGCACGCGCCATGGAGGGAATCCGGGCTGACAAGCGTCGCGATGCAACCGATGGCTATGACGGCGGCTGGGTTGCGCACCCAGGGTTGGTCGCCACAGCCATGCAGGAGTTCGTTGCCGTATTGGGCGACAAGCCGAACCAGATTGCAAAAACGCGCGATGACGTGACCGTCACCGCTGCCGATCTGCTTAACTTCGCGCCTGAGCAGCCGATTACGGAATCGGGCCTGCGCAACAACATCAACGTCGGCATCCACTACCTCGGCGCATGGCTCTCCGGTAGCGGCGCCGTACCGATCCATAATTTGATGGAAGACGCCGCGACTGCTGAAATCTCACGCAGCCAGGTGTGGCAATGGATCTTGTCCCCAAAGGGCTTGCTCGATGACGGGCGCAAGGTCACGGCCGACATGGTCCGCGCACTCATCCCTGAAGAGCTGACCCGCGTGAAGGCAACTGGAGCCCAGGGGCAGTTCGACAAGGCCGCTGAGATTTTCGAGCGCATGGCCACCGGTCAGGAGTTCACCGAATTCCTGACTTTGCCGCTGTATGAAGAGTTGGGCTAGGTAAGAAGCGCCGCTGCGCTCTTGCGCGCGGCGGCGCGGCGCGACCCGGGTCAGGGTTTGGACACCCCGCGCGAGCTGCCGATCGTGGACCCGAGATCGCGCCCGCGCGCCGGGAAATGGCGGTGACCCAGACGACTTCAACCGAAAGGTTGAACATATGCCCGCGCATTCCCCTTCCTCGTCCGGCC
>JAKBCY010000028.1 GCA_021807445.1 Pseudomonadota bacterium
GGATTCGTTGGCAATGTTGCGCTCAAAACATCGGAAGGTTTGGCGCAGATGCTGACTGGGATGATCCGACAGGAATTCACACGCAGTCCTTGGACTAAGCTCATGGCACTGGCTGCCATGCCGGTGCTCAAACGCTTTCGCAGCCGCGTTGATCACCGCCGCTACAACGGCGCGGCCCTTCTTGGACTGCGCGGCCTGGTATTCAAAAGTCACGGCTCTGCAGATGCTTTTGCTTTTCAGCAAGCACTGGAGCGGGCGTACAAAGCCGTGGAGGGCCAGGTTGTGCAGGAGATTGAACGCATCCTTGAGGCGCTGCACTTGCAGGGCGAAAAGGCAGTAACGGCGACCGCCGCACCGCTTTCCGTTTCCAGCCCCTGATCCGTTTGGGTTGGGCGTCTACCCACTTTTCAATGCAATGCTGGGTTTTTCCCAGATCTTTTCATCCGAATCTTCCATCCCGCTTCCATGTCGCGCTATTCCCGCATCATCGGCACCGGCAGCCATCTTCCGCCCAACAAGGTCAGCAACGACGAACTTGCTGCGCGCCTGGCTCGTGAGGGCATCGAAACGAGCGACGAATGGATCGTCGCGCGCACAGGCATCCGCTACCGCCATTTCGCTGGCTCCGACACAACGAGCGTCGATCTTGGTGAGCAGGCGGCTCGGCGCGCGCTAGAAGCAGCGGGTTTGGCCGCTCAAGATGTGGATCTGATCATCGTTGCCACATCCACGCCCGACATGATCTTCCCCTCGAATGCCGCGCTCATTCAAGGCCGGTTAGGGGTGGCGGGTGGTGCAGCATTCGATGTACAGGCAGTGTGTGCGGGCTTCGTCTACGCGTTGACCGTGGCCGACCAGTTCATTCGCGGCGGCTTGGCTCGTCATGCCCTTGTCATCGGGACCGAGGTTTTTTCCCGAATCCTCGATTTCAAGGACCGCAGCACCTGCGTGCTGTTCGGTGATGGCGCGGGCGCGGTGGTGCTGACGGAAAGCCAGACGCCCGGGTTGCTAGCGTCCAGCCTGCATGCCGACGGTCGCCAGGCAGCCATCCTGTGCACGCCTGGTCGCGTGGCTTCGGGCGAGATCAGTGGGCACCCATTCCTCAAAATGGATGGCCAGGCTGTCTTCAAGCAAGCCGTACATGTGCTGGAGAATGTCGCGCGCGAGGTGCTGGCCAAGTCTGGCCGCAAGCCCGAAGATGTGGACTGGATGGTGCCACACCAAGCGAACATCCGCATTATGTTGCACACGGCGAAAAAGCTGGGCATCCCGGCAGGCAAGGTGGTGCAGACCGTGGCCGATCATGGCAATACATCAGCCGCGTCCATCCCTCTGGCGCTTGATACAGCTGTGCGTGCTGGCACCATACACCGCGGCGACACACTGTTGTTTGAAGCCGTGGGGGGTGGGCTGACGTGGGGTGCTGCGCTCCTCGACTATTAGCCCATGGCGCTGCACGGTTGCTCACACCTTCGAAAACCATTCAACGCCATTTGCCAAGGCGTGCCAATTGCTTAATCAAAAGCATCATCGATGAAAACCTTTGCCTTCGTCTTTCCCGGTCAGGGCTCACAAGCCGTCGGAATGTTGGACAGTGCTGCTGGCCACCCCGCCGTGCGCGAAACCTTGCAGGAGGCCGGTGATGCGCTGCGTCAGGACATCTCCCGCCTGATCGCGGAGGGTCCCGCCGAGGCGCTCAATCTCACGACCAACACGCAGCCTGTCATGTTGACGGCAGGAGTCGCGCTGTGGCGCCTATGGCTGGCTGAGGGCGGCGGCAAGCCGCAGTGCATGGCAGGCCACAGTCTGGGTGAATACACCGCGTTGGTGGCCGGCGGCGCCATGACATTCGCCGACGCACTGCCGCTCGTGCGCTTTCGCGCGCAGGTCATGCAGGAAGCCGTTCCCGTGGGTAGCGGCGGCATGGCAGCGGTCTTGGGGTTGGACGACGCCGCCGTGCGCGACGCCTGTGCTGAGGCTGCGACACAAGGTGGTGAAGTCGTCGAGGCCGTGAATTTCAACGCTCCTGGGCAGGTGGTCATCGCTGGCACCAAGGCAGCGGTTGAACTTGCATGCACTTTGCTAAAGGCCCGCGGCGCGAAGCGCGCTTTGCCCCTGCCCGTTTCAGCGCCTTTTCACAGCAGCCTGCTCAAACCCGCAGCCGAGCGCCTTGCGCAGTACTTGGAGCAGGTTCCGGTACGCAGCCCCGATATTCCCGTCATCCATAACGTTGATGTCGCACAGCACGCCGAGCCGCAGGCAATACGGGGTGCGCTCGCAGCTCAAGCCGCAGGTCCGGTCCGTTGGGTGGAGTGTGTTCAGGCATTGGCCGCAGCGGGTTGCAGCCAAATTGTTGAGTGTGGGCCAGGCAAGGTTTTGGCGGGGCTCACGCGTCGCATCGATCCGGCTTTGAGCGGTCATGCGTTGGTTGACTTGGCTAGCGCGCAATCGATCATGGAGGCTTTACGATGACATCGTCTCAACTCCCATTGGCCGGGCAGGTCGCCTTGGTCACCGGTGCCACGCGTGGCATCGGACATGCGATTGCGGCTGAGCTTGCCCGGCAGGGTGCCTTCGTAGTGGGAACTGCGACCAGCGAGACTGGCGCTGCGCAAATTGCTGGCGCGCTGGGGAATGGGGGCGAGGGCGTTGTACTCGACGTGACCGATGTTCAAGCAGGTGAGGCCTTGATCGATCGTTTGGTGCGCGAGCGCGGCGGCCTGCATATGTTGATCAACAACGCCGGCATTACGCGCGACACCTTGGCCTTGCGCATGAAGGACGACGATTGGGGGCTCGTGATCGACACGAACTTGAGCGCCGTATTTCGCCTCTGTCGTGCGGCGATCCGACCCATGATGAAGCAGCGCGCAGGGCGGATCGTCAACATTACCTCGGTTGTGGGCGCGTCGGGCAATCCGGGCCAAGCCAATTACGCCGCAGCCAAGGCAGGAGTCGCAGGCATGACGCGGGCTCTGGCGCAGGAACTAGGCAGCCGGAATATCACCGTGAACTGCGTGGCACCAGGCTTCATCGACACTGACATGACACGTTCGCTTGGTGAGGCGGCCTCGCAGGCCCTTGTAACCCGTATTCCGCTGGGCCGCCTGGGGCAGCCCCACGACATCGCTCATGCGGTCGGTTTTCTTGTGAGTCCGAATGCCGGTTACATCACAGGCGTGGAGCTGCATGTGAACGGTGGCATGTACATGACTTGATCGTCCCGGCGTTCGCATCCGGATTGTTAGAATTCGATAGCCTTTTTTATGGAGAATTACATGAGTGATATTGAGCAGCGCGTCAAAAAAATCATTGCCGAGCAGCTGGGTGTGGCCGAAGACCAGGTCACGAATGAAAAATCCTTCGTCAATGACCTGGGCGCAGACTCGCTGGATACTGTGGAACTGGTGATGGCTTTGGAAGACGAGTTCGGCATCGAAATTCCTGATGAGGACGCCGAAAAGATCACGACCGTGCAACTGGCGGTGGACTACGCCAAACAGCATCACAAGGCCTGAGCATGGGTGCGCCCGCCTCTGGGCGGCGCGTGTGTACTCCAGGCTGCGGGCCGGATTTGGCGCGCAGAGCTTTGAACTCGCAGCCTGAGCCAGTTCGGCCCAGGTGTTAGTGTGCGATACATTCCTTTTTCCCTATTCGATTCCGCTTTGCGAACCCCTGTCCTATGAGTCTGCGCCGTCGAATCGCCATCACCGGTCTGGGTATCATCTCGCCCATTGGCAACACGGTCGAAGATGCCTGGAGTCATCTGCTTGCCGGGAAATCCGGGATCGGACGTATTACCAAGTTTGACGCGTCCACGTTCGCCGCCCAGATTGCCGGTGAGGTTCGCGACTTTGATGTGGGCGCCTACATCCCCGTTAAGGAGGCCCGTCATATGGATACTTTCATCCATTACGGGATGGCCGCGTCCATACAAGCCGTGCGGGATAGCGGGTTAGCCGACGCTTCGGGTGTTGACCCGGACCGTATTGGCGTGATGGTGGGGTCGGGCATCGGTGGCCTGCCGATGATTGAGCAGACCTACCAGGAATTCATCGACCGTGGCGCGCGGCGGATCTCGCCATTCTTTGTTCCGTCGTCGATTATCAACATGATTTCGGGGCATCTGTCGATCCAGTACGGATTTCGAGGGCCCAACCTCGCAGTGGTAACAGCCTGCACCACCGGACTGCATGCGATCGGGCTGGCGGCGCGATTGATCGAATCGGGCGATGCTGACGCCATGGTGGCAGGCGGTGCGGAGGCGACCGTTTGCCCTCTGGGGGTCGGCGGTTTTGCGTCCGCGCGTGCACTGTCCACACGCAACGACGATCCGGCAACGGCAAGCCGCCCCTGGGACAAGGATCGCGACGGTTTCGTGCTGGGCGAGGGGGCGGGCATCATGATGCTCGAAGAATGGGAACATGCAAAAAAACGTGGGGCCAGGATCTATGCAGAGCTTCTGGGCTTCGGCATGAGCGCCGATGCGCATCACATTACGGCCCCCAACGTTGACGGACCGCGCAAGTGCATGCTGTCCGCGCTGCGCAATGCGGAGATTGCGCCTGAGCAGGTTCAATACCTCAATGCGCACGGCACGTCCACACCGCTGGGTGATAAAAACGAAACCGACGCGATCAAGGCGGCATTCGGTGCCCATGCCAAAGAGCTCGTGGTGAATTCAACCAAATCCATGACGGGGCATCTGCTTGGCGGGGCGGGCGGGCTGGAATCCGTGTTTACGGTGCTCGCGTTGCATCACCAGGTTTCGCCGCCAACCATCAACTTATTCACCCCGGATCCGGAATGCGATCTCGATTACTGTGCCAATACCGCACGTGAGATGCCTATCGAGCACGCGCTCAAGAACAATTTCGGTTTTGGCGGAACCAACGGATCACTTGTTTTTCGCCGAGTCTGAGGTTCTGCTCATCGGTATGAACGTGATCCCGCAATTCCGGCTGCATGTCGAGCGGTTCGCGCGCTGGCATGCACTGTTGACGGGTTTTGATTTGGCTGTGGCGTTCGCAGCCGGTTGGAACGTCTGGGAGTGGCGTGGGGAAAGCGAGCTCGCCGTCATGGGCGGACTGGCCTTGGCGGTGTTCCTCCTCGTGCTGGCTGCGCAGTTTCCGTACTGGAAAATCCATCCTTTCACGCTGATCCATGGCTCGTCTGGGTGGAAGCTCCTGCAGGGCCACCGCCACGAGGATCTTGTCGAAGTGCGGGGAATGAGGCTTCCGGGGCAGCTTGTGGTGCTTGCCGTGACCAGCAAGGGCCGTGTGGTGTTGCCCGTGCCGGCTGACATCTCCCCTACGGCATGGCGGGAGTTGCGTACCCGCCTTGCGCTGTGACTGCTCTCGTGGTTGAGTCGATTTCCGATCAACTGCTCGTCCAGCGGGTTCAAAGCGGCGACCAGAAGGCGTTTGAGCTTCTGGTGATCAAGTACCAACGCCGCATTTTCCGGCTCATCTCCCGATTCATTCGCGATCAATCATTGGCGGAGGATGTGGCGCAAGAGACGTTTCTTCGCGCTTACCGCGCAATCGGCCAGTTCCGCGGAGACAGTCAGTTTTACACCTGGCTTTATCGCATCGCCGTCAACACAGCCAAGAAAGCCATTGCCGATGGGGCGCGAGAGCCGATCGTGCGCGAGTCGTCAACCATTTCTGACGATGGCGAAACTTTTGTGCCGGGTGAGCAACTAATCGACATGGAAACCCCGGAGGCGGTTCTCGGGGGACGGGAAATTGCACGCACCGTGAACGCAGCAATGGATGCTTTGCCCGAAGATCTCCGTACGGCAATTGCGCTGCGCGAAATTGAGGGCATGAGTTACGAGGATATTGCGCAGGTTATGCGGTGTCCGGTTGGCACCGTGCGCTCGCGCATTTTTCGGGCACGCGAGGCCATCGCAAAGCAGCTGCGCCCTTTGCTGGGTACGAAATCGGGCGAGCGCTGGTGAGGCCGCGAGTTCATCTGGAGCGTTGAGATGGAGCAGTTCAGTATGGAGCAGCCGATGATGCCGGCACGGATTTCCGCGCTGATGGATGGTGAGCTCGAGGGAGAGGGTTTGGCGCTCGATAGCGCCGCATTGGATACCGCGTTGCGCGAACTCTCGACGCATGATGAGGCCCGAGACAATTGGTTGCTATACCACCAGATTGGGGATCTGCTGCGCTCGCCCGAACTGGTGCCGTTGGCAGATGATCGTGCGTTCATCCAGAAGTTTTCCGAGCGGTTGAGCCGCGAACCGGTGCATTGCGTGCCGCGCGCGGCACGCAATGCACAGCGCGAGGAGGGCCAGGCGGCCCAGCGCAGGCACAGGCATTGGGGCGCAATGAGCGCCGCGGTGGCAAGCGTCGCCGTCGTGGCTCTCGTGAGCTTTTCCACCTGGCCATCGCGGCATGATCGGCAAAGCGTTGGGGGGGGATTAGTGCCAGCGACGCAGGCACTGTCCACCGGGGCCATCGCACAGCGCGCCCTAGAACCCACGGCGAGGCATTCTCCCGGTGAAATCCCGGTAACGCTTGCCGTTGCTGATCAGCAGGCAGGGTCCTGGGCGCAATACCTGATCGCACATCAGCAACTGGCAGGAAGCGTCCTTCCTTACTCACTAGCCGACATCCATGAAGCAGAGTTCCGTGTGGCCGCGTCGCGCTAAATTTTCGCGTCTGCATACGTCGCGCATGCGGCAGCTTGTCCTATGGAGCATGCTCGGACTCATGCCAATAGGGGCCAAGGCGGCCAGTACGATCGCTGCGGATCGAGGTGGCGCGCCGGCCAGTTCGGCTCAGGCCAGTGCGGCCACCAGCAGGCCCCAGGTGTCCTCTGCTCTGCAACCAGCTGCGGCGCCGGATTTGCAAGCATGGCTGGAGGGGGTCAGCCAGGCGGCGAAGCGGCGCAACTACTCAGGAATCTTCGTTGTTCAATCGGGCGGGCGCATTGTCACCTCGGCGATCGACCACTACGTTTCGCGGGGGAACACGCTGGAGAAGGTGGAAACGCTCGACGGCGAGCGACGTATCTTGCTATGTCAAAATGAAAAAACGCGCACGATCCTTCCGGCCGAGCGCCTTGTCGTAGTCGAGAATCATCAAGCCGACTTTAGTTTTCCACGTGTGCTCAAGACACCGCGCGCCAAGCTCTCGGTCTTGTATTCGATGAAACACGAGGGGCAAGAGCGTTGCGCCGGTTATGTTTGTGAGGTGACACGAATCACTCCGCGCGATGATTTGCGCTACGGCTACAAGCTGTGGACGGAGCAGAGCTCAGACCTCTTGGTGAAGGCACAGACTCTGGACGATCGGGGCAATGTGCTCGATCAGGTGGCGTTCACGCAACTCAACCTCAATCCCGCGCCAAATCCGGATATGGTTGCGCACGCGCTGCGCGGGACCAGTGGGTACCAAGTGGAGCATATGCTGGCGATACCCACGACGTCCCGCGCACAGGGTTGGGCGCTGACCAAGTATCCCCCCGGCTTCAAGTCGGTGGGAATCTATCAGCGCCGGTTGTTGCTGCGCGACAAGCCGGTTGAAGTGACCCAATGGCTTTTCAGCGATGGACTGGCCTCGGTTTCGCTCTTCGGCGGCTCTACCGCCGATACGCAACAGCAGGGTGCAAGCCTGCACATGGGCGAGACCAATGCACTGCTTGATCGCAAGGGGGCATGGTCAGTCATTGCCATTGGTGCCGTGCCGACGAAGACCCTTCGGTTGTTCGCCAATTCCATTGTGCGGCGTCCCTAAGTTGAATTGTCAGTCCCGCTGCGTTGCAATTTCGCGCATCGTTTATCCTGAGCGCGTTGCATTCGTCTGACGCCTGCGCAGGTGCGCCCGGCTGTCTGAAGTCTCACTGCACCGCCCAGGGGGTTGGCGTCACCAACCAGCGGGCGGGTACCCACAAATGGAGTTTTTCGTGAATACACGTCTTGCCGCACTCGTCATCTGTCTGGGCTTGGTTGCCCCGGTTGGCCCCATCGCCGTAGCGGCTCCCGTGACAGGCGCCAATTGCCCTGGTTCCTGCGGCTTACCTGATTTCACAGGGCTCGTCGCGAAGGTGGGTCCCTCCGTGGTCAACATCCGTACCTACAAGACAGTCGCGGTGGATCAGGCCACGCAAATGGATGATCAGACGCGTGAATTCCTGCGGCGTTTCTTCGGGATTCCCGTACCGCACACGGCGCCCCCAGGCGGTGCTTCCGCACCAAGGGGCGAAGGTCAGGAACAGCCCACGGGTGTCGCCTCAGGCTTCATCCTTAGTGCCGATGGGTACGTCATGACCAATGCCCATGTGGTTGATGGCGCAGATGAAGTCATGGTCACACTGACCGACAAGCGCGAGTTCAAGGCAAAGGTGATCGGCGCTGACAAGCGCACGGATATAGCGGTCTTGAAAATCGATGCCAAGAATCTGCCAACCGTCAGTATCGGCGACTCGAAACAGATCAAGGTCGGAGAATGGGTGGTGGCCATCGGCTCCCCGTTTGGGCTCGAGAATACGGTGACGGCTGGTATTGTCAGTGCCAAGGGCCGAGATACGGGCGATTATTCTCCGTTCATCCAGACTGACGTGGCGGTGAACCCAGGCAACTCGGGGGGGCCGTTGATCAACATGCAGGGACAGGTGGTTGGTATCAACTCGCAGATCTACAGTCGAACGGGCGGGTTCATGGGGATCTCCTTCGCGATTCCCATCGACGAGGCCATCCGGGTTGCTCACCAACTCGAAACCACCGGCTATGTTGTGCGTGGCAAGATTGGTGTCGCCATTGATGGCGTCAGTCGCGAGCTGGCCGAGTCGATCGGGCTGGGCAAGCCCATTGGTGCCTTGGTGAGCAGCGTGGAGGCCGGCGGCGCTGCGGCCAAGGCGGGGGTTCAAGATGGAGACATTATTACCAATTTCGACGGTAAAGCGGTCGAGCGCGCCACTGACTTGCCGCGCATCGTTGGGGATGTCAAACCAGGAACGCGTGTGCCGATGCAGGTATTCCGCCTCGGGGCCGAGCGCACTTTGCAAGTGACCGTGGCCGCATGGACCAAGGACTCCGAAACGGCAACGGCGAAACCCGCGCCCGCACCGAGGACGGGGGCGGAGAAGAGCCCGCTTGGCGTGGCGGTGGTGGATTTGAATGATGCGCAGAAGAAAGAATTGGGCGTGAGATCGGGTGTCCTGATCGAGGCACTGCTGGCTTCGGCCGGCCGCGAGGGCCTGCGGATCGGTGACGTCGTGACGGTGATGCGCAATGTTGAAATCACCAGCGCCAAGCAGTTCAAGGAACTCGCTGACGCTTTGCCACCGGGGAAAGCCGTTGCATTGCTGGTGCACAGGGGTGACGCAGCGAAATTTATCCTGGTCAGACCTAGTCCTATCGTAAAATGATGCAAATGCGATGATTGCGCGCTTATAGATGATATTTCTCAAAAATGCATGATATATCTTGCTAATCATGCAGTTTTTCCACGAAAAATATTTTTTAATCCCGATTTTGATGCGGGTCGTGTGGTCTTGATCGGGTTCGAACGCCATGCGCGATTAAAATAGAGGTCCAACAAGCAGTTGCCAAACGATTTTTGTTGGTAGGCGCGACCCGAATTGCCGCGCCTTTTTTTTGGTCGGTCCTGCGGCACCCTAAGCCGCAACCCATCCTGCCAGCGAGTCCCGTGCCTTCACTGTCGGTCGCACGGTCGCAGGGCCATATAAGTCCAAGCCGCAGGCCGCCTGCGAGTCGAACCGAGATTGCATGCAACTGATCCGCAATTTTTCCATCATCGCCCACATCGACCACGGCAAATCGACATTAGCCGATCGCCTGATCCAGCGTTGCGGCGGTCTTTCCGACCGCGAGATGGAAAGCCAGGTTCTCGACTCCATGGATCTCGAGCGTGAGCGCGGGATCACCATCAAGGCACAGACGGCGGCCCTGTCCTACAAAGCTCGCGACGGGCAAACCTACCAACTCAATCTCATCGACACGCCCGGCCACGTCGATTTCAGCTATGAGGTAAGCCGCTCGCTCTCGGCCTGCGAAGGAGCGCTGCTGGTCGTGGATGCCAGTCAGGGCGTGGAGGCGCAGACGGTTGCCAACTGCTATACAGCAATCGAACTGGGTGTGGAGGTCGTGCCGGTGCTCAACAAGATGGATCTTCCTCAGGCGGATCCGGAAGCTGCGCGCAAGGAGATCGAGGATGTGATTGGGATTGACGCGTCGGACGCCCTTTTGGCCAGCGCCAAGACAGGCATGGGAATCGACGAAATTCTGGAGGCGGTGATTGCACGCATGCCCCCACCCAAGGGTGATCCCGATGCACCGCTCAAGGCGCTGGTGATCGACTCCTGGTATGACAGCTATGTCGGCGTGGTGATGCTCGTGCGTGTCGTGGATGGCATGCTTAAAGTGCGCGACAAAATCCAGCTCATGGCAACTGGTGCGCAATACGGGGTGGAGCAGCTCGGCGTGTTCACGCCCAAGTCGGTGGCTCGCCAGCAGCTTGGCGCTGGCGAAGTGGGATTCGTCATCGCGGCGATCAAAGAACTTAAAGGTGCGCGCGTGGGCGACACGGTCACGCTGGCGAACAGGCCTGCGGTGCAGCCCCTTCCAGGATTCAAAGAGGTGCAGCCGCAAGTGTTTGCAGGGCTTTTCCCAGTCGAGTCCAATCAATATGATGCCTTGCGCGATGCGCTCGAAAAGCTTCAGCTCAACGATGCCGCGCTGCAGTTTGAACCTGAGGTCTCGTCAGCGCTTGGTTTTGGCTTTCGCTGCGGTTTTCTGGGGCTGCTGCATATGGATATCGTTCAAGAGCGCTTGGAGCGTGAGTACGATATGGACCTCATCACCACCGCGCCTTCGGTGGTCTACACGGTCCAGTTGCGCGACGGCACAATGCTGACCGTGGATAATCCATCCAGAATGCCCGATGTTGGACGCATCGAACAGATCCGCGAGCCAATCGTCGAAGTCAAGCTGTTCATGCCGCAGGATTATGTGGGCCCGGTGATGACGCTGTGCAACGCGAAGCGCGGGATGCAGAAGAACATGGCTTACATGGGGCGGCAGGTGCAACTGACGTATGAGATGCCGCTGGCGGAGATTGTTTTGGATTTCTTCGACAAGCTCAAGTCCATCTCCCGCGGCTACGCCTCCATGGACTATCACTTTCTCGAGTATCGAGCTGCTGACGTCGTGAAAGTGGATATTCTGATCAACGGTGAACGGGTTGACGCGCTATCCATCATCGTGCACCGGGCACAAAGCCAATACCGGGGCCGCGAGGTCACCGCGAAGATGCGTGAGCTCATACCGCGGCAGATGTTCGATGTCGCCATTCAGGCATCAATCGGGGCGAACATCATTGCGCGTGAGACAATCAAAGCCATGCGCAAGAACGTGCTTGCCAAGTGTTATGGCGGCGACATTTCGCGTAAGCGCAAGCTCTTGGAAAAGCAAAAAGCTGGCAAAAAACGCATGAAGCAGATTGGCACCGTTGAAGTGCCTCAGGAAGCGTTTCTGGCCATTCTCAAAGTCGAAGACTAAAGCAACCCGCCCCGCCACATGGAAGCTCCGGCTGTCAACTTCACTCTCCTGCTGTTCATCCTTTTGCTCTTCACGGGCGCATTCTGGATCGCCGAGAAATTCAGGTTCTCACGTCAGCGCATTGCTGCTGCGAATGCGGCTGGCGCCAACTTGCGTACGCGGCGCGAGGAGCTGAGCAAACAGGGCATCGCGCCCGATCCCAGCTTGAGTGACGAACAGATCGCGGCCGCGCGAGAACGGCTGCTGCGCCAACCGTGGTGGCTGGAGTGGACAGCAGGGCTATTTCCAGTCATTGCGTTCGTCTTTTTGTTGCGCTCTTTTATAGCCGAGCCGTTCAAGATTCCCTCGGGTTCCATGGAGCCCACGCTGGTGCCCGGCGACCTGATCCTCGTCAACAAGTTCGTTTACGGGCTGCGCTTGCCGCTCATGCATGACCGCCTCACGCCCGGTGAAACTCCGCAGCGCGGCAATGTCATCGTGTTCCGTCTTCCCAAAGATCCTTCCATCGACTACATCAAGCGCATTGTCGGCACGCCAGGCGACACCGTGTCGTATGAGAACAAGCAGCTCATGCTCAATGGCAAACCCGTTGCCGAGAAGGCGGACGGCGAATGGTTTGATCCGCGCTCCATGGTGTATTACCAACAATATTTGGAGACTCTGGGCGGCACTCTGCATCGAATTTTGATCAATCCGCAGGCGCCACCTTACGTCATTGGCGGCCCCGATAATTTTCCGCACCGGGATCACTGCCACTACAACGCTGATGGCTTTGTTTGCAAGGTCCCGCGCGGTATGTACTTCGTGATGGGCGACAATCGCGATAATTCGCTCGATTCGCGTTATTGGGGCTTCGTACCCGAGCGCAATATCGTTGGCAAGGCTTTCTTTGTTTGGATGAATTTCGGTGGATTGAAGAATATCGGGCCGATTCACTAAACCGATCAAGTCGGATGCCGCTTGCCCGTAACGATCTTGTTCGTACCCTTTCGACGAGGTGTTTTTCATGACCCGTGCAGCAAAACAACGTGGCATCACCCTGATCGGCCTGATTTTTTGGGGGGCGATCATTGCCTTTCTGGTCGTCATCGGCATGCAGGCCGTGCCCGCCGTGCAGGAATCCTTTGCCATACAGCGCGCAGTCGATGACGCGGCTAAGGCTGGACCCACCGTGGGAGATATCCGCAATGCCTTTGACAAGATGGCGGAGGTCGATTACATCAACACGATTTCAGGCAAGGATCTGACAATCACCAAGGTTGATGGGAAGGTGGTTGTTTCTTTTGCCTACGACAAGGAAATTCATTTGGCCGGGCCTGCCTATCTGGTGCTGAAGTTCGCCGGTAAATCGCACTGATCGCGCGGACGAGGCATTGTTTCGCGTGACACGTCTTTCCAGTCTTTCCGACTTGCAGGCACGACTGCATTACTCATTCCGAGATCAATCCCTCTTGCGTCAAGCGCTCACGCATCGCAGCTACGGCGCGCGCAATAACGAAAGGCTTGAATTCATCGGCGATTCCGTGCTTAACCTTGCCGTGGCATCGCTGTTATACGCCCATGGTCAGGCCAGCGAGGGGCATCTCTCCTACCTGCGTGCAAGCCTCGTGCGTGAGGAAACGCTAGTCGAGCTTGCACAGGATTTGAACCTTGGTCAGTGCCTTTTGCTGGGTGAGGGGGAGCAGCGCAGCGGGGGCGGCGCACGTGCATCCATCCTCGCTGATGCGCTCGAGGCAATCGTGGGTGCGGTGTACCTCGACGGTGGTTTCGTGGCAGCGCAAGGCCTTGCTGAGCGTTTATACCGCCCGCGCATGGAAACGCTCGACATGCAGGCGAGCGCCAAGGACCCCAAGACGCGCCTGCAGGAGCTCCTGCAGGGGCGTAAATTCAAAGTGCCGACTTATCATGTGGTGGGCACGAGTGGTCCCGCACACCAGCAACAATTTCAGGTGCAATGCGATGTTGCGGAGCTGAGCTTGCAAACGCTGGGTGAGGGGGCAAGCCGAAGGGCAGCGGAGCAGCAGGCCGCTGAGCGCATGCTGCCTTTGTTACAGGCAACTCCCTTGTCCGCGGGCAAGCCCGCTCACAAGGGCAGCTCATCGCAGGAGCCGCGCACATGACGGGCACGACAACGACTTCATCGGAACCAGCAGCAGTCAAGCGTTTCGGCACCATAGCGATCGTCGGGCGCCCGAACGTGGGTAAGTCAACCTTGCTCAACGCTCTCGTCGGGCAAAAACTCAGCATCACATCCGATAAGCCGCAGACCACTCGCCACCGTTTACTTGGTCTGCGCACTGAGGGGCTCGTGCAGTACGCCTTCGTCGACACGCCTGGTTTCCAGGTGCGTCACACGCGCGCGATCAATCGTGCAATGAACCGAACGGTGAGTGCGGCATTAGCCGAGGTGGACGTGGTGCTTTGGGTCGTTGAGGCGGGCCAGGTCAATCCTGAAGATGAGCGTGTGGGCGAACTCATTCCATCGGGCAAACCGGTTATTTTGGTGGCCAATAAGCTCGACCGGGTGCAGTCGCGTGTGGGCCTGCTGCCGTGGCTGCAGACGCTTGGTACGCGGAAACAGCTTGCAGAAATCGTCCCGCTTTCTGCGCGCAAGCGCAACGACGCTGAGCGGCTGCTGGGCATTATTGCGCCTTACCTCCCCGAGTCCGAGTGGGCTTTTGACGCAGAGCAACTCACGGATCGAAGCGAGCGTTTCCTGGCAGCGGAAATCCTGCGTGAAAAGCTTTTTCGCCTGACCGGCGACGAACTGCCCTACAGCAGTGCTGTGTTGATTGAGCGTTTCGAGCAGGAGGGGGAGTTGCGGCGCATCGCGGCGGCCATCGTGGTCGAACGCGAGGGCCACAAGGCCATGGTCATCGGTGCCAGCGGTGAGCGACTCAAGCGTATTTCCAGCGAAGCGCGATTGGAAATGCAACGCCTGTTCGGGGCGCCCGTGTTTCTTGAGGTGTGGGTGAAAACACGCTCGGGTTGGGCTGACGACCAACGCGCCGTGCGAGCCTTTGGGTATGAAGATTAGTCCAGCCCTGTTGGTTCGCCTTCCCCAGAAAACCGTCTCAAAGCTGGTCACATGGATACAACGGACTTGACGTCCACGCTGACGGATGCACGGAGTGGCGGGCATAGGGAACCTTCCGATCCGGCTGTGCGCAGGCGGCGCGTCGCACGACCCATTGAACGCGCACACGATGAGCCGTCCTACGTGTTGCATGCACACCCATGGAAGGAAACGAGTCTCCTTCTTGACGTTTTTAGCCGACACCATGGGCGCTTGGCGCTGGTCGCCAAGGGAGCCAAGCGGCCTACCTCGCAACTGCGCACCGTGCTCCTGGGTTTTCAGCCCTTTGCAGCCAGCTGGAGCGGGCGTGGCGAGGTGCGCACACTCACGCGTGCCGAGTGGAGCGGAGGTGTGCCGCCGCTGAGCGGTCTATCACTTCTCTGCGGCTTTTACTTCAACGAGTTGCTGGTGCGCCTGTTGGCACGGGAAGACGCGCACGAGGCGCTCTTCGATGCGTATGACCAAGCAGTGACCCAATTGGGGGCGGACGCGCATGCGCTGACATCGGGGGTCGAGCCACTACTGCGGCGCTTCGAGATGACTCTTTTGCGCGAACTTGGCCATCTGCCGCCGCTGGACCGTGAGAGTCAAACGGAGGCGCGCGTGCAGGGCGGAACGTCCTATGCGGTGGATCCGCAACTCGGTGTGTTGCCCTTGTCGGCGGGGCAGACTCATGGGGATGTCGGCATCTACCCGGGCGCGCAACTCTTGGCCATTGAGGCGGGTGATTGGGCACAACCCGGTGCAGCTCGCGCAGCCAAAGGCCTGATGCGCGAGCTGCTTCACTATCATCTTGGCGCACAACCCCTGCGTACGCGTCAGTTGTTGATTGACTTGCACAAGCTATGAACCCCCTCGTCTCCAACTCCATGCCCTTGCTGGGAGTGAATATCGATCATGTAGCTACGTTGCGCAATGCACGGGGTGGTGACTTTCCCGAGCCGGTGCGCTTGGCGCAGTTGGCCGTCGATGGCGGGGCTGACATCATCACCTTTCACCTGCGCGAAGACCGGCGCCACATCCGTGACGCCGACGTGCAGCGTATCAAGGCCGAGATTGCGGTGCCGTTGAATTTTGAGTCGGCAGTGACCGAGGAGATGCTGGGCATCATTGCGCTGGTCCGGCCGCAGAATGTTTGCCTCGTGCCCGAGCGACGGCAGGAGATCACCACCGAGGGCGGGCTGGACGTGGCGGGTCAGCTTGCACGCGTGCAGGACGCCTGTACCAGGCTCGCTGCGGTTGGCTGCCGCGTATCGTTGTTCATCGAGGCAAGCCGGATGCAGATCGAGGCTGCAGCGCAAGCTGGCGCGCCTTGCGTGGAGCTGCATACCGGTGCGTACGCTAACGCCTTTGACGCGGGCGACACCGCGAAAGTTGAGTCCGAGCGGACCCGCATCCAGGACGGGCTCGCGTTAGCTCGCTCGCTCGGGCTGCAGACCAACGCCGGCCACGGCTTGACGCTGGCCAGCACCCCTTGGATTGCTGCACAACCATCGGTGCAGGAGTTGCATATCGGTCATGCCTTGGTCGGCCATGCCTTGGCTGTGGGCATGGAACGCTCGGTACGCGACTTCAAGGCCGTGATCGCTCGCGCCTGGCCGAAACAGGTTCCTGCTCCATCCCCATGAGCGGGATTTACGGTATTGGCACCGATATCTGCGACGTCAATCGTATTCGCAGCGCTTGGCAGCGGCATGGCGAGCGCTTCGCCGAGCGCATTTTGGGTGGCGACGAACTAGAAATCTTTGCGGCGCGTCAGTCGCGGGCCCCAGCGCGCGGCGAACGCTACCTTGCCACTCGCTTCGCGGCCAAGGAAGCCTTTTCCAAGGCCATCCGATTGGGTATCCACATGCCCATGACTTGGCGCGCCTGCCAGATCCTCAATGGTGCAAGCGGTGCTCCCATCATCGTCCTTCAAGGCGAGTTGGCGCATTGGTGCGCCAAGCGGCGGCTGCGCTTTCATGTCTCGGTATCGGACGAGACGGACTCGGCAACCGCATTTGTGGTGGCCGAGACTTGCGATCGCAGCTGAGCACGCATAACTCGAACCGTCTTCGCCATCCACACGTCGCGCACCATGCTCCACGCTTCCTTGATCATCGATGTCGCTAGCACTTCGCTTACCCCGCGGGACCGGCGCCGCCTGAAGAGTTCACAGGTTGGCGGCGTGATTTTGTTCACACGCAACTGGGAGTCGCGCCAGCAACTTGTCGCGCTCGTTGCCGCCATCAAGTCGGTGCGACCAGACTTGTTGGTGAGTGTGGATCACGAAGGCGGGCGCGTGCAGCGCTTCCGCGAGGGAGGCTTCACGCCATTGCCGGCCATGGATGCGCTTGGTCGGCTGTGGATGCAGGATCCCATGGGAGCGGTGCAGAGCGCGGCGGCTTGCGGATATGTCATGGGCATGGAGTTGCGCGCTTGTGGTGTGGACCTGAGCTTCGCGCCGGTGCTCGATCTGGATTGGGGACGATCCGGAGTCATGGCCACCCGTGCCTTGCACGCCGATCCGCGCGTCACGGGCTTGCTTGCGCAAAGTCTCATCGGTGGTATGCAGCGCGCGGGTCTCGCACATTGCGCCAAGCATTTTCCGGGCCATGGCTGGGCTGGGGCGGATTCGCATGTGGACACCCCGCGCGATATCCGTGGGCTGCGGACCATCTTGCGACACGACGCGGCTCCCTACGGCTGGCTGCGCCATGGACTGCAGGCAGTCATGCCCGCTCATGTTGTCTACCCCAAGGTGGACGACCTGCCAGCCGGGTTTAGCGCCCGATGGCTGCAGGAAATCCTCAGGTGTGAGCTCGGCTTCACCGGTGCGATTGTCAGCGACGACCTCAGTATGCAGGCCGCCCGTGCGCAGGCCGGGAACGATACCTCCGCCGCCCTTATGGCCCTGCAGGCTGGGTGCGACCTGGTTATGCTGTGCAACCAAAGCATGGTTGACGAGGGCGCGGCAATCGATGCCGTGCTGCATGGGTTGGAACAGGCCGTCATCTCGGGGGCTTGGCGTCCTGACCCGGACAGCGCACAACGGCGACTGGCCTTGCTGGCTACGCGCGCACCGCTGCCATGGGACGTCCTCGTGCGCACACCAGCCTACATGGGCGCTCTGGATGACCTCGCGCGGGTTTGAACGACGCGGCCAGCCGCGCGATCAGGGGTAAAAGGCATACAGCGTGTAGCCGCTGGCCTGGTCCTTGCTGAGGTGCAGGTTGAGTTGGATGCTCAGTTCAGCGCCGGCGGCCAATCCGTCGAGAATATGCTGGCGG
>JAKBCY010000230.1 GCA_021807445.1 Pseudomonadota bacterium
ATCATGTCCGATCTACGCCATGGGTCAATCCCCTTGACTGAAAAACCGAGTTCATCTCTAATCGCGCTTTGTGGTCTGACCAATTGACCACAAAGAAGTTCAATGGCCATACAAAACCTCGAGTCGAGGTGGCGCCAAGCCCTTCCAGCGCAAGTTCGCGCGTGGATTCGGGCACGAGAGCGCAAGCCCTTCCCAACCATGCATCGAAAAGGAGACCTGATGATGACGCCGAGCGCCCTGCCTGCGGGGATTGAGTATGTGCAGCCGTTAACGCCCGTGGGCGGTTCTCTGCTGCTGTCGTTTTTGGTGGCCGGTGTGCCCATTGCGGTCGCTTTGATCATGCTCGGCGTCTTGCGGCGCCCAGCCTGGCAGGCGTCGCTGGTCGGGCTCATCACGGGGCTGTTGATTGCAGTGGGGGTGTGGGGTATGCCGGCGGGGCTGGCCTTCAATGCAGTGGGTGCAGGCATGGCCCTGGCGTTGGTGCCTGTGATGTGGATCGTGTTCAACGCCCTGCTGCTGTACAACGTGGCAGTGAAAGCAGGACGCTTCGAGCAGTTCCGACAGTGGATGCTGGATCATTTGCCAGACGACCGTCGCCTCGTGCTGCTGGTTGTGGCGTTTTCGTTTGGGTGTTTGCTTGAGGGTATCGCCGGATTTGGCACGCCTGTCGCGATCACCAGCGCATTGTTGATCGGGCTAGGTTTCCCGGCACTGGAGGCGCTGACGTACACACTGATTTTCAATACGGCGCCGGTCGCATTTGGCGCACTCGGGGTGCCGATTACGGTGCTGGGGGCGGTCACCAGCATGCCCCCGGAAACGCTGGGGGCCATGGTAGGCCGGCAGTTGCCTTTTTTCGCGTTCCTGCTTCCGTTTTACGTCGTGGGCATGTACGGAGGGCTGAAATCCATCGGCAAGCTGTGGCCGGCGCTCGTGGTCTCGGGCGGAAGCTTTGCGCTGACACAGTTTGCCACCTCCAATTTCATCAGCTACCAACTCACCGATGTGCTGGCCTCGCTGGTGTCGCTCATTGTCACGGTGATTTTTCTCAAAACGTGGAAACCCGAGCCGGATCCGGCCTTTGCCGTGGTGCGCACGCAGGCCGCGGCAAAGGGCACAGCGCGAGTGGGCTATGGAGGCTGGATGCCGTGGGTGGTCGTGTCCGTCATCGTGATCGCGTGGATCAATCTGAAAGTGTTCGCGATCGGGGACACCAAGGTGCTATGGCCGGGGTTGAATAAGGCCGTCTTCATTACGCTGTACAAAAAACCGTACGTCGCGCTGTGGGACTTCCAGCCTATGGGCACGGGCACCGCGATCCTGCTTTCGGCCATCGTGGTCGCGGCATGGACGGGTACCGGGATCGGCGCATTCTTCGGTTGCGTCAGTCGCACCTGGGTGCAGACGCGCATCGCCATTGCCACCGTGATGATGATTGTGGGACTCGCATTCCTGCTGAACTACTCGGGTATGAGCTACACGCTGGGGATGGGAGTAGCCTCCACCGGCGCCCTCTTCCCACTGGTCTCTGCTTTCCTCGGATGGATCGCCGTGTTCCTCTCCGGTAGCGACACTTCGGGCAACGCCTTGTTTGGCAACCTGCAGGTGGTGGCTGCCCATCAGCTGAACCTGAGCCCGGTGCTCATGGCCGCCACCAACTCCTCGGGCGGGGTCATGGGCAAGATGATCTCTCCGCAAAACATCGCCACCGGCGTGTCCACCACGGACCTCAAAGGCCAGGAGGGTGTTGTCTTCGCGCGTACTTTCTGGCACAGCGTGGTCCTTACCGTGCTGCTCGGGATCCTCGTGATCGTGCAGCAACACTGGCTCACCTGGATGATCCCCGCGTTGGCGGCCAAATAGACCGGGAACACGCGGCTCAATATGCTAAGGGGCACGCTCGTCGGCGTGCCCATCGGAGACAGTCATGGCGGTCATTACCAATATCGAGGATTTGCGCATTCTGGCCAAGAAACGGGTCCCAAGAATGTTTTACGACTATGCCGACTCGGGTTCATGGACCGAATCCACCTACCGTGCAAACCAAGAGGAGTTCGGCAAGCTCAAGCTGCGACAGCGCGTGGCGGTGAACATCGATAACCGCTCACTGCGCACGAAAATGATCGGCGAGGACGTGGCCATGCCAGTGGCGCTGGCCCCCACCGGCCTGACTGGCATGCAGCACGCTGACGGGGAAATCCTTGCAGCGCGTGCCGCGGAAAAACTCGGGGTGCCCTTCACGCTGTCCACGATGAGCATCTGCTCCATTGAGGACGTGGCGGCCCATACCAAGGCCCCGTTCTGGTTCCAGCTGTATGTCATGCGCGACCGGGATTTCATCGAACGCCTGATCGAGCGCGCCCGGGCTGCGCGGTGCTCGGCGCTGATGCTGACGCTGGATCTGCAGATTCTTGGGCAACGCCACAAGGATCTGAAAAACGGCCTGTCCGCACCACCGAAGCCAACACTGGCCAATATGCTGAACTTGGCGACGAAGCCGCGCTGGGGCTTGGGCATGCTGGGCACGCGCAGGCGACACTTCGGCAATATTGTGGGACACGTCAAAGGTGTGGCGAACATGGGCTCGCTGTCGGCGTGGACCAGCCAGCAGTTTGACCCTCGTCTGAACTGGGGCGACGTTGAATGGATCAAGAAACGGTGGGGCGGCAAACTGATCCTCAAGGGCATCATGGATGCCGAGGACGCCAGGCTTGCTGCCGACTCCGGGGCGGACGCACTCATCGTCTCCAATCATGGCGGACGCCAACTTGACGGGGCACCCAGCTCGATCTCTGCACTGCCGCCGATCGTCGATGCTGTGGGTTCGCGCATCGAGGTCTGGATGGACGGAGGCATTCGATCCGGTCAAGACGTGCTCAAGGCTGTGGCACTCGGTGCCAAGGGCACGTTGATTGGGCGCCCGTTCCTGTACGGCCTTGGAGCGATGGGCGAGGCCGGTGTGACGAAATGCCTCGAGATCATCCGTAACGAGCTCGACCTGACCATGGCTTTTTGTGGCCTCACCGACATCCGGCAAGTAAACCGCGGCGTTCTCCTCAACCCGCCCTGGTAGACCACGCCGGCCTTTACGCGAAGACGGCTGATAACCTCCGTGCTCCTGAGGCGGTAACGCCCCGCGCAATGCATCTTCCATGCATTGGACGCAAAATTGCCCCATAGTCATAGGCGACGGAGGATCGGCGATGGATCTTGGCTTGAAGGGTACGGTGGTCCTGATCACCGGAGGAAGCAAAGGCATAGGCTTGGCGTGCGCGCGTCGCTTCTCAAGCGAAGGCGCGCGTGTCGCCATTGCATCGCGCAACCCTGAGCATTTGCAGCAGGCAACACAATCGCTGCAAAGCGCCGGCGCGCAAGTGCTGGCCGTCGGGGCTGATCTGGGTAACCCCATGCAGGCATCAAGCCTGGTGCGTCAGGTCATCGATGAACTCGGCCCGATCGGCGTGCTGGTCAATTCGGCTGGCGCCGCGCGGCGCACTCCACCTGCCGAACTCACAGCGCAACACTGGCATGCAGCCATGGACGCGAAATTTTTCCCTTACATCCACGCCATCGACGCCGTGCTTCCATGCATGGTGCAAAACGGTGGCGGCGTCATCGTGAACATCGTTGGCACCGGCGGCAAGGTGGCCTCCCCGGTCCACCTGCCGGGTGGCGCGGCAAATGCGGCGCTCATGTTGGCCAGCGCGGGGCTCGCGAACGCCTATGCCGCCAAGGGCGTGCGCGTGATCGCCGTGAATCCCGGCATTACCGCCACGAGCCGCATGCAGGAGGGGCTGGCGGCTGAGGCACGATTAACGGGCAAGGCCATCGAGGACATCCTCAGCCAGCGCGTGGGTGCCCTGCCAATGGGGCGTGTGGCTGAACCCGAGGAGGTGGCCGATGTGGTGGCTTTTCTCGCTTCGCAACGAGCAAGTTATGTCAACGGCGCCGTGCTGACCTTGGACGGCGGAGCCACGCCAATCGTCGTCTAAGAAGGGCGTCGCCAATCGGCAAGCCCACGCCTCGCTGACGGCCCCACACCGTTTGCGAGCGCCCACCGGCGCCGAGTCATTCAGCGCCGTGGCATCGGCCGGTCGTTCAGTCGAAGACCGGCGTATCCACGCCGAGCACCTTGTGCAGTTTGGGGCTGGTGGTGGTGTACTGCAGGTGGACCTTCTTGTCC
>JAKBCY010000231.1 GCA_021807445.1 Pseudomonadota bacterium
TGTTCCAGGTGTCCGCGAAGGCATACGTTTGCGATCTCTGCGCATGCCAGGGTGGCACCAACTCCGCACCCCACTTTTGCATTGCGATTGCTTGAACCTCGTCGGCCACGAACACTAGCGTGTCAACACGAGAAACCGCCTCGGCCAGACCCTGCTAGCTCACGGTCCTACCGCTGCCTGGGGATTCGGTGATAAGGCCACGGCGTTCGCCAGGCGCTGCGGCAATTGGCTTTGCCCGGTCCGGTCCGGGCAATACGTATGGGCCCGGCCATGCGCTGGGTCTCCCGCTTGAGGGCCGTAAAATGGCCATTAAGACTCAAATCCCTTGGACGGCTTGATCTAACAACCCAGTAAAAATCAACTGTGGAGCCGCCCCAGGCTCGACTCACCTTTTTCGGGAAGGTGCCTCGATTGCAGTCTTCTGGGGGTTCCACAAAATTGTTAGGCGCTTCTGCGCCGGGAGAGAACATCTATGGCTGGCCATTCCAAATGGGCCAATATCCAACACCGCAAAGGCCGCCAAGACGAAAAGCGCGGCAAGGTGTGGACGAAGATCATCCGCGAAGTGACCGTTGCCGCCAAACTCGGCGGGGGCGATCCGGCCGCTAATCCGCGCCTGCGCATGGCATTGGACAAGGCTCGCGAAGCCAACATGCCGGCCGATAACCTCAAACGGGCGATTGACCGGGGCACAGGCAACCTCGACGGTGCGCACTACGAAGAGATCCGCTATGAGGGGTATGGGCCTGGGGGCGCCGCTCTCATCATCGACTGCATGACCGACAACCGCGTGCGCACTGTGGCTGAGGTGCGCCATACGCTATCGAAGCTCGGCGGCAATCTGGGCACGGAGGGCTCCGTCGCTTTCCAGTTCAAGCATTGTGGTCAGTTCCTTTTCGCGCCAGGCACGAACGAGGACGCGGTGATGGAGGCTGCTCTGGATGCCGGCGCCGAGGACGTCAACGTACTTGACGACGGATCCGTTGAAGTGATTTGCGAGCCAGGCGATTTCGAGGCCGTGCGCAAGGCCTTCGAGGCGGCGGCGCTGAAACCAGAGCTGGCTGAGCTCGGCATGAAGCCGAGCGTGGAGGTGGAACTCACGGGCGATGATGCTGAGCGCATGCATAAGCTCGTGGACGCGCTCGAGGATCTGGACGACGTGCAGCGAGTGGATCACAACGCCATCCTTCCTTGATTCCACCTTGCAACCCAGAACAACCATGAAAATCCTGGTCATCGGGTCCGGCGGGCGTGAGCACGCCCTAGCCTGGAAACTCGCACAGTCTCCGCGCGTGAAAAAGGTGTTTGTCGCCCCTGGAAATGGTGGCACGGCGCGGGAAACAAGGGTCGAAAACCTGCCCCTCACCGATATGGCCCAGCTGGCCGATTTCTGTGTCGCCGAAGACATTCATCTGACGGTGGTCGGCCCCGAAGCGCCGCTGGCGGCTGGAATCGTGGACCATTTTCGAATGCGCCGCCTTCGCATTTTCGGCCCCACACAAGGCGCAGCGCAGCTCGAGAGCTCCAAGGCCTTCGCCAAGGCTTTCATGCAGCGCCACGCCATTCCAACAGCGGGCCATCGAACCTTTAGCGACGCTCTCCAGGCTCATGCCTACATTGACGAGCGAGGCGAACCACTGGTTGTCAAGGCGGACGGCCTTGCGGCAGGCAAGGGCGTCGTCGTCGCGCAAACGCGGGACGAAGCTCACGCAGCAGTAACTGACATGCTCGAGCGCAATGCTTATGGCATCCAGCATGGCGAGAGTGGCGCACGTGTCGTGATCGAAGATTTCCTCGAAGGCGAGGAAGCCAGCTTCATAGTGTTGGTGGACGGGTGCAATGTCGTCCCTCTCGCTTCGAGCCAGGATCACAAACGCCTGAAAGATGGCGACTTGGGACCCAACACGGGCGGTATGGGCGCATACTCCCCGGCGCCGGTGGTAACGCCGGAGGTGCATGCACGCGTGATGCGTGAGATCATCCTGCCTACAGTACAGGGTATGGCTGCTGAAGGCCACCCGTATTCAGGCTTTCTCTATGCGGGGTTGATGATTGACGCGCAAGGTCGGGCCAAGACCTTGGAATTCAACTGCCGACTGGGTGATCCTGAAGCTCAACCCATCCTGATGCGCCTGAAAAGCGACCTCGTCTCCGTGCTTGATGCCGCCATTGACGGGAGGCTCGACAAGATGGAATTGCAGTGGGACAGGCGCACCGCGTTGGCGGTTGTTGTAGCCGCCAGCGGCTACCCCGAAGCGCCAAGATTGGGAGACCCTATCACCAGCATTCCAAAGCCGGAAGACGACCTCCGTGTCTTCCACGCGGGGACCATTCTCGACCACGGTGTGCTTCGCACCAGCGGCGGGCGCGTATTGGCGGTCACCGCTCTCGGCGATTCGGTGCGCATGGCGCAAGCCCGCGCCTATGCAGGGGTAAGACAGCTCGCATTTGACGGAATGCAATTCCGGCAAGACATCGGCTATCGCGCTGTGAAACGCTAGGAGACATGCCCCAAGGCTCGTTCAGGCGTGCCTTGGCACTCGCCTCGGACAGCAGGATTTGCGCCAGGATGTGCACGCACCATCACCCACCGGCACCAAGCCGGCGCTCGTTCAAATCACACCGGCTTCGCGCAGCGCCGCAATTTGTGCGCTGTCCAACCCCAACTCAGCGAGCACTTCATCGTTGTGTGCTCCGAGCTCGGGACCAAGCCAACGGGTGGCACCAGGTGTCGCGGACAGGCGCGGCGCAGGAGCGGGAATATCCACAAACTTGCCGTCAGCGAGACGGTGTTTCTCGAACATGCCGCGCGATTGGAACTGCGGGTCAGCTGCGATATCAGCAATGCTGTAAATACGGCTGCTCGGCACATCTGCCCCGCGCATGGCCTGCACGATGGCCTCGGCGTCATGCAGGCCTGCCCAGCTCTGGATTGCGGCATCAATCGCCGCTGCGTGTTGCATTCGCCCCGGGTTGTTAGCCAAAGTCACGTCTTCGGCCATCTCGGGTCTGCCGATGGCGCGCATCAAGCGCTTGAAAATGGCATCGCCATTGCCTGAGATCTGCACCCATTCGCCACCTTTGCTCCGGTACACATTCGACGGCACGATGCCCGGGATAGTTGTTCCCGTGCGCTCGCGCACGATGCCGGCGACGCTGTACTCCATGAGCGTGCTTTCCATCATGTTGAACACGCTCTCGGTCAAAGCCACGTCCACGACTTGGCCAACTCCGCCCGTGCTCTTTGTGTGACGACCGCCAGTGGCATCACGGTGCCGCAACCCCATGAGCGCGCCAATGACCGCATGCAGGGCGGCGATCGAATCGCCCAGCGACAGATTGGCTCGCATCGGCGGGCGGTCCGGGTCTCCAGTTACATACCGCATCCCGCCCATAGCTTCCGCAATTGCGCCGAAGCCCGGCTGATTGGACATGGGCCCCGTCTGGCCAAAGCCCGAGATCCGTACCATCACGAGGCTGGGGTTGATGGCCCGCAAATCGTCCCAGCCTAGGCCCAGCTTTTCCAGCGCCCCAGGGCGCATGTTCTCGACCACAACATCGGCCCGCTGCACCAGACGGGAAACGATGTCGCACCCTCGCGGATCCTTGAGGTCAAGGCTGATGCAGCGCTTGTTTCGCGCCTGCGCGCTCCACCACAACGACGTGCCTTGGTGCAGTTGGCGCCAAGTGCGCAGAGGATCGCCACCTGGGCTTGATCCGCTCGCCGGCGGCTCGATCTTGATCACGTCTGCACCAAATTCTGCCAGGATACGCGTGGCAAAGGGCCCGGCGATAAGGCTGCCCAGCTCAACGATGCGCACACCGGCCAGTGGCCCTTGTGTGGGACCTGCAACTGCTGCGGACTCAACCATAGAACGGGGAAAAAAACAGTGCGAGATTGATAACCAACGCGATGCTCCACACCAACGACCGCATGCTGGCATGACCGGTCACGTAAAGCCAGCGGTAGACGCTACGTAGGCTGGCCCACGCCATCCGCAATCCATTGATCGCAATCCGATTTGCATGCGCGAAGATCAATGGTTAGAACTCGAATGAACTGGACAGCGCCGCACTCGCGCGCCTTTGCCGCAGGTCTGGCTTTTGTTCGAGCCAGATGCGTGGCTCACGATTGTCATAGCGATAATCATGAGCACGCCATGCCCCGGATTTGGCGCCACCC
>JAKBCY010000232.1 GCA_021807445.1 Pseudomonadota bacterium
GTGAATGGTCAGGAATCGGGCGGCGAGCGCGTTGAGCGGCCCGTCGCCAGGACCGGCTCCACCAATGGCGCCTATGCGCCGCAGACATTTCCGGCCCAGCAAGCGCCAGTTCAGCCACCGCAAGTTTGCAGTACCTGCGGCACGGTGGTTTCCGTGACGCCGGTGCAGGAACCAGGTCAAGCCAATGGCGTCGGCGCGGTGGTGGGCGGTCTGGTCGGCGGTCTGCTTGGTAACCAGGTCGGGGGTGGCAACGGGCGTACTGCGGCCACGGTGATCGGCGCCGTCGGTGGCGGTTTGGCAGGGAACGAGGTGCAAAAGCGCGTGAACGCCAAGACCGTGTACCAGGTGCAGGTCCGCATGGATGATGGTCAAGTTCGCACCGCGACCGTGGGCGTTGCCCCTCCCGTGGGCCAGCGCGTGCAGTTTGGTGCCAATGGAGGCCTGAATCCGCTGCCGTGAGGCGTCGGATCGCGCGGCCCGCGCCCGCTCAGCGAGATCCGCTGAGCGGGGCTGCGCCCTCGCAAGCCCATGCGCTCGCGGCGTGATCCGCGCTCGAGGACGGCGAGCCCTGCGTTTTTTGTTTTCCGGACGTTGGTCGCGCCTGCATTCGGCATGGGTCTGCACGCCAAGGCTTGCGCTGGGGGCAGAAACGTGGCGCCAAGACTGGACAGGGCCGTCGCACGCACGACCGCATTCGCGCCCCGTGTCAACCGCGCCCTCAGGTTCCGCTGAACGTCCCCGCTGCTCAACCGGTTGCGCGGTTGCCGCGGGGATTTCCAACTTCGGCGCCAGCGCTTGAGGTGTGCGCCCGCGAAGACCGGATCCACGCTGCGTTGCGCAATCGCCTGGGGGTGTGGGCATCGCCTGGTGCGCCAAGGTCCATACGGTAGCGCCTCATGGTGCTGGGGATGCCCATGCACAGCGACCGCGTTTGCCCAAACCTCCGCAGCCCTTGAGCAGCCTGGCCCTCTTGGCTCATCCGCTTGATGGATCTCCCACGCGCCCCAGTCAGCTGGCGGCGGTTTTGTCGGATGTGGCAGCCAGCTGCGCCTCAAGGGCCGCGACCTGAGCTTCCAATTGCGCGATTCGCTGGCTTGACGCCGTGAGCATGGCCTGGAGCGCGTCGAACTCTTCGCGCGTGACCAAGTCCAGCTTGCCTGCCGCGGACAGCGCCAGTGCACGCGCGTTGCGTTGCACATCTTTCAGCGGAGATTGCTCCAGCGCCGCGGCGGCGCGGCGCAAGAAGTCCTTGGGCGAATTCGGGGTGGGGGTTTTCATCGTGCGTGTCCGGGAGGCCAGTGCCAAGACCTCTATTGTGGCTGCAATCGGCTTGGCGCTCGTCAATGGCAGCGGCATTTGCTTCAAACCGATGGACGCACGTCTGCAAAAGCCCGGTGATGGTGGCAGCTTGTCTTGCCCCGTGAATGGGCACTGGCTCTGGCGCCCGGCGTCGCCTTGCGTGCACAACGGTGGCGCACGGGCCCGCCAGCACACCATGACTGAGCATGGGTGGAGGTGAGGCGCACCGCAAAGGAGCGTTTTGCACCGACAGGGAGCGCGGATCGCGGCCGAAGCGGCCAAAACTGCATTTCAGGCGACCAAACCACGCCTGGCACGAAAGCTGCAGAGGAAGGTTAGGGCAAAGCAACGCCCTGCCCACCAACCTGTCTATTGCAACGTTTCGGGAGAACCTTGATGAAGAAGATTGTCCTTGCCGCTTGCCTCGCCGTCGCGTACGGCTACGCCGGAATTGTTTGCGCCCAAACGGCTCCGGCGGCGCCTGCCACCCCGGGGCTGGGCGCAGTGCTTGCTGCCACGCCTGGTTTGAGCGTCACGGGGTACGTGGCGTCGAGCTACACCCACTTTGATACCGTCCCGGCGCTGCGTGCCTTTGACACGAGTCAGAACGGATTCAAGCTCAATCAGGCTGCGGCCACGATTGCGTACCTGCCCAGTTCGGGGGCTGGCGCGCAAGTAACGGTCATTGGCGGATCGGACGCAAGGATCCTGCGTCAGGGTGAAACATGGCCCTTCAATTCGACCGCCAGCCAGTTTGACTTGAATAATGCCTTCGTTCAATACGCCACAGGACCGGTGACGGTGATGGCTGGCAAATTCTCCACGTTGGCGGGGGCCGAAGTCGTGGATCCGCTGAATGACAACGAAATCTCGCGCTCGCTGCTGTTCTGGAACATGGAGCCTGTTGGCCACACCGGCTTGCGGGCTAGCTATACAGTTGATCCGGCGCTGACCGTGGACGCCGGGGTCAACAATGGCTGGAACTTCACGAGTTCTCCTGCAGGCACCGCGAAGACGCTTGAGCTGGGTGCGTCCGGAACCCCCAACAAGTTGTTCTCGTATTCGGCCGCGTTTTACTCGGGTCAGTCGCCACTGTATGGCGGGTTCCCGACCGGCACCCTGCAACTGCTTGACTTGGTGGGCACCATCAATGCCACCGATGCTCTGAGCTTCGTCGGCAATGTCGACATTCTGTCCAAGGATGGAGCTGCGACCGGTGGGGGCAAGGGCAAAGCCAATGGCGTGGCGCTGTATGCCAACTACGCGCTCACCGGCCAGTGGATGCTCTCGGCTCGTGGTGAATATATTGATGACAAGGATGGGCTGATTACCGCCATCGCCGGCAACAAACTCAAAGAACTGACGTTGGCCGCCAACTATATGCCTGTGAAGAACCTGAGGCTCTCAGGCGAAGTGCGCCAAGACCGATCCGACCAACCCTATTTCTCGAAAGACGGCGTAGCGGTCAACAACCAGACCTCGTTCGCGTTGCAGGCCGTCTATTCATTCTGAACATACGCCAACTCTCATCAGGAAGGAGAAACCCATGAAAATGATCATGGCAGTCATCAAGCCGTTCAAACTCGACGAGGTCCGTGAAGCCTTGTCCGGTATCGGGGTGACCGGCATCACTGTCACCGAAGTCAAAGGCTTTGGACGGCAAAAGGGACACACCGAGTTGTACCGGGGCGCGGAATACGTGGTCGATTTCCTGCCCAAAGTCAAGATTGAGGCTGCCGTCCCCGATACGCTCGTCGAGCGCACCATTGAGGCAATCGAGACCTCGGCTCGCACCGGCAAGATCGGCGACGGCAAGATCTTCGTCTCGGACATTGAACAGGTCGTTCGCATTCGCACCGGCGAGACCGGTGGCGATGCACTCTGATCCCCGCCCTCCAAGAAAGGTCAAGGACATGAAAAAGTTTCTCGCAATGATTGCGCTGAGCCTGGTGACGTTGGCCAGCACAGCCCCGGCATGGGCGCAGACCGCCAGCGCCCCTGCCTCCGCAGCGCCGGCGGCGCCTGCCCCGGCAGCAGCGACCGCGCCGGCTGCACCGGCACCTGCGGCCGCTCCGGCCGCCGCCGCTCCCAACCCGGCAGCATTCATCAATTCCGGCGACAACGCGTGGATGCTCACGTCCACCGCCCTGGTGCTGATGATGACCATTCCTGGGCTTGCGCTCTTCTATGGCGGCATGGTGCGCAAGAAGAATGTGCTCGCCACCCTCATGCAGAGCTTCGCAATCACGGCGCTGGTCACGGTGCTTTGGATGATCGTCGGCTATAGCCTGGCATTCACCCAGGGCTCCGGCTTCATCGGAGGGTTGAGTCGGTTCTTTCTCTCAGGCATGGGACTCGATAGCGCCAATGCGCTGGCACCCACCATCCCCGAAACCACGTACATGACCTTCCAGATGACCTTCGCCATCATCACGCCGGCGCTCATCGTGGGTTCGTTCGCAGACCGCATGAAATTCTCGGCGCTGCTGTGGTTCATGGGGCTGTGGTTGCTTGCGGTGTATGCGCCCATTGCCCACATGGTTTGGGGCCCAGGCGGTTGGCTTGGCGGTGACGGCGTGCTTGACTATGCGGGCGGCACGGTCGTGCATATCAACGCCGGTGTGGCGGGTCTTATGGCAGCCCTCGTCATGGGCAAGCGCGTCGGTTACGGCAAGGAACCGATGCCTCCGCACAACCTTGTGCTGACCATGATTGGTGCATCGCTTCTGTGGGTGGGCTGGTTTGGCTTCAACGCCGGCTCGGCCGCGGCTGCAAGCGACCGTGCGGGTATGGCCATGGCTGCAACCCAAATCGCGACCGCAGCTGCGGCCCTGGGGTGGATGTTCGCCGAGTGGATGGCGC
>JAKBCY010000029.1 GCA_021807445.1 Pseudomonadota bacterium
GGAACAACAAGCGCAAACCGCCCGCTTGACCCCCTCCTGACCGGACGGCGTTGCCTGGGCGACACTGCGTGTCGGGCCGGACGAGGAAGGGGAATGCGCGGGCATATGTTCAGAAATAAGCCACTGCGATTCGGGAGACCGCGCTCAGCAACTCAGCGCAATAAGTAGAAGGCCAAGGCACACTCGAGGATGTTGTGTCCACTCAGGATGCGACAGGACTTTGGGCAAAATTTGTCAATCGATTCACCAGCTCCAATCGATCAGGTGCATCCAAGTCGATCGCGATTCTCATGCAAACCGTGCGACATACCTGAAGGGCCTCCTCGCTGCGGACGCGGTAGACCACTTCGTTGCCCATGCGATGCTTTGCCACGAGTCCAGCTAGGTACAACATTTTGAGGTGCTGTGAGACGTTCGGCTGTGTGGATGCCACAGCTTTAACAATCGCGCTCACGCTTTTACCTTGATTGCAGATGGTGCTCAAAATGCGGAGCCGAATCGGCGTGGCTAGCGCGGTGAAAAACTCCGCTGCCAAGACGAACATTTTGTCGGTTGTCTCGGCCTCAGCAGAGGGCATTGGAATCATTTTTGATGGCATGGAGAGCGCCTTTGGAATGTTGGGGAATCCTGTTGGGGGATGCTGTGGTGTGAAGTTCGCAACGGTGGCGTTTAGTGGGATGCCGATGCGACAGAATGATCGGCATGGCACCGCGTTTGTGCGTGTCAATCAGCTGTAGGAGGACTTGATTTGACGATCCTCAGAGATACGGACGGGCGGCCAAGCAATGCGGAAAGGGCGGTGCGATCGGCAATCTGCACTTGATGCCGCCGGGTCATTTGGATCAACCCGGCATTTTCAAATCGCGCGAAGAGTCGACTGACCGTCTCTGAATACAAACCGAGATAGCTTCCAATGTCCTTGCGCGTCATGTGCAAGGCAAACTCACGCGAAGAAAGCCCAAGCCCGCGATGGCGATCCGACAAGTCCAACAAAAAATGAGCCAGACGTTCTGCGCCTTGCATGCTGCCAAGAACCAGTAGATTTTGCTGAGCGCGCCTCATGCTGTCGGCGACAAGTGCTTGGATCCTTCTCTGCACGGCTGGATAGTCCCTTGCCGCGGCATCCAAGACGCGCGCATCGATCTCGCAGGCTTCGCTTGTTTCCACAGCGACGGCATCGCATAGGTAGACCTGAGCGGCGTACCCGTCGAGGCCGATCATGTCTCCGGAAAAATGAAACCCCAGAATTTGTTGCCTTCCGTCAGGAGCCCGCATCACGGATTTGAAGGATCCAGTACGGATTGCATACACGCGATCCAACGGCCGGCCCGCCGCAAAAAGACGCTGCCCCTTGCGAAGCCGGATGGCTGCTGTTTGTTCCACCGGCCGGTCCGCTTTCGCGTTTTGTAGCAAACCTGCTTGAATGCAACTTCGACTTTGGAAACATCGAGTGCAAGAATCCGACTCGTCCATGCGATGAACGAGCGAGCGGGGTGCCAAGCCAATTGCGCGGGTGCCTTCCGCACGCCAATTCAACGGCTTTTCGCAGGTGTCGCGCATCACATTTCCTCTGAATCAATTGGCTGCTGTGGGGTGAACGAAGCCACCCATTCACCCGCCTCACTCTCCCAAGCTCGTGGGCTCCGATGCCGTGGCAGCCGTAGGTTCCTAAGGCAACCGAGCATTGGACCCGGCGGTTGTATGGACCGCAGGATTTGGGGTTGGATCTGGAATCCAGCGCTCCCCCATAACTGAGCTGAGATAACGCACAAGGCGAGGCTCTTTCTGAAAATCGGAGTCAACAATGACCTCATAAATCGCGATTCCGAATTCACCAGCGCGTCGCTCATGCTCGGCGAGAGCGAGTTCTCCAACGCGATCCTCGTGCCCGACGGAAACAACATAACTGTGGCGCTCGGGATCCCCATGATGGAACGCTTGGGCGAGATAGAGTGTGGCGTTGGTCGTGGACATGCGAGCATCCTTCGTGGTTCAAAGCGAGGCAAGCGTCTTTCGATGGTCATGAGTCGGGCGCAAAGGCCAGCGCGTACCACCTTGCGGAACGAGGTGATGGCGACGGTGCGCGCATATCGGAAGGCGGGCACTTCTTGCACCGGCGTAGCGATTTGCCCTACCTCCAAAAATCGAGAGGGAGCGATGTCCGCCGCCGGAAACTTCCAGTCGCGGTCGCGGCGTGCCCAATCCGTCGATGCACGTCTGCAAGGAAATCCCTGACAGGCTCATGGTGAAATTGTCGTCATAGCGCGTATAAATGCCGCAGTTGGCATTCTCGGAACAGGAAGCAGAAGCAGGGTTGACCGGAGTCAAACAATGGAGCCTTTGCTGGCCTTGGCTGGCACGAAAGATTGACCAAATGTTGCTGGGGATTTGGCGTGGATGCTGTCCGATCGGACTGCATCAGCGGGCCGAATGCCCGCTCGGCGACCGTGCAATGACTGGTGCACCTGGCCTAGCCGCTAAAAGGCTTGGGCGGAACAATCAGAATGGATTCGGGCACACAGCGCCACCCTGGCGCTATGCGGTGTGCGTCCGGTCCGCATGACGTGATGAGGCCCAAAGGCAGATCGCTAGAAGCCCCGCAACTTGACCGCAACGCCGCCACAGGCCCACTTAGCTGGAATTTAATGCAATTAAGCCTTCCCATCCGCGAGCGGTTGCCCGCTTTTGCGGCGATTTTGGGCACGCCGTCGCGCTGGGGTGGTGAATGCTTGGCGTATCGCCGACAACTCGTTGAGCTCGGCGGCGACCAGGAAATTGACGGTCCCCTCTGGGACCATTCCATCCGCGTCAGCCTCGCCTGCGGGTATACCCGTTAACAGTTCGATGGTTTCGTCCACGTTATGCACGGCATACACATGAAATTTTCCTTCGCCGCAGGCGGCCACGACGTCTGGCCGAAGCATGAGGTGTTTGACGTTCGCTGATGGAATCAGCACTCCCTGCTCGCCCGTCAGGCCACGAGCTCGACAGATGTCGAAAAATCCTTCAATCTTCTCATTCACGGCACCGACTGCCTGCACATCGCCGAATTGGTTAACGGAGCCGGTGACCGCCAACGACTGCTGGATGGGCACGTTGGCCAGGTCGGACATCAGGGCGCACAACTCGGCCAAAGAAGCACTGTCCCCTTCTACGGGGCCATAGGATTGCTCGAATACCACGCTGGCGGAAAGCGACAGCGGAACCGCGCGGGAATACCGGGCGCCAAGGAAAGACGCCAGGATCATGACGCCCTTGGAGTGAATCGCGCCACCGAGCTCTGCCTCGCGTTCGATGTCAATGATTCCACCTTCCCCGATGCGAGCTGTTGCAGTGATGCGCACCGGATGGGCGAACTCGAAATCATCCAACGCGATCACAGATAGTCCGTTGACCTGACCAACGCGCTCGCCGGTCACCGAGATGAGAAGGGTGTTGCGCAGGATTTCATCATGCAAACGGCTGCGGAATCGGTCGACACGGCGGATCTGGGCCTCGAGAGCCGCCTCGACGTCTTCGGGTTGCACAACTGCGTGCGATGCAGCCACCGCGCAGTGATCGGACTCTTGAAGGAGATCGGCAATCTGCCTCCGGTTTGTAGTCAGCCGTTGCGCATCGCCGCAAAGACGCGCGCTATGCTCCACGAGGCGGGAAACGGCACCACGATTGAATGGGCGAAGGCCGGCGTCGCGCGCGAGGGTGGCCACAAACTCAGCGTAGAGATGCGTGTTTTGGGCGTCGCGTACCAGATCGTTCTCGAAATCTGCGGCAATCTTGAACAAGTCGGCAAAGTCGGGATCAGCAGCCTTGAGTAAGTAGTAAACACGCCGCTCCCCAATGAGCACGACCTTGACGCTCAGCGGCATTGGTTCCGGCTCCAATGGAACGGTCCCAACCAGTCCGTGCGCCTGACCGACGGACTCGATGTGTACTTGTGAGGACCGCAATGCGCGTTTGAGTCCTTCCCAAGCGTATGGCTGGGATAACACCTTGAGCGCATCGAGGACAAGGTAGCCGCCATTAGCCCGGTGCAAGGCGCCGGGCTTGATTAGCGTGAAGTTAGTCACCAAGGTGCCAAACTGTGCGATCTGGTCAATGCGCCCCACAAGATTGGGGTGAATCGGGTTGTCTTCGAATATGACCGGTGCGACGCTGGCTTTGGTATTGGCAACGAGTGAGTTGACTTTGTAGCGGGCCTGCGAAATGTTACTGGTCATCACCAGGGTGGCGAGACCATCGTCATTTTTGGGCTGCTCACGGAGCTGTTCGCCAACTTCAATGACGTCGCGCATTACCTCATCGAGGAAGGCAAGCACTTCGGCCAGATCGCCATAGCGCTCCTTGAGTTCATCAATGAGATGTCCTGCTGCAATGCCCAGTGTGTCGCGACTGGCGTCCTTGATCTGCGCCTGAGCGTCACGGCGCCAACGCGGCAGCTGGAGCATCAACTGGGAAAGCCTCTCACCATAAGTTTCGATCAGTTTGCCGATACGTTCCTTGTGCTCATCGGGAAGCTTGTCAAATTCCTCTGGTGACATGGCTTCTTCGTCTGCTTTGAGCGGTGCAAAGATGAAGCCTCGTGGGGTGCGAACCAAGGCAATGCCCTCCGCGGCGGCGCTTTTGCCCAGGTCTTGTAAGGCAGCATCCTCCCTCTCCTTGTACGCGCCGTTGATTGCCGCAATGCGCGCCTGATATTGGTCACTGTCGAATGCCATCGGAATGGCTCTAGACAGCTCTGCAACAAATTGCTCCATATCGCGCGCGAGCAAGTCACCGCGGCCGGCTGGCACCTTGAGGAGCCGGGGCTTACTCGGCTCCGCAAAGTTGTTGACGTAGCACCAGTCGCTCAGCACGGATGTGCTGGCGGCCTTGGCATCCAGAAGCCGCCGCACGACGCTGTGGCGCCCGCTTCCGGGCTCCCCCAACACAAACAGGTTGTAGCCTGGTTGCTTGACCGCGATGGCCAGTTCGATGGCATCAACTGCGCGCTGTTGGCCGAGCACTTCAGTCCTGGCATCAAGCGAGGCTGTGGTGTCAAATGCAAACTGAGAAGAGTCACAGCGTGCGCAAAGCTGCTCAGCGGTTAGCGGTTCGATGGTCGGCATAAATGGATACCTATTTATCTTCGCGTTGTCTTCTACAAACCGTTCGCACCGGCAACGGTGGCTGTGTCACCATTGCAGCGGAGCAGATTTTGCGCACGATCGCGAGTACCCACAGCACTTTGTCGCCGGTCGAGCTGTTTCGATGGAACTCTAGTACAAAACGAAAGAAGGCAGCCAAGCGTTATGCGGAGTCCAGTCCCGTTGCCATACTCTACGACCAGCGCGTTGCTTTTCTTGAGAAGTCCGCGAGCTGCGCCTTGGTTCCGGGAGCGGGCCGGCGGGTTCGTGATTCGGACTCGACGTGCTGATAGCCGCAACGAAAATCGTGCCGCGTCAGACGCTACCCATTCATGCTGCCCGCTATTGATCCCTGGTTTTCTGCTTTTGTTGCGGCCGACGTAGCCTGGTGCACATACCTTCCGACGCGTCGTTTGGCCGAAGTGCGCGCTCGACGGTTGGCTCTGCTGCTGAGGGCGTCGGCTCAGAGGTCGCCACTTTATCGGCGGATCCTTCGGGGTAGAAATCCGGACACGGTACGCTTGGAAGAGCTGCCGATTGTGTCCAAGGCCGAGCTCATGCACAGCTTTGAACGCTGGGTGGGGGATGGGGAGATTCGCATCAGGGAGTTGCGCGAATTTACCGCTGAGCGCGATCTCATTGCCGAGCCCTTCCTCGGGCGTTATACGGTTTGGGAGAGTTCGGGAAGCGGGGGTGGTGAGCCGGGAATTTATGTTCAGGATGCAGCGGCGATGGCCGTGTACGACGCGCTGGAAGCGGTGCGGCGCATAGCTCTTCGACCGGGAGCGCGGCTGATCGATCCTTTTTGGCTGAGTGAGCGCATCGTCTTCTTGGGCGCCACTTCGGGGCATTTCGCAAGCGCGGTATCTTTTGAACGGATTCGTCGACTCAATCCGCAGCTTGCGGCACGTCTGCGTAGCGTGTCCATCTTGCAGTCGCTGAATAAGCAGATTGCTGAGCTGGACGACTTCCAGCCAACTGTTGTGGCGACCTACCCAAGCGTTGCGGTGCTGTTGGCCGAGGAATGTGACGCGGGGCGGCTGAGCATTGCCCCTCAAGAAATTTGGACTGGGGGCGAGACGCTAACGGTAAACATGCGTGCTTTGATCGAGAAGGCTTTCAAGTGCCCTGTGGTCAACAGTTACGGAGCTTCGGAATTTTTGACCTTGGCCTCGCAATGTCGATACGGTGCTTTGCATCTCAACAGCGACTGGGCCATTGTTGAGTCCGTCGACGAAGATGGCCGGCCTGTGCCCTCTGGAACTCAGGGCGCATCGGTTCTGCTGACGAATCTGGCTAACCACGTGCAACCGCTGATTCGCTACGACCTCACTGACAGCGTGACCTTGCATTCAGGCTCTTGTGCATGCGGATCGAGTCTTCCCGTTATTGAGATTCAGGGGCGGGGCGACGACACATTACACCTCGTCGGAGACAGCGATCAGCCCGTCAGAGTCGTACCGCTAGCCGTGGCGACGGTTCTTGAGGAGGAGGCCGGGTTGTTTGATTTCCAGGTCGTCCAGCGAGGGCCACGCGACGTCGCATTGCACACTGGACTGCTCGGCGAAGCGGCGGCGGCAGCGTTAACGCAGGCGAAGGCGGCGCTAGGAGCTTATCTGGGAAGGCAAGGTGCGCAGAACGTGCAGATCCATTGCTACGGTGGCGCGCCCGCCAAACTCGGCACAAGCGGCAAGATGCGGCGCGTGTTGGGAATGCCTTGCAAAAATGGATAAGGCAGGTTGCGCCGGAAACGGGCTAAGGGCGGCGATGGGAGAGGTGCACAATCACCGGGCGCTTCGGATTGCTCTGGCGGGAGCTTGCGGATCGCTCCTGATTTCAGATTGTGTGGCAGACGATGACGTTTGCTGGGCGATGGGTTGTTGATCCCCGAGTTCCGGTCGGTACCCGAATCAGGCGCCGGTTCAGGAGAGGTAGCCGCGGCGGGCCTAGTTGGCTGTTGGTTGGCTTGTATTTGGCGCGCAGTCAGCAACGATTTGTGCACTATGTCAAAACTGCGTCAAATTACCGCGGCTACCTTGCCAGTGGCCCGTCAGACTCGCCATGCAGGACGAGTTGATTATGCGTGGGCGGTGGAGCAAGTGTGACGCATGTGGCCGCCATCCTTGATGAGCGCCGGGGATGACATTCTCGATGGCGTAACACGGCATAAAGGCCTCGCTCGGATTTGTTCCGATCACACGTTGGGTTGCATAAGAATTTTAGTGCGCTTAGTATTGACCGACCGGTTGGTCAAAAATTACCTTGCCCTCGTGTGGCGCCGAAATAAACCCAATTTCAGTCACCTACATCTTGAGATGAGCCGAACCCACGCATTGCATCTGCGTATCGACCAGCAAGGCGCCGTGATGGCACTCACGCTCAACTGTTTGATTGCGGTACTTGTCGCCGCCGCCTTGCGCGCGCTCGACGCCGACGCAGCGCAGCCGGGTGTGCGCGGGCCTTGGGGCTGGCGACCAAGGCTTTGGCGCGCGGTTGGCAGTTGCTCGACCAAGGCCCTGCATCGTCCCTGGAGCAGGTGCTGGACGCCAAGTCCGCCGCACAGCTTGAGTTGGGTTTCGCCGCCAACTATGTTGGGGGCTTGGCCCCGTCGACGTCAAAACGCGCTCCGCGCTTCACAAACCGCTGAAAAGGATCACGCATGTGCAATCCGCCGTGGGTATGGGTGCCGGGCGCCGGCAGCATAGGCAGCGGTCTCCCTCAAGCCGCGGCCCACGTTGAGCACGCTGCGTGCCGGCGCCACCTGCAGGTCCCCGCTTCCGAGCGTGCGCTGCCGGCCATTGCTGCCGATCTAGACGGCTCAATTAGCCGGAGATCCGATCTTTGCCATGGCAGTGCCATCGTGCTCGAGGATATTGCCGAGGCCTTGGTTAATGAAGAGGCCCTCCCGTTATCGAGCAACACCTCGTCGGTTTCAGTCACCGCAATCGCTGTGATGGTGCAACATCTCAGGCGCGTGGTCATCTGTATTTTTGAGCGCCCGCGCACGGCCGCCATGGTTGTTGCAAGAGGCGATTCGCCCTTGCTCACGGCCATGCTGCAGCCGTCGAGCGAGAGGCTCGTTGAGCCCGCCAATGTCGCGGGTCTTGAGGTCATGCGAACCCTGTTCATTACCGCGGCGGCTACTCTGTCGAGCTGGAAAGCGGTACGCAGTGCCGATATCGATGCTGCGATGCGACTCAAAAGTGCTTGTCAGCGGGGATCGCTTGCTTGGGGTCAGACCGCCGGCGCGAGCAGGGGTCTCAGGTTCTGCGGGATTTGTTCGGCGACTACAGCGGTGCGTGTTATTGCATTGCTTCCAAGCTATTCCATGCATACTGGAGTGGAGTCGTCCTCAATGCTTAAGCCCCAAGTCGCCGTCGTCCCGAACGACCACGAAGGCGCGCAGCGACGGGCCGAGCGCCTGGGCGGGCGCATGTCCTCGCATGAGCCTCAAACCCGAGCGCTCGCCACGGCTATCGCCGATGTCGGCCCGGGGTCAGCACGGGTCCGCATGACGGTGTCACGGGACATGCGCAACGGTTTTCCATCTGCCAAGGTGGCCTTCGGCGTGATCATTCCTTCATTGCCGCTGCGAGGGAGGGCGATGTGCTCGAAGCCGTTTGTGAGGAGCAAGCGACCGGCGGCCGCACCGGCGTGTTCGACGTTTGCGTCACAAGCCAGCGCGGCGAATGCACTGCGCGGGTTTGCGGGCGTTCTTACCGGCTCGATGGCAAACGGATGATCGAGCACGACAACCACGGTCCATTCTGAGTCCGTTCTAACTTTTCAAGAAGAGGAGACAATCATGCTGAGCTCTACCCGCGCAGTGCTTGACCCGATCGAGACAGCCAGTCGCGATGCCATCGCTGCGCTGCAACTGCAGCGCCTTCAATGGTCGCTGCGTCACACCTACGACAACGTGCCGCACTACCGACGCGCCTTCGACGCCCACGGGGTCCATCCCGACGACCTCAAATCGTTGGAGGATCTCGCGCGTTTTCCGTTTACCACCAAGGCCGACCTGCGCGACAACTACCCCTTCGGGATGTTCGCCGTGCCGCGCGAGCAGATCGTGCGGGTGCATGCCTCGTCGGGTACCACCGGCAAGCCCACAGTCGTCGGCTACACCCAGCGCGACATCAGCACATGGGCCGATCTCGTCGCTCGGTCAATCCGCGCTGCCGGAGGCGCGCCCGGCGACATCGTCCATGTCGCCTACGGCTACGGCCTGTTCACCGGCGGTCTCGGCGCGCATTACGGCGCCGAACGCCTCGGCTGCACCGTGGTGCCGATGTCGGGTGGGCAGACCGAGAAGCAGGTGCAGCTGATCCGAGACTTCAAGCCCGATATCATCATGGTCACGCCGAGCTATATGCAGGTGATCATCGAGGAGCTCGCACGCCAAGGATACGATGCGCGCGACTGCTCGCTCCGCGTCGGGATTTTCGGGGCCGAGCCGTGGACCGAGGCGATGCGCCACGAGCTCGAGTCCAAAACCAGTCTCAAGGCGGTCGACATTTACGGACTCAGTGAGGTCATGGGCCCCGGCGTGGCTAGCGAATGCGTCGATACCCAGGACGGTCCCGTGATCTGGGAAGACCATTTCTACCCCGAAATCATTGATCCGGTCACCGGCAAAGTGCTTCCCGACGGTAGCGAGGGTGAGTTGGTGTTTACGACCCTGACCAAGGAAGGACTGCCCATCGTTCGCTACCGCACGCGCGACCTGACGCGCTTGCTTCCGCCCACAGCAAGGGCGTTCCGCCGCATGGGCAAGATCGTCGGACGCAGCGACGACATGCTGATCATTCGCGGTGTCAACGTGTTTCCGACCCAGATTGAAGAAATCGTGCTTCAGCACGACAAGCTCTCCGGCCAGTACCAGATCCATCTCAGCCACGAAGGCCATCTTGACAAGGTCGAGGTGCATTGTGAATTCCAGCCGGCGCTGGGTTATGTATCTGATGCCGAACGTCAGCAGGTCGCCGAGTGGGTACAGCGCCGCATCAAGACCCTGGTGGGTATCTCCACCCATGTCTGCGTGCTGCCGCCGGATTCGATCGAGCGCACTCTGGTCGGAAAGGCCAGGCGCGTGATCGACCACCGCCCCAAGAACGCCTGAGCACCCGAGGGCTTCATGCAACCGCTCCAAATTTTCTTGATCCCCAAGGGGGTAGCCCTGCATTTTCTTGAGGAGGTGCCTGCAGCATGTGTACGCGAGCCATGGATCTGATGCCCAAGGGAGCCCGTAGCGCGGTCGACGTGGCAATCACAGCCGGCATGGATCTTTCGTTCTCCTGCAGTTTCGGCATGTGTGGAACCGGGCGTGCGCGGCTGCTGCACGGGCGGGTACGCATGGACCGTCATCTAGGGCAGGGAAAGTCCAATAGCGGCGCGGGATTCATCTTTAGCTGCCAGGGGCACCCGCTGACCGGGCCGGTTGAAATGTCTTTCGACGAGCGCTGAGCGATGGCACGCGGACGCGCTCCCAGCTACGACGATCAACGAATCAATATTCTGGCCCAGGCAGCACGCCTGTTTGCGCGCCAAGGCTACGCGGCCACCTCGATGAATCAGGTGGCCGATGCCTGTGGCCTCTCGAAGGCCGCGCTTTATCACTATTTCCGCGACAAGTACGCGCTGCTCACGCACATCGCCGAAACCCACGTGCAGTTATTGCTCGCCGTGACGCTGGAGGTCGAGACGGCGTATCCGCAGCCGCAGCAGCGTTTGCAGGCGCTGATCGAGCGATTCGTGCGCGAATACTCCGGAGCCCAAGACGCGCACCACGTGTTGACTGGAGAAGTGCGCTTCCTCGACGTACCCGATCGCGACCGGATTCTCGGCATCGAACGCGAAGTCGTCGTGCACTTCGCTCAGGCTATTTCGGAGGTGCGCCCCGAGTTACGGGCCAGTGCACTGGACAAACCGCTGTCCATGCTGCTGTTCGGCATGATCAACTGGCTTTTCACCTGGTTTAAACCCAGCCAACCGCTGGACTATTCCACGCTCGCCCCGCTGGTGGCTGATGTTTTTCTCAACGGCATGCGCGGATTGCATGTCCCGAACAACAGCCTGATGACGGAGCCTTGATCGAGACCGCATGAACGCCAGGCCTCCGGAGTTCGACAGCTCGACCCCGAAATCTGCTGAAAACGCCCACCCCAGCCTAGACGGAACAAGGGGTTAGCGCTGTTTTCCGCAAAGTGCGTGTGGTGGCACGTTTTTCCACATTTTGAGGCCACTGGCCATTTTTGAATGGCTTGATGTATTGTGGCGGCATGTTCATCAAAGTCACCACCTCCGGCGGCCGCCGCTACGTTCAACTCGTCGAGTCCTACCGGGATGAGAGCGGGCGGGTGAAGAAGCGCACGGTGGCCACCCTGGGGCGCGCCGACCAGGCCGGCGGCCAACTCGAGAGCGTGATCCGCGGCCTGCAACGACTTCGGGGCGACACGCCGCCGGAAGTTGGGGCGGTGGCGACGACGTTGGGTGACGTGAGGTTCGAGTCCAGCCGCGCCCTGTGCGACGTATGGGCGCTGACCGAGCTGTGGGACGAGTTGGGGTTCGGCGAGCTGCGCCGGGTGTTCCGGCGCACGCGCAGCCGCATCGACGTGGAAGCGCTGGTGCGCCTGATGGTGCTTAACCGCCTGTGCGATCCGACGTCCAGGCTCGGGGTGCTGCGCTGGCTGCAGACGGTGGCGCTGCCGAAACCCGCCATCGACGACCAACTCGCCCTCCTGTAGGGGCACGTTTCGACGTCCACCCTAACGATATCGCGGACTTACGAGCGTAACTGTCGAACTCCGGAGGCCTGGATCGTCGACGGGTTGCACGCCTCCTTCAGCTGCTACGGTGGCCCATTCGTGAGCCTCGCGCGAAGTAGAAATCCAGAAAATAGTGGGATCCGCAGATTCGAGGAAGAGCGACGAGGAAGTCGAAGTTCATTGAATCGCAGATCTTGGCGATCTTGAGCAAAGGCCCCCAACGGCAACCGTTTTGCCGCAGGGGGGCGGCTCGACTACGCGCCCAAGCGGAGCGCCCAGACGTTCGTCGACAGCGTGGAGAGGAGCGCACGATCACCCATGAACGCTTCCGTTCTACAAAGCCATCGGGCTGGATAGTGGCTGAGCCATGGCATCCTATGGCTGAAAAAATTATTCTTTCTTGTTTTCAAGGAGGGCAGGGGCCTTACTTCCCGGCCTTGGCTGCCTTTGCTGCCACTTTGGTTCGCAGTTTCTCCACATCTACAACAAAGCGGGTGTGGTTACCGCGGCTAATTTCTTCGACGCCGTCCTTGGCCACGAGGTCGAAAGTGATCAAGCGGCCTTCAACCTTAGCAATGACAACAGTGATTTCCACGGTCATGCCGCATAGCGTTGCGCCGCTATGGGTCATGCTGACACCGGTGCCAACGGAGTCTTCGCCGCTATCCAGGTGATTGAGCAGCAGATCTCGGCAGACGACCTCGAAGTCGTATAGGAGCGACGGAGTATTGTAGACGCGCAATTCTTCGCCGAGAAAATCAATAGTGCGCGGCTTATCAATCTGGATATATCGAGTGGCGGACAAGCCTGCAGTCAAAGTATCTTTCAATTGCATTCCTTATAGATAATGATGGAAGAAATATTGATTGATATAAGTAAAACGTTTGCTTTATATGGTTATAGTGATCCCTTCATTAAGGAAAAAATCAAGCGTTTTTTCCTCTTATTTGTACGTAGATTAACTTCTTACGAACCGCTGCGCTAGAGGATTTAGAGACGCGCTGATTAATTCGCCAACCACGCTATTGAAGTAATGCCGTTTTGCGAAAAGCGATACGCAGACCAATCTGTGAAGGGCGCTCCACCCGATGCTCGCCGCGATCGGATGGGTGCGTCCGCAACGCGCGACATCCGTACGCAACGGCATGCCTGGCGCGCATTACAGTCGCCCCAGGAGAAGAAATCTCGCAAATGTGCGCCTTGGATTCATGGTGCAGAACTCAGCGATAGGCGGTTGCCTCGCTCACCCATTTCGGACACTATCTTGAAGGGTTTGTTTTTCGCGTTGTCGGGCTAGTTGTTCTACAAGGGCACGATTCTCCTCGACTTTTGCTTGGATGTGTTGCACCTGCTCCGTGGATAGGTGGCGGAAACGCCCCATGACTTTCAGGTATTCAGTCACCGGAACGGGGTGATCCACCGAGCGGGTGAGGTGCAACCCTTGGGTTGGTGTGTATTCCCAAAGCATGACGAAATTGGATTCCACCGCCATGCGCGCGACTTCCATGTTTTTCTCGGAGGGAAAGCGCCAACCTGTGGTACACGGTGAGTAGACGTGAAGATAGGCGAAACCAGATTTGGAGGCTTCAATGGCCTTGTCCAGTTTCTCGTAAAGGTCCTCCATGTACGCCGTTGAGGCTGTCGCGACATAAGCGCAGCGATGCTGAACCATTAATAGTGGCATGTTCTTAGCATCCTGGGTCTTCCCCTTTAACGCGAGCCCTACCGGCGTCGTTGAGGTCCAGGCGCCATAAGGCGTGCAGCTCGAACGCTGCATGCCAGTGTTCATGTAACCCTCGTTATCCACGACCATGAACAGTATTTGCTCGCCCCGCTCCGCTGCGCCCGACAGCGATTGAAAGCCCACATCGGAAGCGCCGCCATCGCCGGCAATGGCCAACGCGGTGACCTCACGACCGACTCGGTTGTATTGGCGCTTGATGCCGGTAAGCATGGCTGCTGTGTTGGTCAACAGCGGGTGGAACACCGGCACTTTGGTTCCGGCCAGACCGTTGTAGCCGACCGATCCCATCCCCGGAACGCAGCCTGGTGGTGTCGCCAGTATCGTCTCTGGACCGACGCGGCGTAATGTGTGTCGCATTAATAATTCTGTATTACAGCCTTGGCAGCCTGCCAGACCGGGCGCAAACAGATCCTCCCAATCGCCGACCTCGTTGTAGATGCGCGCGGTCGTGATGTAGCGCAAGGCTCCTGTGGGGCATGCCGGGACGCAGGCCGGCGTGCCTCCGCACATATCGCACTTGACGACGTTGCCAGCCGACATGTCTAGCGCGATGCCGGCGTAGGCGCAGCCAGCGGTGCACAACAGACAGTCCACGCACTTGCTCTCATCCCAGCGGACGACGCCATCCACCGAGTCCTTCCCCAACGCACCTGCGGGACAAACTGAGACACACTTGGGATCGCCGCACTGACGACAAATGGCCAGTTCGAAATTTTCTCCCGCGCGCATAACCTGAATCCGCGCGCGCTTGGTGTTGTCGGTGCCGGTCTTCGCCTGGGTGCAAGCCAGCATGCATTTGCCGCAGCCATCACACTTAGCAGCATCGAAGGCAATCGTGTTGTAGCCCTGTCCCATGCTTATCTCCAGAGCCGAGACATAAATTCCCGCCCGATTGTGAGTGGATCGGCGACCAGTCGCTCAATGCTGTCCGTCATGTCAACGCGGCGCAAGATCAACTGCCACATGACCCCGCTGTCGAAGAATTCGCCAATGCCGAAAATGCCTAGCAGGCGGCCGTCCTGGAAGATCACGCGTAGGTAGCGCCCGGTTTCTTCGTCGACGCGCAGTCGCTCAGTACCTCCGGTCGGCACAACGCCGGTACCGACCGAGATCGCATGGCGACCGAAGAAGTGGTAGGTGTTGAGGGGCACACCGCCCAGATAATCCTTGCGGCTGGGATCGCCAGCCATGGCCATCCCAGCGATGCGACCCTGTTCGGTTGCGTCCGGCAGGATCGCGTTCATGGTGGTGCCTTCGTTGTAGAAGTCCTTGGCTTGGGCGCAGTCGCCCGCCGCCCAGATGTTGCCGATGTTGGTGCCCATGTCGTTATTCACGATGATGCCGGAAGCACAATTGACGCCGCTGTCGGTGAGATAGCGCAAGTCGGGCTTGACGCCAGTGGCCACCAGCAAAAGGTCGGTTTCAAGACTGCCGCCGCCCTCCAGACTCACAGCGACTCCCTGTGCTGACGGTGCAAGCCCGACGACGCGACGACCAGTGATGATGCGTGCGCCATGTTCGATGAAGGCGCGCTCGATGAAAGTGGCGGCTTGGCGGTCGAAGTAGGCACCCAGAACCTGATCTTGCATTTCGATGATCGTGACATTTGCGCCGGATTTCACTAGATTTTCCGCAGCGTGCATTCCGACCAGTCCACCGCCAAGCACTATCGCGTGACGCGATGCACCGATGGCCGACTTCAGCTTTAGCGCGTCATCGAGAGTACGCAATACGTGATACCGCACCTTGTCGAGGCCGGGAATGGGCGGAATTGCGGGCGCGGCGCCCGTGGCGAGCAGTAGCTTTTCGTAGCGAACCTCGCTGCCATCCGCGAAGTGCGCGGTATTGCTCTGTGGATGCACGCTAACCAAGGTCTGGCCAGGGCGGTAGACGACATGGTGCTTTGCAAAGAATTCCTCGTTGCGCAGGAAAATGCGTTCCGGCACTGAGCGCCCCGAAACGACATACGGCAGCACAGTCGGCGAATACGGTAGATGACTGTCACGCGTGATCAGGGACAGGCTTCCATCAGGGTCTTGCATGCGAATGGCAGTCACCGCTTCCAGCGCTGCATGGCTGCTGCCCACGACCAGGTATCGTGTCCCGTCCATCGTTGCCTCATTCATTTTCGTTCAGCCAGATCGGCTCGGTGGGAGCGAAGCCATGAAGCAGGGATTCCGTCTGCTCGATGACGCGATGGAAATGTCCGACGGTGATGTCGGCACCGGCCAACCCGCCAATGAAACTCGCCACTGGCAGATGGTGGCCGAGCCGGTAGAGGGCGCCCAGAGTCTCTTGGCACATGGGGCCACAGTTCCAGCGGAAACCGACCGAGCGGTCCACTACACCAAGCGCCTTGACCTTATTGAGCGAGGACACCACCTTTGCCACAGGGAAGGGACTGAAGGTCTTGAGCTTGACGATGCCGACTCTCTTGCCCGCATCGCGTGCCTCGTCCACAGCATCCTTGGCGGCGCCGCTCATGCTGCCGAGCGTCATTAGCGCAATCTCGGCATCGTGCATACGGTATTCCTCAACCAGCGGTGCGTAAAAGCGGCCAAAGCGTTGGCCGTATTCCTCGTGAACATCGCTGATCACGCGCAATGCGTTCTGCATGCCGCGGCACTGGCTCTTGCGGTAACGCACGAAGGCGGCCGGGCCCTTGCCGCCGGAGCCACCGGTGAGGGGGTCGACCGCCATTGGTCGCAACGGGTCCAGTGCGGCATGCCAGTTGACATCTTTCACTCCCATGAATGCGTCGACCTCATCCTGCTTGGGCACGGTCACGCGCGAGGCGCCGTAGGAGAGGTAATTGCCATCGAGGCAGACATTCACGGGCAGCATCACATCGTGATGTTCGGCGATTTTGAAGGCCATGATCGTCGTATCAAGGACTTCTTGCACCGACTCGCAATAGATCTGTACCCACCCCACATCACGCACGGTCATTGCGTCCTGATGGCCGCCCCATACTGACTGCGGCGTAATGCCGTCGCGGGTGACAATGGACATGACGATGGGCAGACGCATGCCGGGAGTGCGGAAGTAGGGTTCGAACATGAAAGCCAGACCCGGCCCACTCGTGGCGGTGAAGGTGCGGCCGCCCGCCATGGCTGCTCCTTGCAGCACCGAGAGCACCGAGTGCTCGCCTTCGGCATCCACGATGTCAGCGCTCATGCGCCCGTCGGCAGCCAGCTTTGCAAGATGTTCAACCAAACTTGACTGCGGCGTAATCGGATAGACCGAGACGATGTCGGGGCGCACCAGTGCGACTGCTAGTGCAGCCGCTTCGTTGCCTTCGCAGACAATAAACTTCTCCTTCGTTGCCAGCGTTTCCTGGACCTCCGCATTCATGCCTCAACCTCCTCGATCATGGTGATGGCGTGCTGCGGGCACTCGTTAGCGCAGATGCCGCACCCCTTGCAGATGGTCAGATTGATGTCGAACCAGGCCGGGCGCTCGACGATGCACTGCGCTGGGCAGTAGAGCCAGCAGACGGCGCATTTGACGCACTTGTTGCGATCAACCACGGGCCGCATGCTGCGCCAGTCACCCGGTAGCATCGGGTTGATGGTGACGGCGATCGGACAGAGATCGTCAGGCACTCCCGCCTTGGCGAGATCGAACATCGGATAAGCAGTATGCTGGCTCATGCCGTAGCCCTTTGTTTGATGTGATGCACCTCGGTTTCGTCGTAGCCGCGCTGCAACGCGCGCAGGTTCTGCTCCAGCCCAGCATCACGGAATTCCGAATCCAGTAGCGCCTGTTTCAAGGCGTCGAGCGAGATGATGCCGGTCGTACGTACGAAGGCGCCCAACATCAAGGTGTTGGTGATCGGACGGCGAAAGATTTCAGTCGCGATACGCACCGCATTGCACAGGCCAACGGTCGCGACGCTCTCAGGAATTGCCAGTTCAGCCAAAGGCTTTGCTGTCGCTTGAACCAAGGTTCCGCATGGCTTCAACCCGTCAAAGATGTTCACAGAATTGGCAATGGTCGGGTCAATGCAGATGAGGCAATCCGGGTTCGTGATATTGGTCATGCGCCTAATTTCTTGGTCGCTGATGCGCAGGAAGGCCACCACCGG
>JAKBCY010000030.1 GCA_021807445.1 Pseudomonadota bacterium
GATGCATTACTCACCCGTTCGCCACTCGCCACCAGGGTTGCCCCCGTGCTGCCGTTCGACTTGCATGTGTAAGGCATGCCGCTAGCGTTCAATCTGAGCCAGGATCAAACTCTACAGTTCAATCTCGGTTTTGCCTTGAAGGCTACTCAATCGAAATCACGGATTTCTCCGTACTTCTCTCATGAGCATTCAACTATCTCTTTTGCAAGACAGTCAAACGCCCACACTTATCGGCTGCTTCTTGTTAAGGATCCTGCCCTCCACACCCCTTGGCGCTTCCGGCAGCTGCTGCTTTTGCAGCGAAGAAAGAGATTTTTGCACAAGCCTAAACAGGTGTCAAGCATCTTTCACATCGAAATTTGCAGAGGGCCATCGCCATGGATCTCTACCGCGCGCGATGGCACGGCAGCGCCACCCCTGAGCCGTCTCCGTCACTTACCGGTTTGCCGAATTGGTGACGCGCCTGGCGCCAACCCAGCGCCTCGTTACCCACCAACGCGACAAGAATCAGGAAGCCGCCGATCAGGGTGCTCGCGGCCGGCCGCTCCCCTGCACCAAGCCAAGCCCAACCTGTTCCAAAGATAACCTCGAGCAGCCCCAGCAATCCGGTCTCAGCCGGTGCAAGGCGCTGTGCCGCCCAAACGGCGAGCAAGCCTGGAACCGCTAGCTGGAAGATCCCGAGAAAAGCCAGCCAACCCAAATCATGGCTATCGACCGCGAACGGGGTGGCGAATCCAACCACAACCGCAGCGGACAGCGCCGCACCGATCATCAGCGCCGGTTGCATAGAAACCATGCTCCCTGCCCGACGAAGGCTGACCCAATTGCTCGCTGCTGCCAGCGGCACGGCCATGGCCACAACAAGCCCCAAAATCTGTCGCTGGTTGACCGCTGCATGAAGGTTATGCCAAATCATCCAGCCCATGCCGATCATGGCCAGGACAATGGCACCCCAAGTTCGCGCCGGCAGTGGATGGCGAAGGATCAGCCAACCTAGCGCCGCAGCGATCAGGGGACTCATACTCTCAGTCACCAGAGTTTGTGCCACGGTGGTCAGGCTCAGTGCCACCATAAAGGCAGTAAACATGACCGCCCAGAAAAAGGCAGAAAGCCACAGAAGCTTTGTGGCGCCTCGCAACTTAAACCAGAGAGTTTCCGCGCCTTGCTTGTATAGCAACCAAAACAGGACGGTAATGGCGGTGAAGCTGCTACGCCAGAAAACGAGATCCAAGCCATCATTGCGATGAAGATGGCGGGTCACAACCCCCGCCATGCTCCATAGAAGCGTGGCCCCGACCATGGCAAAAACAGCACGACGATGATGGGAGCCGCTCCGGTGCATCGACTCTCGCAGAGAGCTAGCAAATTTGCGCATGCCGGCGGTCCGGGTTTAGCGCCGAACCGCAGAACGCCGCATTCAAGCGGCTTGTGCCTCGGCTCGTCCTGCGCGCTTACGCTCGTGCTCCGTCAGGTGGCGCTTGCGCAAACGAATGGACTTTGGCGTGATTTCAACGAGTTCATCATCCTCGATGAACTCCACCGCATACTCCAGCGTGAGCTCGATTGGCGGGGTGATTTTAATCGCGTCTTCCTTGCCCGATACCCGGAAATTGGTAAGCTGCTTGGCGCGCACGGCGTTGACAATGAGATCGTTGTCGCGACTATGAATGCCCACAATCATGCCCTCGTAAACGGGGTCACCGGGCTTGACAAACATGCGCCCACGATCATCGAGTTTCCCCAATGCGTAGGTCACGATCTCCCCTTGGTCCTGACTGATCAGGACGCCATTCTTGCGGCCAGAAATTTCGCCTTTGTATGCGTCATAACCATCGAAGATGTTGCTAATGAGTCCAGTTCCGCGCGTTAGGTTCATGAATTCATTCTGAAATCCAATGAGCCCGCGTGCTGGAATGCGATAGTCCAGTCGCACTCGGCCCATGCCGTCCGGTTCCATGTTCACCAACTCGCCGCGGCGCTCCCCTAGGGCCTGCATCACCCCACCTTGGTGCTGCTCTTCCACATCGGCTGTGACCATTTCAATCGGCTCCTGGCGCTGGCCATTAACTTCATGGAACACCACGCGCGGCTTGGACACTGCCAGCTCGTAACCCTCGCGACGCATGTTTTCCAGGAGGATGGTCAGGTGCAACTCTCCGCGCCCTGACACTTCAAACACACCGTCTTCGTCGGTGTCGCGCACGCGCAATGCCACGTTGCTTTGCAACTCACGGTCTAATCGGTCCCGAATTTGACGGCTCGTGACGAATTTGCCCTCGCGTCCGGCCAATGGGCTCGTATTGACGCAAAAATTCATGGTCAAGGTCGGCTCGTCGACCATCAGCATCGGAAGTGGACGAGGGTCGTCAACGGCGGTGAGCGTCACGCCAATACCGATATTCTCGATCCCGTTAATCAGAACGATGTCACCCGGCCCCGCACTCTCGGCTTGCTTGCGCTCCAGCCCCTCGAACTTCAGGACTTGGTTAACACGGGCTTTAAACGGAGTGGACTCTAGCCCGCTATAAACGGCAACCTCCTGCATCGGCTTGAGGGTTCCGCTGTTGATGCGCCCTATGCCAATGCGCCCCACGAAGGTGGAGTAGTCGAGCGAACAAATCTGCAACTGCAGCGGATCTGCCGCTGAACCCTCATGAGCTGGGACGTGCTGCAAGATCGCATCGAACAAGGGGGACAAATCAGTGCCAACTTCTCCCGCGCTAAGCGTAGCCCAGCCGTTTAGGCCTGACGCGTATACAACTGGGAAGTCAAGTTGGCCCTCGGTCGCACCTAATTTATCGAACAACTCGAAGGTTGCATTGATGACAAAGTCGGCGCGCGCTCCAGGGCGGTCCACCTTGTTGATTACAACGATCGGCTTGAGACCAAGCGCCAGAGCCTTTTTGGTGACAAAACGCGTCTGTGGCATTGGGCCTTCCACCGCATCAACCAACAGCAGCACGCTATCCACCATGGACAATACTCGCTCCACCTCTCCACCAAAATCCGCGTGCCCCGGCGTATCGACGATATTGATGTGCGTGCCCTTCCACTCCACCGCGCAGTTCTTCGAGAGGATCGTGATCCCACGCTCCTTCTCGAGGTCATTGGAGTCCATCACCCGTTCAGCGACTTGCTGATTCTGCCGGAAGGTTCCCGACTGCCTGAGCAGCTGGTCGACCATGGTTGTTTTACCGTGATCGACGTGGGCGATGATGGCAACATTGCGAATTGATCGGGTCATGATATGTTCACTGCGTACGCAGTTCCTCGTTACTGAGAAGGCGTTGCGGGGATAGGATTTGCCCATTCCACTGCGCAACGCCAAGAAAAAGTTGTGCGTGATCCGCCGTCGCCCCGAACACGCACACCTGCCCTTCAGGCAGGTGTGTCCAGGCATCAGACGACAAGCTCTGACCATGCAAAATGCGTGCGGTTTGCAAAAAATCCAGCTCCACGCGGACGAGCCCTTGCACCAAGCACTGCACGGGAAGAAGACAGCCTTGCACGTCCTCTGCACCGAGCGTGCGCAATGCGTCGAGCTTGTGTGCCTGAGCCACGTCAAAATTACCGCTCGCCGTTCTTCGCAGGCTGGCCAGATGGGCACCACAACCGAGTTGCTGACCAATATCCCGCGCCAAGGCGCGAATATACGTGCCCTTCCCACAACGTACATCCAGAGTAAGACAATCACCTTCGAAAGCGACAAGGTTCAAGCTCTTGATGTGGACTCGTCTTGGCTGGATTTGAACCTCCTGTCCCGCACGAGCATAGGCATAAAGGGGCTTGCCGTCGCGCTTGAGCGCACTATAAATTGGAGGAGTTTGCACGATATCGCCGACGAAACCTTGCAGTACCGATTGAGCATCATCGCGCGTCAAGAGTGGCACGGGCTTGCGCTCCATATGCTCGCCTTCGGCATCGTCGGTCGTTGTGGTCACCCCCAGCTGCACCACTGCCCGGTAGGCCTTGTCCGCCTCAAGATGCAACTGCGCAAATTTGGTGGCTGCGCCGAAGCACAGTGGCAACAGCCCTTCAGCCAGTGGATCGAGCGTACCGGTATGCCCCGCCCTTTCGGCCCGAAGCGCGCGTCGGACCAGCTGCAATGCTGACTGGGAAGTACACCCTCGCGGTTTGTCGAGCAGCATGACACCATGCACGGCCTGCCACCGGGATTGATGCTCTGCTGCCATCGTCGCACCCCTGAGCTCGGCAGCTCAGTCGTCCTTTGCCGTGTTGGACACCGCATTCGCGATGAGCGTGTTCATGTCGCTGGCCTTGCGAGTCGATTCGTCAAACACGAAGTGCAACGTGGGAACCGTGTGAATATGCAGTCGCTTGAACAACAGGCTGTGAAGGTACCCTGCGCGCTCATTTAATGCTGCAGCGACGTGCTCGGGCTCTGCACCGAGCACCGTGAAATAAACGCGCGCGTGTGCATAATCCGGTGTGAGTTGCACATCGGCGATCGTGATCAGGCCAGTGCGCGGATCACGCAGTTCGCGCGGGATCAACTCAGACAAATCACGCTGAATCTGATCGGCAATGCGATGAATGCGGTGCGGAGTGCTGGCCTGTCGTGGCATGATGAGTTGCAAGGATTGAAGGATTTGAACGATCAAGGCGAATCACGGCCTGCCCGCGCGACGGGTAGGCTCTCGCCGGGGACGGCATCAAAGCGTGCGCGCGACTTCCTTGACCTCAAACACCTCGAGTTGGTCGCCTTCCTCCAAGTCTTGGAAATTCTTCAACGATAGGCCACACTCGAAACCTTCCTGCACCTCGCGTACGTCATCTTTGAATCGCTTGAGTGAATCGAGCTCTCCAGTATGGATGACCACGTTGTTGCGCAACACGCGCACCTGCGCCGAACGCCGCACAACCCCGGACTGCACGCGGCAACCTGCCACCGTTCCAACCTTGGTAATCCGGAAGACTTGGCGCACCTCCACCAGGCCCAGCACCTCCTCGCGCTTCTCCGGCGTGAGCATGCCCGACATTGCGGCTTTGATTTCGTCTACCGCTTCATAGATGATGTTGTAGTAGCGGATGTCAATCCCATTTTGCTCGGCCAATTTGCGCGAACCTGCGTCGGCACGCGTGTTAAATCCAATAATCACAGCCTGTGAAGCAATGGCCAGATTGACGTCGCTCTCGGTAATCCCGCCAACCGCCGCATGCACAACCTGAACCTTGATTTCTTCGGTGGACAGCCTGGTCAGCGCATGCACCAATGCCTCTTGCGAGCCTTGCACATCAGACTTGATGATGAGATTGAGCGTCTTCGTGCCCTCGGCCATCTGATCAAACATGTTCTCAAGCTTTGCAGCTTGCTGCTTGGCCAGCTTGACATCACGGAACTTGCCTTGGCGGAACAACGCGATCTCGCGCGCCTTGCGCTCATCCCCGAGGACAATAATCTCCTCACCCGCTGTCGGCACTTCACTCAAACCCTGGATTTCCACAGGGATTGAGGGGCCCGCGCTTTGAACAGGACGGCTGGTCTCATCCAGCATGGCGCGCACACGGCCATAGCTGGATCCCGCAAGAACTGCATCGCCGCGCTTGAGCGTCCCTGACAAGACCAACACCGTGGCCACAGGCCCCCGGCCTTTGTCCAACTGTGCCTCGATGACCAACCCTTTGGCGGGCGCCTCCACCGGTGCCTTAAGCTCAAGCACTTCGGCTTGGAGTAGCACGTTTTCGAGCAATTCATCGATGCCTTGGCCAGTTTTCGCCGACACCGCGACAAAGGGAGAGTCACCCCCATACTCTTCGGGAACGACTTGCTCTGTCACCAATTCCTGCTTCACCCGCTCTGGGTTGGCTTCGGGCTTATCGATCTTGTTAATGGCCACAACGATCGGCACACCTGCTGCTTTCGCGTGTGCGATGGCCTCTTTGGTCTGCGGCATGACGCCGTCGTCAGCTGCCACGACCAAAATGACAATGTCCGTGGCCTTGGCTCCACGCGCTCGCATTGCGGTGAACGCCTCGTGACCCGGGGTATCGAGGAATGTGATCATGCCCCGAGGGGTGGTCACGTGATAGGCACCGATGTGCTGCGTGATACCCCCGGCTTCGCCTGCGGCAACTTTGGCGCGGCGGATATAGTCAAGCAGCGAAGTCTTGCCATGGTCGACGTGCCCCATGACGGTCACCACCGGAGCACGAGGCTGCAACTCGACCTCATGCGGCGCCTGATCTTCTTCTTCAAGAAACGTTTCGGGATCGTCAAGCTTCGCGGCAATGGCGGTATGGCCCATTTCCTGCACGATGATCATCGCTGTTTCCTGATCCAGAACCTGGTTAATCGTCACCATCTGACCGAGCTTCATCAGAACCTTGATGACCTCAGATGCCTTCACGGCCATCTTGTGCGCCAGATCCCCGACCGTGATCGTCTCCGGCACATGCACCTCGCGAACCTGCGGCTCCGCAGGCGCCACGAAACGCGGTTGCTCCTTCTCACGCGCATCGCGCCTCGAACCGCCTTTTGCTCCACGCCACGCCGCGGTACCGCCGCTAGTATCGCCACGCGTCTTAATGGCGCGCCGCTTCGCTGCTTCGTCGGCCCATGAGGACGACAGCTGTTCGGATTTAACCTGTTTCTTGGCCTTTGAATCACCTGTCGCGGTGGCCGCAGCGGCAGCCACCGGCTTGGCGGCGCCTGCAGCCGGCTTGTGAATCGTGCCCTTGATTGCCGCTTCCACAGGCTTTGGCGCCTCCGGCTTGGGCGCGTGCAGCACCGTACGCGGACGCAACAGCATGTCACGAATGGCCGCTGCCTCCTTTTCCGCCGCGTTGCGCCGTGACTGCACCGACGCCAACTCGGCCGCACGCGATGCTGCCGTGGCCGCCTCGCTAGCCCGCTTCGCTTCGGCATGGGTCTGCGCCGTGGCGCGCTCAGCCGCCTCACTTTCTTCCGCCTTGCGGGCGCGCTCCTCGGCTTCGGCCGTTGACTGCTGAGCTGCTTGCGCTTCTTGGGCGGCTTTGGCACGCGCCTCAGCCTGCAGTCTGCGCTCTTGCTCGATACGCTCAAGCTCTGCTTCACGCGCACGAGCAGCCTCTTCCTCCTCGCGCTGGCGCCTGCTGATTTCCTCGGCCTGGCGGGCCAGCAATTCAGATTGTCGCTTCGCCTCTTCTTCTCGGCGCAGCAATTCGACCTCGTCAACGACAGGTGCGGCAACAGGTGCAGGCATCTCGACGGGCGCCACTTCATCACGCTTGACAAACACTCGCTTCTTGCGCACCTCCACCTGAATGGTGCGCGCCTTGCCAGTCGAATCTGCCTGCTTGATCTCGGTGGTTTGCTTACGCGTGAGCGTGATCTTCTTACGCTCCGCGCCGGCGACCCCGTGCGCGATACGCAGGTGATCTAGCAGGCGGGCCTTGTCGGCTTCGCTGATGGGGTCGTCGGGCGTTTGCTTGTGCACGCTGGCGGCAGCCAGTTGCTCCAGCAGCTGAGCGGCGGGGATGTGCAGTTCGGTGGCGAGTTGCGCGACGGTTGTTTGTGCCATGGGTGGTTCCTTGCTCCTCAGCTCTCAGGCGTTGAACCAATGTTCGCGAGCCTTGAGAATGAGCGCGCTGGCTTGGGCCTCGTCGGCCCCTGTAATGGCCGTGAGTTCGTCCGCGGCCAGATCGGCCAGGTCGTCACGGGTGTTAATGCCTGCGTCAGCCAGCTTCGCGATATCCTCTGACGACAGCCCCTCAAGCGTCTTGAGATCCTGAGAGACTTCTTCGAGTTTTTGCTCGCGGGCGATTTCCTGGGTTAACAAAGCATCGCGCGCACGCTTACGCAATTCATTCACCGTATCCTCGTCGAAGGACTCAATTTCCAGCATCTCCGTTAGAGGCACATACGCCACCTCTTCGAGACTGGTAAACCCTTCTTGGATGAGAATGTCGGCAACCTCCTGATCGACGTCGAGTTTTGCGCGGAACAACTCACGCATCGCCTCGGTTTCCGCATTTTGCCGGTTTTGAGATTCTTCTGCCGACATGAGGTTGATCGCCCAACCCGTGAGCTCTGAAGCCAAGCGCACGTTCTGTCCAGCCCGACCGATTGCCAGCGCGAGGTTTTCCTCATCGACGGCAACCTCCATCGCATGCTTTTCCTCGTCAACGACGATCGATTGCACATTCGCCGGCGCCAACGCGCCGATGACAAATTGCGCAGGGTCTTCCGACCACAACACAATATCCACGCGCTCGCCACCGAGTTCATTGCTTACGGCATTCACCCGAGAGCCGCGCACGCCAATGCAGGTGCCAATGGGGTCGATGCGGCGGTCGTGCGAAAGCACGGCAATCTTTGCGCGCACGCCCGGATCACGTGCACAGGACTTGATCTCCAGCAACCCTTGCTCCATTTCGGGCACTTCCAAACGGAACAGCTCCTTCATGAATTCAGGCGACGTTCGCGAGAGCTCAATCTGCGGCCCACGCGCCTGGCGGTCAACTTTTGCGATTACGGCACGCACGCGGTCACCAACCCGGACATTCTCCTTCTGGATCATGTCTCCACGGCGCAGCCGCGCATCAACCTTGCCAGATTCGACAATGGCGTCGCCCTTATCCATACGCTTGACCGTGCCGACAAAAATCTTGTCATTACGCTCGAGAAAATCATTCAGAATCTGCTCGCGCTCGGCATCACGAATTTTCTGCAAGATGACTTGCTTGGCCGCCTGGGCACCAATGCGTCCAAACTCTACGCTTTCCACCGGCTCTTCAATGTAATCTCCCACGTCAATATCGGGAATCTGCTCGACGGCCTCGAATTTCAGGATTTCCGCGTCCGGTTGCTGAAGTCCTGCCTCGTCGGGCACCACCAACCAACGACGGTACGTGTCATAAGCGCCCGAGTTGCGGTCAATGGCCACGCGAATGTCCACCTCACCCGTGTAGCGCTTCTTTGTAGCGGAGGCCAGCGCAGCTTCTACTGCGCCAAACACCACGTCCTTGTCCACATTCTTCTCGTGCGCCAGTGCATCGACCAGCATCAGCAGCTCGCGGTTCATGATTTTCGACCCCTAAAGTCAAGCACGGGCACGAGGCGGACTTCACGCACCTCGGCCAAGGAAAAACGCAACTCATGCACTCCACCGCCGGCTGCACCGGAGACGGGATTCTCGACAACCGCCTTGGCCGCTTTGACCCCGCCGGCTTTAATGCTCTTTGCCTTTTTGACACCTGGAACCGCCGGAGCCATTTCTGCCAATAATTTTTCGTCCCAGAGGATTACGTAACTCGGCACCCCGCCCTCGGCACCACTTTCGGGCGCCTGAAGCACACCGCGGTATTTCTTCCGCCCTTGAAAAGGGGCGATCAGGCGCACGTCCACGGCTTGGCCTGCAAACCGAATAAAGTCTTCAGGCAACCGAAGCAGGCGGTCTAAACCTGGAGAAGACACCTCAAGCCGCTGGTAGTCGATACCCTCGACTTCCAACGCGTATTGCAGTTGCCGAGTTACCCGTTCGCAATCATCTACGGTGATGAACGTGCCGTCGGTGCGATCGATGGTCACGCGCAGCAGCCCCCCCGAAGCCCAAACGGCCTCGACGAACGCGTACCCCATCCCGCCGACGGTTGTCTCGATCACCGATGACTGATGCATGCCACTGCCGCCCTGCCCCAAACCCACCCCCAGAGACCAACTTTTACGAAACTTACAGGCTTCATCAGCGCTATGCCGGCGCTCCAATTGCACCTACCCAACGAACGAATACCGACAAAAAAAAAGGGCGATTGGTGTCGCCCTTTTTGGTCAACCCGGCCTCAATTCACGCGTCGACCGGCATGATCGACGGGATTACAGCCTGTAAATTGTAAGGAAAATCCTCTGCCATGGCAAGTTAAACCGATCTCAACCCGCAATGAATTCGGCAATCCGCGCCCTTTGTCAAATTCGCGAGGTGTCGTGGTCGTGAAGCACAAGTGCAGACGCCTCAAGCAGCTGCCTGGTGTACGGGTGCTGCGGCCGATGCAAAATCTGCTTCGCATCGCCCACCTCCAGGACCTCGCCCTCATGCATGACCGCAATACGGTGAGCCATCGCCGCGAGCACCGCCAAATCATGCGTGATGAACAGATACGCCAAGCCTCTTTGCTCCTGCAACCCGGTGAGCAATTGCAGGATCTGATGCTGCACCGAGAGATCCAAGGCGCTCGTCGGTTCATCCAGGATGAGGACGGCTGGCTCGACGATGAGCGCGCGAGCCAAGGCAATGCGCTGGCGCTGGCCTCCCGAGAACTCGTGGGGAAACCGGGGAAGTACGCCTGCCTCCAATTGCATGGCGGACAGGGCTTCGACCACACGAGTGCGCCGCTCTTCCGGCGACAACCCCGGGGCATGAATCATGAGGCCTTCGGCCACAATCTGCTCGATGGTCCGGCGCGGCGACAGCGACGAGAAAGGATCTTGAAACACAACTTGGATCGTGCGTCGTGCATGACGCCACCCACGGGCGTTCAACGTCGAGAGCTTCATACCCGCGAGCTGCACCTCACCGGCGGAGATAGCCTGCAGGCCCAGAATGGCCATCGCCAGCGTAGTCTTGCCGCTGCCCGACTCACCCACCAATCCCAAAGTCTCGCCTGCTCGCAAATCCAGTGATACATCACGCACGACGATCTGATGCCGCCGACGAAGCCAGCTGCCGCCCGCGGAGAATTGCACGCTCAGGTCCAGTGCCCTTAGCACTACCGGAGCATCTGTGGCAAGTGGCCGAACGCTTCGGTGTGGCAAGCTTGCGAGCAACGTCTGCGTGTAAGGGTGGCGGGGGTGCGCAAATACAGCAGCCATTGCTCCCTGCTCGACCAACGCGCCCCTCCGCATCACGCCTATACGCTGCGCAAATCCTCGCACCAGATGCAGATCATGCGTAATCAGCAGCACGGCCAATCCATATTCGCGCTGCAATTCGCCAAGCAAAGCGAGGATTTGGGCACGAACGCCCACGTCCAAAGCCGTGGTGGGTTCGTCGGCCAGCAGCAGGCGCGGTTTGCAAGCCACAGCCATCGCGATCATCGCTCGTTGCCGTTGGCCGCCCGAAAGTTGATAGGGAAACTGCCTCGCACGCTGAGCGGGCTCCCGAATTCTCATGCGCGCAAGCAACTCCACCGCCCCCGCCCATGCCGCTTTGTGCGAAAGCCCCTCGTGCAGCTCAAGGGACTCGGCGATTTGTCTGCCGATGGGTTGCAGCGGGTTTAACGCACTCATTGGTTCTTGAAAAATCATCGCGATGTCGCGCCCACGTACAGTGCGCATTTCCCGCTCGGGCAGCCCCATCAGATCGCGACCATCGAACACAATTCGACCGCTGCTGTGGACGTTGCTCAGCAAGCGAAGAATGGATAGTGCCGTGACCGTCTTGCCGGACCCGGACTCTCCCACCAACGCATACTTTTCCCCCGGAAGCACATCGAACGAGAGGTTACTGACTGCCGCTTTCGTGCCGAAAGCCACGTGCAAGTTTTGCACGTGCAGCAGCGGCGCCCGCGGCAGCGGGGATGCGCCCTCGGACGCAGGATACTCACCGTGCGCCATGGCGCGGATCGACTGCGCTGCGCAAGGCTTCGCCGATGAAAGTCAGAAGCAGCAGCGTGAGCACGAGACAGACGAACACTGAGATCGAGATCCACCACGCGTCCAGATTTGCCTTCGCTTGCGCAAGCATCTCGCCCAGACTGGGCGTAGGTGGTGGAACGCCAAGCCCCAAGAAATCCAGGCTCGTAAGCGCCAGAATCGCACCGCTCATGCGAAACGGCAGGAAGGTGATCACCGGGGTCATACTGTTCGGAAGGATATGGCGCCAAATAATTTGCCAGTGGCTCGCACCAAGAGCGCGAGCTGCACGCACATAGTCCATCTGTCGGTTGCGCAAAAACTCAGCGCGCACATAGTCCGTCAACCCCAGCCAGCCAAACAGCGAAAGCAGCACAAGTAGCATGACAAAACTGGGCGAGAACATTGAGGAGAAAATGATGAGCAGATACAACTCTGGCATTGCGCCCCATACCTCCATGAAGCGCTGCATCGTCAAATCCACCACTCCCGCAAAATAGCCCTGCACCGCCCCCATGAGAATGCCCAATAAGCTGCCGGTGACTGTCAGCGCGAGCGCGAACAAAACCGAAGCGCGGAAACCGTAGATCAAGCGAGCGAGCACATCACGACCGCGGTCATCGGTGCCTAACCAATTCTCGGCCGACGGCGGAGCAGGGTTGGCTTGTGTCGCGTAGTAGTTGATGGTGTCGTATCGATATGGCACCGGAGGGAAGATGGCAAAGTTGCCATCTTCCGAGAGCCGCCCACGGATCAGAGGGTCCAGATAATCTGTCGGTGTCAGGAAATCGCCGCCGAAAGTGATTTCCGGATAATCGCGCAAAAGCGGCAGGTACCAATGCCCCCCGTACCGCACCAGAAGCGGCTTGTCGTTACACAAGACGGGTGCCAGAAGGCTCAGAGCAAACAGGGCGCCGAACACCCAAAGGCTCCAGTATCCCAAGCGTTGCGCCTTGAATCGGCGCCAAGTCAGTCGCCAAGGCGACACAGCCACTTCGGGGCTCGCCGGCGCCAACAAGGCGAATACGTCTCTCACTTCAGACTCTCGAATTGCACTCGAGGATCCACCCACACGTAGCACAGGTCGGAAATTAGCTTGGTGAACAGGCCAATCAGCGTGAATAGATAAAGCGTGCCCATGACCACCGGATAGTCGCGCCGCATGACGGACTCATACGATAGAAGCCCCAAGCCTGGAAGCGAAAACAGGGTCTCGATCAACAGCGAGCCGGCGAAAAACGCGCCGATGAATGCTGATGGGAAACCGGTGACAATCGGTATAAGCGCATTGCGCAAAACGTGGCGCCAAAGCACTTGGCGCTCGCTTGCACCTTTGGCGCGAGCGGTCAGCACATACTGCTTGCCGATTTCTTCCAGAAATGCGTTCTTGGTCAGCATCGTGATGACGGCAAAGCTGCCTGCGACCATCGATGCAACCGGGAGCGTGATATGCCAAAAATAATCGGTGACCTTGTGCCATGGTGACAGCATGTTCCATCCATCCGAGGTTAGCCCTCGCAGCGGAAACCACTGCCAGAAACTACCCCCCGCAAATAGCACCAGCAAAACCACACCCAACACAAAGCCTGGTATGGCGTACCCCACCAGAACCGCCATGCTTGTCGCAACATCGAAGCGGCTACCGTTGCGCACAGCCTTCGCGATCCCCAATGGAATGGAAATTAGATATGTCAGCAGGAAATTCCACAGGCCCAGCGTGATGGAGACGGGCATGCGCTGCTCGATGAGTTTCCAGACGCTCTCGTGGTAGAAATAGCTGCGCCCTAGGTCAAAGCGCAGGAATCGCCACACCATATGCATGAAACGCTTTGCCGGGGGTTGATCGAAACCGTAGAGTTTCCGAATCTGCTCGAGCTGCTTGGGATCAATGCCTTGTTGCCCGCGATAGGCAAGCCCCCCCGCAGATTCGGTAGCCTCCCCCTTGCCACGCAGCTGCGCCACCATTTGCTCCACCGGGCCACCCGGCACGAACTGAATGACCGCGAAGGTCAGCAAAAGCACGCCCAGCAGTGTCGGCACCATCAGCAACAGGCGTTTAGCGATGTACCAGCTCAAGTTCATCAGCGCAACTCCGGGTTTGAAAGATGGCCCGGCAAAGCCCACCAACAGGCTATGGCCCAGCTCTCGGGCTCGTAATACAGTGGGAGCGTATCGGGTATGCCGAACAATCGGGCGCGATATGCCACACGATGCTGCGCTGCATACCACTGAGGAACGGAGTACCAGCCGCATACGAGCACGCGATCCAGTGCCTTGCATGCAGCCACCAGTTCAGGCCAAGTTTGAGCTTGCACCACGTGGCCGATCAACACATCAACTGCCGCGCTGCGCAGGCCCCACGCGTTGTCCGACCCCTCAACCGAAGCTGCCGCCGAGCCAAAGCGATCGCGCAATTCATTCCCGGGACTGGGGCTTCCAAAATAGCGCACCGTCGTCATATCGAACTCAAACCGGTCCATGCGTCGCTGATACAAGGCGAAGTCCACTTGCCGATACCGCAAGCTGATACCGAGCTTTTCCAGCGCCTGCGCGTATGGTGCCATGACCCGAGCCATCGCGCCTTGGCTATCAAGATACTCAAATGCAAATGCCTCGCCGCGTGCATTTCGCAATGCGCCATCACGGTAATGCCAATTGGCGTCTCGGAGAAGGCCGCGCGCCGCCAACAGGTTCGCGCGTAGGCTGCCCGGGTAGTCTGTGCTGGGCAATGTTGGTAGCGGGCCAAACACGGTGGACCGTAATTGCGCCCGCAGAGGCCTCAGCAGAGCGATCTCGTCAGCGTCCGGTACGCTCTTCGCCTCGAATGGGCTATTCGCGAAATAGCCATGGATGCGCGCGTACTCACCGTAGAAGAGCATCCGGTTGAGCCACTGAAAGTCCAGCGCGAGCGCCAATGCCTTGCGCACCCGCCAGTCCTGGAACAGCGGGCGGCGCAGATTCATCACCATGCCCTGGAACCCCGCTGGATTGTGGTTGGGTAAGGCGCACTTGATAAGTTCCCCACTTTTGAACTTGGGGCCGTTGTACTGCCGCACCCAATTCTTGGCGATGAATTCCTGAATCAGGTCAAAATCCCCCGCCTTGAACGCCTCCAAGCGTGCCGTATCGTCGCGGTAGAGCTTGTAGCCAACACGAGCGAAATTGAATTGGCCCCGTCTTGAAGGCAACATCCAGCCCCAATAATCGTCACGCCGCGCATACACGATGTCACGATTCTGCGACACGCGCTCGACGCGATAGGGGCCCGAGGCGATCGGTGGATCATTTACCACCTGGTCGAACGTCTTGCCAGCCCCCCATTTGCGCGAAAAAACTGGCATACCCGCCACAATCAAGGGCAACTCGTGGTTGGCGCGCCGGAACAGGAAGCGCACGTGCCGCGCACCCTCAGCCATGACACGCGCCACGTCGCCGAACTGCACCTTGATCCCAGGTGCCGCGGAAGCTCCCGTCAGGGTATCGAAGCTGTGGCAGACATCCTCTGCCGTGACTGCATCGCCCGTTGAAAACCGCGCCGCGGGGTGCAGGCGGAAGCGCACCGACAATCCATCGGCTGCAACCGCGACATCCTCGGCAAGCAAACCGTAGATGCTGTTGGGTTCATCCCAACTCGGCATCATCAGCGACTCGAATACAAGACTAGCAAGCCCCGGAGGAGCGGTTCCCCGTAGAGTGAATGGATTGAGCTTATCGAAACTTCCGGCACTCGACGGTGGCGTCAACCACAGGGTGCCGCCAATCGGCGCCCGCGGATTGACATAATCAAAGTGGGTGAAACCTTCTGCATATTTTGGCGCGTTGTAGAGCGCGAAGCTGCCTGCTGCTCTCGCGCTCCCTGGCCAAGTGAGCAGGCTAAGCGGCAATGCTTGCAGAAGGCTGCGGCGGGAAAGGCTGAGAGCGTGGGCCATGCGAGAATTCTGCAGCATTGCCGGCGCGACAGGAATCCGGCAACACCCAGACCTGCTGTTCCAGTGGCCGGCACGGGTTCTCATCGACTCTAAACCTACAGGACATCTCCATGGGCTTTCTCGCAGGCAAACGCATCCTTATCACAGGCTTGTTGTCCAACCGATCCATTGCCTACGGCATCGCCAAGGCCTGCCATCATGAGGGCGCCGAGCTTGCATTTACCTACGTGGGTGAACGATTCGAAGATCGCATCAAGAGCTTTGCCGCAGAGTTCGGCAGCACCCTCATCTTCCCTTGCGACGTTGGCGACGACGCGCAGATCGAATCCCTGTTCTACAGCCTCGGGCTTCACTGGCCTCAACTCGACGGACTCGTACATTCGATCGGTTTCGCGCCACGCGAAGCCATCGCAGGTGACTTTATCGACGGTCTCTCGCGCGAAGGATTCCGCATTGCGCATGACATTTCGGCCTACTCTTTCCCTGCATTGGCTAAGGCAGCATTGCCTATGCTGCAGTCCAGCGTGGCCGCCGGTGGTATGCCATCCCTGATTACGATGACCTATCTAGGGGCCGAGCGCGTCGTGCCCAATTACAACACCATGGGCGTCGCAAAAGCGGCCCTGGAAGCCACCGTGCGCTACCTCGCTGAGTCATTAGGCCCTCGCGGCATGCGCGTGAATGGTGTGAGTGCAGGTCCGATCAAGACCTTGGCTGCGTCGGGCATCGCTGATTTCAGCAAAATGCTCAAATTCAACGAGGCCAGTACCCCATTGCGCCGCAACGTGACTATCGAACAGGTCGGAAACGCGAGCGCGTTCCTGCTTTCGGATCTAGCCAGCGGCATTACCGCAGAGGTCTTGCACGTGGACGCTGGCATGCATGCGGTGGTTGGCGGGCTGGCTGGACAGCTTTGACCGCAGCGTTGAACCCACGTTGCGCGAGACCACTCGACACGAAAGGTCTTAGCCCTTGCGCTCCTTTGGCATCCTCGAAGTCCAATTTGGATGGCCGTTGACAGCCCATGTTTTTACTTTATAATTTTTGGTTTCGCGGGAATAGCTCAGTTGGTAGAGCGCAACCTTGCCAAGGTTGAGGTCGCGAGTTCGAGACTCGTTTCCCGCTCCAGTTTTCCTGGTTTTTGCTCAACCTGCCCAACGCCTTACAACGGCTTCTAAAAAGGGTAAAAACCAAATCGCAAGGGAAGTCAGCGCTTCCCTTTTTTTTCGGCGGAAATTCCCTGCGCGGTTTGGGCCGTGCAACGCCGATTGGTATTCGATGTATGCAATGATGACCCGCGATCATGAGCTTCTCGGGGTTCATCGGCCAACCCTGGCGGGGTGGCAGAGTGGTTATGCAGCGGCCTGCAAAGCCGTCTATGCCGGTTCGATTCCGACCCCCGCCTCCAAAAATACATGACAGTGGCGGCCGCGCGCCTCAATCGCTGCGGAAGACGCGCAGACACCCTCTGGTTTGGCACCATTGGCTTCATCCCGCTTGCTTGTCTGCGGTCGGCGTACAGCGCGCCACCTGACAGCAACCGTGCGGTGCAAACCGGCATTTTGACGTCATCCCCGCCCTTGGCCTTCGGCCACCGCTTGCGCGGGAAGGACGGGGATTCCTACGGCGCTTAAGAGAGGCATGGCGCTACTCCTGAGTCGCTTTGGTGGGTTCCTGCTGACCTGCCACGGTTCGTCGGACCAGTCATTCTTGGACGATGGCCCCCTGTTGATCCGCTTGGCTTTTCCGGACCAGCCCGAGCGTTAGTCGCGGCTGTTTCACCGTTGAATAACCTTGCGGGTCGGCCAAAAGACGATTGCCGCTTCACGACTGCTCCTCACGCCCGCGCCCAGGACTTTGTTTGCCGCAAAACAAACGTTTCGAGGAGTCCAGATCAACTGCTGCAGATCACAGAATTGGCGGCGCAGCGTGGCTTCATGGCTGGCTGAATGTCTTGCACATCGAGTCCCACTTCAACATGCACATGATGCCTGCAGCAGGCGCCCTATTCTGCCCGGGCACGGCAAGATTCGCCAAGCAATCATCAACCACCATACCTGTGGGATCTTCCGCCTGCCGGGATTAGCCCAACATAGCGTTTGTAGG
>JAKBCY010000031.1 GCA_021807445.1 Pseudomonadota bacterium
GTGTAGGATGAAAATGCGGTCCAGCGCACGCTCGATCACGGGATTGGGCTCGAAGTCCTCGCACGGCGTGGCCCACATCATGCGCATGAAATTGCCCGCATAGCTCAACTTGTTCTGCGGGTACATGTAGGGCTGGCCCATGTTGTACTTGTAGGCCATGGCCACCAGCGTGGGCATCTTGGCGATGAGACGGATGGCCGAGATATCGCGCTGCTCCGCGTCATGAAGATTGATGGAGTCTGGGTAGAAGGCCGACATCGCGCCGACCAAACCCGTGAGCACGGCCATTGGATGCGCGTCTCGCCGAAAGCCACGCAGGAAAAACTGCATTTGCTCGTTGACCATGGTGTGCTGGGTCACGCGCGACACGAAATCCTTTTTCTGGACGGCGTTTGGAAGTTCGCCGTAAAGGATCAGGTAGCAGGTTTCCATGTAGTCGCAATTGACAGCCAACTGCTCAATGGGGTAACCGCGATAGAGCAATTCGCCCTTGTCACCATCGATGTAAGTGATGGCAGAACTGCATGATGCCGTCGAAAGAAAGCCGGGGTCATAGGTGAACTTCCCCGTTTGTGCATAGAGTTTGCGTATGTCAATAACGTCTGGGCCAACCGTCCCCTCATGGATGGGCAACTCGACGCTCGGTGAACCGTCGGAGAAGGACAACGTGGCTTTCACATCGGATGGGGTCATGGAGAAACTCCGTGGGGTTGGTTGGACGTCTTGACCGCGCTGTGCGCCTTGAGCAGCGCATCAATCGCACGGATCAAGTGGGAATCACACCGCCCTGAGCAGGTGCAGTACGCGCAATTGCGCCTCGCCGCTCAGTTTTGGTGGGGGTTCGGCGTGGCCCAGCAGCAGCTCAAGCAGCGTGTTGTCGTCAAGCTCGAGCAGATCCTGAAGACCCTTCCACTCGGCTGTACTCAACGTTTGGGCGTAACGGGCGAAAAAACGGCCAAGAATCAGGTCGTTTTCCAAGAGGCCGCGACGCGCACGCCAGAGTAGACGGCGCAGCGCAGCGGCATCCAGGCTTTCTGCATCAACGCTTGCGGGCTGCAGCATGGCTCAAACAGCACGGCGCAGCATCAGGTCCTTGATGTTGCCGATGGCCTTGGTCGGGTTAAGCCCCTTGGGGCAAACATCCACACAGTTCATGATGGAGTGGCACCGGAACAGGCGGTAGGGATCCTCAAGGTTGTCCAAACGTTCGTTGGTCGCCTCGTCACGACTATCCGCGATAAAGCGATAGGCCTGCAAAAGCCCGGCGGGGCCAACGAACTTGTCCGGGTTCCACCAGAAACTCGGGCATGATGTGGAGCAACTCGCGCAAAGAATGCACTCATACAAGCCGTCCAGCACTTCGCGCTGCTCGGGGCTTTGAAGGCGCTCCCTTTCAGGCGGCGGTGTGTCGTTAATGAGATAAGGCTTGATGGAGTGGTACTGGCTGAAGAACTGCGTCATGTCCACGATGAGGTCACGGACCACCGGCAGGCCGGGAAGCGGCTTCAGAACGACGGGCTCCTTGAGCGTGAGCAAGTTCGTCGTGCAACTCAATCCATTCTTGCCGTTAATGTTCATGCCATCCGAGCCACACACGCCTTCGCGGCATGACCGGCGAAAGGCTAGAGTCTCGTCGACGTCAGCCTTGATGCGCATGAGCGCGTCAAGCAGCATTTTGTCGTTGTACTGCAACTCCACCTCATAGTCCTGCATGTAGGGCTTGACGTCCTTATCCGGGTCGTAGCGGTAGATGGAGAATTTCATCTTACGGGTCATGGCAATCTCCGGGCGGCCTGTTCAGAACGTGCGCGCCTTGGGTTTAAAGGTATCGACACTTAGCGGCTTCATCTGAACCGCCCGGTACGCCAAGCGATTGTTCTCGCGGAACCACAGGCTGTGCTTAAGCCAGTTGACATCGTCGCGTTCGGGGTAATCCCGATGGGAATGCGCGCCACGACTTTCCTGGCGCGCCTCGGCTGACACAATGGTCGCCTTCGCCGTCTCGATCAAGTTCTCCACCTCCAGCGCCTCGACGCGCGCCGTGTTGAACACTTTTGACTTGTCCTTGAGGTGAATGTGCCCGACGCGTTGGGCGACCGCGTCAATGGCCGCGACCCCATCACGCAGCAGTTCGGCGGTACGGAACACGCCACAATGCTTTTGCATGCTGCTGCGAATGGCACCTGCCACATCCTGGATGGCCTCGCCCGACGTTGATGCGTCAAGTCGGGCCAAGCGTGCGAGCGAAGCATCGGCCGCATCCGCAGGCAACGGCTTGTGGCTATTCTTGAGCAACGCGCTTGCAGCAATGTGATTGCCTGCTGCGCGTCCAAAAACGACCAAATCGAGCAGCGAGTTGGTCCCAAGCCGGTTCGCGCCGTGCACGCTCACGCACGAGCATTCGCCAATTGCGTAGAGACCGCCGACGACGCGTTCACTGCCATCGGCCCCGACCGTCAGCACCTGGCTGTGAATATTTGCTGGCACGCCCCCCATCTGGTAGTGGATGGTCGGCACCACCGGGATGGGCTCCTTGGTGCAATCCACATTGGCGAATTTCAAGGCAATGTCGGCGATCGACGGCAATCGCTTGTGGATGGTCTCCGCGCCGAGATGGTCGAGTTTGAGCAGGACATAGTCCTTGTGAGGGCCGGCGCCGCGCCCTTCCTTGATCTCCTGATCCATGGATCGCGAGACAAAATCGCGTGGAGCAAGATCCTTGTAGGTCGGGGCATAGCGCTCCATAAATCGCTCGCCATTGGCATTGAGCAAGATCCCGCCTTCGCCTCTGACGCCCTCCGTAATCAGGACGCCAGCCCCCGCAACGCCAGTGGGGTGGAACTGCCAAAACTCCATATCCTGCAGGGGGATACCTGCACGCGCTGCCATACCCAAACCATCGCCGGTGTTGATGTAGGCGTTGGTAGACGCCGCAAAAATGCGCCCTGCTCCACCAGTTGCCAGGACGGTCGCTTTCGCCTCCAGGATCGTCACCTCACCGGTTTCCATCTCCATGGCCACGACGCCGAGCACGTCGCCATCGGCATCGCGAATCAGGTCTAAGGCCATCCACTCCACAAAAAAATGGGTTCGGGCAGCCACGTTCTGCTGATACAACGTATGCAGGAGGGCGTGGCCAGTGCGATCGGCTGCTGCGCAGGCGCGCTGGACGGGTTTTTCCCCGAGATTCGCTGTATGCCCACCGAACGGACGCTGGTAGATCGTGCCATCTGAATTGCGGTCAAAGGGCATGCCCATGTGCTCAAGCTCGTAGACCGCGCTGGGCGCTTCTCGGCACATGAACTCGATCGCGTCCTGGTCCCCGAGGTAGTCGGAACCTTTGACGGTGTCGAACATGTGCCAGTACCAATTGTCTTCACTCATATTGCCCAGGGACGCACTAATGCCGCCCTGAGCCGCAACCGTGTGCGAACGCGTGGGAAACACCTTAGACAGCACTGCAACGTCCAAGCCAGAGCGTGCCAATTGCAGGGCGCAGCGCAGCCCCGATCCCCCAGCGCCCACGATAACGACATCGAATTTTCGTTTATTGACTTGCACGGTCTATACCCTCCACAGCACTTGCACGGCCCACCCGGTGCAAGCGACGAGCCAAACGATGGTCAGCACCTGAAGCGACAGGCGGACCCCCACGGGCTTGACATAATCCATCCAGATATCTCGTATGCCCACCCACACGTGGTAGAGCAACGCCACAAGCGCCACGAAGCTGAAGATCTTCATCGCCTCGTTTGCGAACAGGCCTTGCCAACTCTCGTAGCTGACAGGCCCAGGCCCGATGAACCAGCCCAGCAGGAAGATGGCGTAGACCGCCATGATGACGGCGGTCACACGCTGTGCCAGCCAATCACGAAATCCGTAATGCGCGCCCACCACCAAGCGGTGCGCGCCGTAATTCGATGCGCTCATGTCAAGCCCCCAGGAAAAGATGCGCCGCGAATGCTGCCGTAGCCGCAAGCGAGACAACCAGTGTCGTCACTGCGAGCATGCGCCCCTGCTCCTTGCTCACGGTTTGGAAAACATCCATTAGCAGATGGCGAATGCCTGCGAAAAGATGGTGTGCAATCGCCCAGAACAGGCCAAGCACCAGAATCTTGTCGGGCCACCAAGCCAGGAAATGTGCAATCTGCGCAAAGCCTTCGCTTGACCGCAGGCTCGTGTCGAACAACCAAAGCACGAATGGCAGCAGCACAAACATTACCGCTCCGCTGGCTCTGTGCAATATTGACACCAGCCCCGCGAGGGGAAGGCGGTACCGGACAATCTGGGCGATGCCAATATTGCGGTATTCGGGTCGTTTTTGTGTAGGAACGGTTTGCATAGCTGTTGGACCTCGGCCGGCTTGTGATAGCAGTTTATTGCGTGGCAAAAACCTTGATTCGATGCCTCGTTCAGGTGTTCAGCTCAACGAATTGCGGTAGTGGTGCCTTGCTGTGGAATACAGGCCGCGACGTAATTCAACTGGCTGATCGCCGTAGCTAAATGACAGGCGTTCGACGAATAACAAGGCTTGCCCAGTGGGAATTTTCAAAATCTCTGCCTCCTCTCGACTCGCGTTGACGGCCCGGATTTTCTCTTCAGCCCTGACCATGCGTGTGCCGAACTCGGACTCAAAAAGGGCGTACAGAGGGCCCTTGTAGCGCTCCAGGCGCTCGGCGGTGAGGTTACGAAAGGGTGCACCAGGCAGGTGGATATCTTCGTATACCACGGGCTCACCTCCGATGTGCAACGTCCGGCGAATTTCAAGCACCGTTTCGCCTGTCTTGATGCCAAGAAGCAAAGCCACGTCCGGCGCCGCGCGTACACGATGGCACTCCAGAAAATGCCGCTCCATACGCAAAGCCTGCCCGGATGCGTCATCGGGTACCAACCGGAGAAAGCGGAATTTGACCTGCGCCTCGTGATGCGTCGAGACAAATGTACCCCGACCTTGCCTGCGCATCAGCAAATTGTCAGCGGCGAGTTCGTCAATGGCTTTGCGCACCGTACCCTGGCTCACCCCGTACCGGGCCGCCAGTTCGGCCTCGCTTGGAATGAGTTCGCCGGGCTTCCATTCACCATCTTGCAGGCTTCGCGTAATGAGCGCCTTGATCTGCTGATACAGCGGGCTGAACACCGGCGCGCCACCACCGGCAGCCGTGCTAACCGACTGCGTCGAGGAATGATGTGTTGGGGCGGCCATACGCTGCATTGCAGCACAGGCGCGTGCCCTTGTCCAGTATGACCTAATAGATGTCTTATATATGACATAAGTTTATTGACGTAGCGCATGGTCGCCCCTAAACTGCTTGATGCGCTGCATCATGAACGGTCTAATAAAGCGCTCACGAAAAACTACGGCGCGCGAACCGCCGCATGCGGCCCGAACGCGTCCATTTCTCAACCGCACCCTCTCACACCGGAGTTGATCATGACCAAAGCCCCCATGCGTGTTGCCGTCACCGGCGCAGCCGGCCAGATCGGTTACGCCCTGCTGTTCCGCATCGCCTCCGGCGAGATGCTGGGCAAAGACCAACCTGTGATCCTGCAACTTCTAGAAATCCCCGACGAAAAGGCCCAGAAGGCGCTGAAGGGCGTCATGATGGAACTGGAGGATTGCGCTTTTCCCCTGCTGGCGGGTATGAGCGCGCACAGCGACCCGAACACGGCATTCAAGGACATCGATGCGGCCCTGCTCGTCGGCGCTCGCCCGCGCGGCCCCGGCATGGAACGCCGCGATCTGCTTTCGGCCAACGCACAGATCTTCACAGCACAAGGACGCGCGCTCAACGCGGTGGCCAAGCGTGACGCACGCATCCTTGTGGTCGGCAACCCCGCCAACACCAATGCCTACATCGCCATGAAGTCCGCGCCCGACTTGCCGAAAGGCAATTTCACCGCCATGCTGCGCCTGGACCACAACCGGGGCCTGTCCCAAATCGCGGCGAAACTGGGTAAGCCCGTATCGTCGATCGAAAAATTCTGCGTATGGGGAAACCATTCCCCCACCATGTATGCCGATTACCGCTTCGCCACCATCGATGGGCAGTCGGTGAAAGACATGATCAACGACGACGACTGGAATCGCAACGTGTTTTTACCAACGGTCGGCAAGCGGGGGGCGGCCATCATCGAGGCGCGTGGGCTCAGCTCGGCGGCGTCGGCCGCGAACTCGGCCATCGACCACATGCGCGACTGGTTCCTCGGAACGGGCAATCGCTGGGTCACGATGGGCATCCCGTCTGATGGCTCCTATGGCATTCCCGAAGACATCATGTTCGGCGTCCCAGTCACCTGCGAAGGTGGCGCGTACAAACGAGTCCAGGGCCTTCCCATCGATGCATTCTCCAAATCCTGCATCGACAAGACCTTGAACGAGTTGCTGGAAGAGCGTGAAGGCGTCAAGCACCTGTTGTGAGTTCCGCTGCGCCGCCACGCGCGCACTGCAAGGCGGCGCGCGCGTAGTTTTCTGGCCCGATGTTTCCCGCGATCCACGCGCAAACCGAGGAGAAGTGCCATGAACCCAACGACACCGGGCAAGCGCCTGCGCGATGCGCAGCGCCAGGAACAACCCTTGCAGGTGGTAGGCGCCACCTGCGCTCAGCACGCGTTGCTGGCCCAGCGCGCAGGATTTCGGGCGATCTACCTTTCCGGTGGAGGGGTGGCTGCGGGCTCGCTGGGGATGCCCGATCTGGGCATCAATACCCTGGATGACGTGCTCACCGACGTTCGGCGCATCACTGACGTCTGCGAACTGCCGCTTCTGGTGGACGTCGATACCGGCTTCGGCCCCAGCGCATTCAATATCGCACGCACGGTCAAGAGCCTGGTGAAGTTCGGCGCCGCAGGCATGCATATCGAAGATCAAGTCGGAGCCAAGCGCTGCGGCCATCGACCAGGCAAGGAGATCGTCGGCACCGCCGAGATGGTTGACCGGGTCAAGGCCGCAGTGGATGCGCGCGCGGACGACAGTTTCGTCATCATGGCGCGCACCGATGCGTTGGCGGTACAAGGCTTGGACGCAGCCATTGAGCGCGCCATGGCCTGTGTCGAGGCTGGTGCCGACATGATTTTTCCGGAAGCCATAACCGATCTGTCCATGTACAGGCGCATCGCGGACGTTGTAAAGGTTCCGATACTGGCCAACATCACGGAGTTTGGCAGCACCCCGTTGCTCACGGTGGACGAATTGCGCAGCGCTGGCGTGGGCTTGGCGCTGTATCCGCTGTCAGCATTTCGCGCAATGAACAAGGCAGCGGAAACCGTGTATGGCGCAATTCGCAAAGACGGCACACAAAAGAACGTTATTGGCCTGATGCAGACTCGTGCCGAGTTGTACGACGTCATCGGCTACCACGACTATGAGCGACGGCTCGATGCCCTGTTCCAACAAGGCAAGGCCAGGTAATTCGTCACCGTTGCCAAACGACCACCGATTCGAAGGAGACCCTCATGTCACAAGCCCAAGCAGCCCCCGCGCCAAAACCGAAAAAGTCCGTCGCCCTCTCTGGTGTGGTCGCGGGCAACACAGCGCTTTGCACCGTTGGCCGCACCGGCAATGATCTGCACTACCGCGGCTACGACATCCTGGACATGGCAGATGTGTGCGAATTCGAGGAAATCGCATACCTCCTGGTGCACGACAAGCTGCCAAACAAATCGGAACTCGCCGCCTACAAGAGCAAGCTCAAGGCCCTGCGCGGAGTGCCCGCACCGGTGCGCACCGTGCTCGAAGCCCTGCCCGCCTCAAGCCATCCCATGGACGTGATGCGCTCTGCCGTGTCCGCACTGGGTTGTGTCCTGCCCGAGAAGGAAGACCACAACATCCCGGGTTCACGCGACATCGCAGACCGGCTCATGGCAAGCCTGGGGTCGATGTTGCTGTATTGGTACCACTACAGCCATAACGGGCGCCGCATCGAAGTCGAGACCGAGGATGATTCCATCGCCGGGCATTTTCTCAACCTCCTGCACGGGAAGCCCGCGCCAGAGTTGTGGGTGCGCGCGATGCATACCTCGCTCAACCTTTATGCCGAGCACGAATTCAATGCTTCAACGTTTGCCGCGCGCGTGATCGCCGGAACCGGAAGCGATTTCTATTCGTGCATTACTGGGGCCATCGGCGCGCTTCGTGGACCCAAACACGGCGGTGCCAACGAAGTCGCGTTCGAGATTCAAAGCCGCTATGCCGACCCCGACGCGGCCGAGAGCGACATCACGCATCGCGTGGCGAACAAGGAAGTGATCATTGGTTTTGGCCATCCGGTCTATACGATTGCCGACCCCCGCAACCAGGTAATCAAAGGCGTGGCGCACAGGCTCGGCGTGGCGGCAGATGACACAAAGCTATTCGCCATCGCGGATCGGCTGGAGAGTGTTATGCGTCGAGAAAAGAACATGTTCCCGAACCTGGACTGGTTTAGTGCCGTCAGCTACTCGCTCATGGGAGTGCCGACCGCCATGTTTACGCCGCTCTTTGTCATCGCCCGCACCAGCGGCTGGAGTGCACATGTGATCGAGCAGCGGGTGGATAACAAAATCATTCGCCCGAGCGCGAATTACACTGGCCCAGACGACCTGTCATTTGTGCCGCTGGAGCAGCGCCCCTGAGTCTGCCGAGCGCGGCGATTTCTGCCATTTGCGTTTTGGAGACATGACCATGCTGCAAGGACTCATCACGTTCCGCCCCGCCCCACTCCTGCTCGCCGCCTGTCTGAGCGGCGGCTTGTGTTTGGCTGCAGCCCAGGCGGCGAGCCCGCCAGACGGCACCGCGCCAGTCACTGGCGTCAAGACGGCGGCCACGCGCGCAGCCGGCCACCGGTCGATTGTGCAGAAAATCTCCGCAAAGATGGCAGCTGAGGATATTGCGGCGGCCGAGTCCACGCCCCTTCTGGACGGTGACGCTCAACCGACACCCGAGCAGCGGGCGGCAGCCGCCGCTGCAGAGCGACAAGCCGTCAACCCCATCTATCAGATGAAGATCGGGCGCATGCAGTGTGGTTCGCACGAGTTCATGGACGTCAAGGAAGAGGGCGCGAACGACCAGTCCATACTCGTCACCTGGAAAGGGCGGCACTACGTGCTTACGCGCAAGCCAACGACGACCGGCGCTTACCACTTTGACGATGTCAAGGCCGGTCTGGTCATGATCCAGATTCCCGCCAAAAGCATGCTCTTCGACAAGAAGCACATGACACGCCTGGCTGACGACTGCAACCCCATGGTCGCCAGCCGATAACCTCAACCCACTTTGCGTCTGCTCCAATGTCCACCGCCATCTCCAACATCCGCCCTACGCCCGACCAGGTTCTGGCCGACATCGCCGATTACGTACTCAACCACCAGCATTTCCATGGACTGGCGGTTGAAACGGCTCGCCTATGTCTGATTGACACCTTGGGTTGCGGGCTCGAGGCATTGGAGTATCCAGCATGCACCAAGCTGCTCGGTCCGATCGTTCCGGGTACCGTGGTCCCCCATGGGGCCAAGGTGCCCGGTACGCCCTATCAGCTCGACCCAGTGCAAGCGGCGTTCAATATTGGCGCGATGATCCGCTGGCTCGATTTCAACGACACGTGGCTTGCTGCAGAATGGGGGCATCCCTCGGATAACCTTGGTGGCATTTTGGCCGCCGCTGACTGGCTCAGCCGATCTGCAGTGGCGAGCGGCAAAGCACCACTGCTTATGCGGGACGTCCTCAATGCCATGATCCAGGCGCACGAAATCCAGGGTGTCATCGCACTGGAGAATTCGTTTAACAAGGTCGGCCTCGACCACGTGCTTCTGGTCAAGGTCGCCACCACAGCTGTGGTAGGTCGCCTGCTGGGCCTGACCCGCGATGAGCTCATCAATGCCATCTCCCTTGCCTGGGTCGACGGGCAGAGCCTGCGCACCTATCGCCATGCCCCCAACACGGGGAGCCGCAAGAGCTGGGCCGCCGGCGACGCCACCAGCCGCGGGGTGCGCCTGGCCCTCATTGCCCGGACCGGGGAGATGGGCTATCCGAGCGTGCTGACGGCCAAGACCTGGGGCTTCTACGACGTGTCGTTCAAGGGGGAGCCCTTCCGTTTTCAGAGGACCTACGGCTCGTACGTCATGGAAAACGTGCTTTTCAAGATCAGCTTCCCAGCCGAATTTCATAGTCAAACGGCCGTCGAGGCCGCAATGCAGCTTCACAGCCAGCTTGCATCCATGGGCAAGGATGTGGCCGATATCGAGGCCATCACCATCCGTACTCACGAGGCCTGCATCCGCATCATCGACAAGAAGGGGCCCCTGAACAACCCCGCCGATCGGGACCATTGCATTCAGTACATGGTGGCCGTACCGCTCATTTTCGGTCGTCTGACCGCAGGCGACTACGAGGATGTCGTTGCCGCCGACCCACGCATCGACACCCTTCGGGCAAAAATCACCTGCGTGGAAGACCCGCAGTTCACACGTGACTATCACGACCCTGAAAAGCGATCTATCGCCAATGCGCTGACGGTGACCTTCAAGGATGGAAGCCGTCTCCCCGAGGTGGAGGTGGAGTACCCGATCGGCCACAAGCGCCGGCGCGCCGACGGGATCCCGCTGCTGGAGGCCAAGTTTCGCACGAATTTGGCACGACGCTTTGCGGCCAAACAACAGGACCGCATCTTGCACGCCTCGCTCGACACCGCGCATCTGTCCGCCATGCCGGTCCATGAGTATGTCGACTTGTACTGCCAAGCCTGACGCCCCAACACCTTTCCCTCAGTTTCCGCGGCCCACGGCCGCTTTTCTCGACATTGCCACCGGAGTTCGCCATGGCCACTGCGACCAAAAAGCCCAAAACAGCCAAAGCCCCCAAACACGCGTTCGCCAGCGCGCTCAAGTCTTTCAAGACCGCCAGTGGCAAGGAGGGGAAGTTCTACTCCATCCCGGCGCTCGGCAAAGCGTTGGATGTGGATGTGTCGCGCCTGCCAGTCTCGATCCGCATCGTCCTGGAGTCGGTGCTGCGCAATTGCGATGGCAAGCGCGTAGGCGCTGAGCATGTGACCCAGCTGGCCAATTGGAAGCCCAACGCCCAGCGCACGGATGAAATTCCTTTCGTCGTTGCACGCGTGGTGCTGCAGGACTTCACCGGAGTCCCATTGTTGGCTGACCTTGCTGCCATGCGCAGCGTCGCGGCCAACATGGGCAAGAGCCCTAAGGCTATCGAGCCTCTGGTGCCAGTAGACCTCGTGGTCGATCACTCGGTGATGATCGACAACTATGGGAACAAGAAGGCTCTGGACCTGAACATGCAGCTGGAATTCCAGCGCAACCGCGAGCGCTACCAGTTCATGAAATGGGGCATGCAGGCTTTTGAGACCTTTGGCGTGGTTCCTCCTGGATTTGGCATCGTGCACCAGATCAACCTGGAATACCTGGCCCGCGGGGTGCACAAGGGCACCCACGGCGTGTACTACCCCGACACCCTGGTTGGCACCGACAGCCACACCACCATGATCAACGGCGTGGGCGTGGTAGGCTGGGGCGTGGGCGGCATTGAGGCAGAGGCTGGCATGCTGGGACAACCGGTGTACTTCCTTACCCCCGATGTGGTGGGTGTCGAACTCAAGGGTCAACTGCGCGGCGGCGTGACCGCCACGGACCTCGTGCTCACCGTGACCGAGATGTTGCGGAAAGCCAAGGTCGTCGGCAAATTTGTTGAGTTCTTTGGGGAAGGCACCGCATCGTTGAGCGTCCCCGACCGTGCCACCATCGCCAACATGGCTCCGGAATATGGTGCCACGATGGGTTTTTTCCCAGTTGACGACAAGACCCTGGCTTATTTCAAGGGCACCGGTCGCAGTAAATCCGAGATCGAAGCGCTGGAAGCCTATTTCAAAGCCCAGAAGCTTTTCGGCGTCCCGCGTGCCGGCGAGATCGATTACTCCACCACTCTCGCTCTGGATCTGTCCACTGTCGCCCCATCGCTGGCTGGCCCCAAGCGCCCTCAGGACCGCATTGAAATTGGCGCGGTGAAGTCCACATTTACATCGCTGTTTTCCGCGCCAATGGATCAGGGTGGATTTAGCCAGTCACCGCAACGCCTCGATGCTTCCGTCACCACCTCGGAGGGAACAACGCTGCATGATGGCGATGTACTAATCGCTGCCATCACCTCATGCACCAACACCTCCAACCCCAGTGTTCTTTTGGCAGCTGGCCTGCTGGCAAAAAAGGCGGTGGAAGCCGGGCTCAAGGTCAAAAAACACGTCAAGACGTCCCTGGCCCCTGGCTCGCGCGTGGTCACCGAATATCTTGAGCGGGCGGGCCTTCTCCAACCCCTGGAAAAGCTGGGCTTCTATCTGGCTGGCTACGGCTGCACCACCTGCATCGGCAATGCGGGTCCGTTGGCTGCAGATATCGACGCAGCGATCACGACCAACGATTTGGTGTGCGCGGCGGTGCTTTCGGGAAATCGCAACTTCGAGGCGCGCATCCACCCCAACATCAAGGCAAATTTCCTCGCCTCGCCCCCGCTCGTCGTCGCGTACGCCATCGCTGGCACCGTCACGCGAGACTTCATGACGGAGCCGGTGGGTACGGGCAAGAACGGCAAGCCCGTGTACCTTGGGGATATTTGGCCCACGGCTGCTGAGGTGGACAAACTGCTGAAGGTGGCGCTGGATCCCAAGGCCTACAAAGCCAACTATGCGCAGTTGCAAGACAAACCAGGCAAACTGTGGAACCAGATTGCCAAGTCAGCCGGTCAGGTTTACAACTGGCCCGACAGCACCTACATTGCGCAGCCACCTTTCTTTCAGGACTTCAACATGAAGCCCGAGGCGGCCTCGTCCAGTGTGCAAGGTGCGAGGGCACTTGCACTTTTCGCCGATTCGATCACAACCGATCACATCTCCCCGGCCGGCTCAATCAAGGAAACCTCCCCTGCCGGGCAGTGGCTTCTGAAGCACGGAGTGCGCAAGGAGGATTTCAACTCCTATGGCTCGCGGCGAGGCAACCATGAGGTCATGATGCGCGGCACGTTTGCAAACGTGCGCATCAAAAACATGATGATCCCCCCAATGGCGGACGGGTCGCGCGAGGAAGGCGGTGTGACGCTATTCCAGCCCACAGGCGAGAAGATGTTCATCTTCGACGCGGCGATGCGCTACATGTCCGAAGGTCGGCCTACCGTGATCCTGGCTGGCGAGGAATACGGCACCGGATCCAGCCGTGACTGGGCAGCCAAGGGCACGCAGCTCCTTGGCGTTAAAGCGGTCGTGGCGCGCAGCTTCGAGCGCATTCACCGATCCAACCTCATCGGCATGGGCGTGCTTCCGCTCCAATTCTTGGACGGCGACTCGTGGCAGTCCCTGGGTATTACGGGTGACGAGATGTTCGACGTGCAGCTGGGCGACAGTATCAAGCCTCAGCAAGAGGCCACCCTCGTCGTCCGCCGCGAAGGACAGCCCGACCAACAAGTCAAGGTCAAGCTGCGCATTGACACCCCCATCGAGGTGGACTACTACCACCACGGCGGCATCCTGCCCTACGTGCTGCGGCAACTGCTCGCTGCTTGACGGCGAGCGATAGGCGCGGATACGTGGAAGCCCGGGCTCTGCCCGGGCTTATTTTTGTGCTCGTTCCAAGGTCCTCAAGAGCGAACTCGTGTCGTCATCTCCCATGCCAAGCGCCATCAGGCGGTCCAGTTGCGCATGAACTGCGCACAGTGCCGGAAGGACAAGACCCGCCTGTTGTGCAGCTTCTGCAGCGAGACTGAAGTCCTTGGCGTGGAGGCGGGCCGGGATACCTGCGGCAAAATCACGTGCTGCCATTTTGGGGCCCATCAGGTCGAGCATGCGGCTACCAGCGAAACCAGCCGAGATCGCTTGGAGGACCCGGTGCAAATCAGCGCCCTGTGATTGCGCGAAACGCATGGCCTCCGCGATGCCTTCAATGTTGACAACCTGGACGATCTGGTTGCACAGCTTTGCGACCTGCCCGCTGCCTACCGGACCAACGTGAGTGACGGTTGAGCCCAATAGGCACAGCAACTGCAGCGCTCTCGCGTAAACCTCGGCTTCGCCGCCCACCATGATCGACAGGCTTGCCTCGCGCGCGCCCTTCTCGCCACCAGACACAGGCGCGTCCAGAAAGTCAATTCCTGCCTCAGCCAGCGCCGCAGCGATGCGCCGTGCACCCGCAGGGGCAATCGTGCTGTGGTCAACGCAGATCGTCCCCGGGATTGCGCCATGAGCAACGCCTTCGGGCCCCAACAGGACTTGCTCGACATCGTGGGTGGATGTCACATTCGTGAAAACAAACGCCGCCCCCACCGCAGCCTCCTCTGCACTGTCGCACACCCGCATGCCGGCTCGCGCGGCGCGCTCGCGCTTGACTGGATCTCGGGCAAAAACCCTTAGGCTATGGCCTGCGTGTTGCAAGTGTGCGCACATGGCCCACCCCATTGCACCCAGACCAATAAATCCAAGCGTAAGCGTGGGCTGGCGCGCCTGGGGTTCGGAAAGAAGCTCGGCATTCGAAGGGGCTCTTGCGTTCATGATCATGACCTTGGGTGGCAATCACCACGATGCTATGGGCGCCCCCGCCAGCGCTGCAAGCGAGCCTCGCATGAATGCGGTGAAGGTCGCTCGCAGCCTGCGCAGATGATGCCGGCGGTCACTGGGCGGCGCGTCAAGCGGCTGAACTCTTGACGCTTGTGCTCGCCGCAAGGTCAATGTCTGGACTTGCGCCAGCCCACGACCTTGATGCGGGTCCCTGCGTGCACGAAGCCCGAGTCGGTCTTCAGGTTCTTGGGTTGTGTCGCCTGCACGACCCGATGTCCCGATGCGATCCCAAGAAAGCAGATGAGGCCCTTGCTGGGGATAGAGCAAGCCTATGGGCCGGATTGAGAGTGTGCATTGGACAAGGGCAACGTCCCGTTTTAAATTGGATGCTGCCGCGTGCAGCGGCAAGATTGTGTCCCGCTTCTGCACCCTAGGAGAAAACGATGACCGCATTGAAAGGCTCGAAGACCGAGCAAAATTTGAAAGACGCGTTTGCCGGCGAATCCATGGCCAACCGCCGCTACCTGTACTTCGCAAGCAAGGCCGACGTCGAAGGTCAGAATGACGTGGCAGCGCTTTTCCGCTCCACCGCCGAAGGCGAAACCGGCCATGCGCATGGCCACCTCGAGTTTCTCGAAGCCGTGGGCGACCCGGCCACGGGCTTGCCAATTGGGCCGACCCGCGACAACCTGAAGTCCGCGGTGGCGGGGGAAACGCACGAGTACACAGACATGTATCCCGGCATGGCTAAAACTGCACGCGACGAAGGCTTCGACGAAATCGCCGACTGGTTCTCCACTTTGGCCAAAGCCGAGCGTTCCCACGCCAATCGCTATCAAAAAGCGCTGGACGTGCTGGCAGACTGATTGCACCGGCCTCTCGGCCAAATGCGCCACGGCAGCCTCGCGCTGCCGTGGCGCATTGTGGCCAGGAGTTTTGCAAACCACTGCGAACTGTGCTGCGCCCGCAGCAGCCGCGGATCCCGAACTCGATAAAGGTCAATCTCCATGTCCACGCGCGAAGGCAATCTTGAGGCGCCGACCCGGCATCCGCTGGATTGGCGCAATCCGGCGTTTTACGACGAGCAGGACTGCTTGCACGAGCTTGAACGGATTTTCGATATCTGCCACGGGTGCAGGCGTTGTGTATCGCTTTGCCAGTCCTTCCCCACCTTATTGGACTTGGTGGACGAAAGCAGCACCGGCGAAGTCGCCAGCGTGGACAAACAAGATTTCTGGAAGGTTGTGGACCAGTGCTACATCTGCGACCTTTGCTACATGACTAAATGTCCCTACGTGCCGCCTCATCCGTGGAACTTGGACTTTCCGCACACGATGTTGCGCGCCAAGGCGATCCAGTTCAAGCAAGGCAAGGTCTCCAGAGCCAATGTGCTGCTCGCGTCGACCGACGTGCACGGCAAGCTGGCCGGCATTCCGGTCGTGGTTCAAGCTGCGAATGCGGCAAACAAGATGCCCCCGGTTCGTGTCTTGCTCGAACGCACGCTCGGCATTGACCGTCATGCCTGGGTGCCCGATCTGGCAAGCAAGAAATTCCGCTCTGCTGCCCCCCATGCAGGAGTGCAGAAGGCGGCCGACGGGCAGCGTACGCCCGGACGCGTTGCCATATTCTCGACCTGCTACATCAACTCCAACGAGCCTAAAATCGGGCTGGACCTGCTCAAAGTTCTTGACCATAACGAGATCGCCTACGAACTCGTGGACAAGGAGCAGTGCTGCGGTATGCCGAAATTGGAAATCGGCGATCTTGAGGGAGTGGCCCGGGCGAAGGAGGCGAATATTCCCACGCTCGCGCGCTACGCCCGCGCCGGCTACGCCATCCTCACCGGCGTACCTTCATGCACACTGATGTTCAAGCAGGAGATTCCTCTGATGTATCCCGAGGATGCCGACGTGAAGGCCGTGCAGGACGCGATGTGGGATCCCTTCGAGTACCTCATGGCGCGGCACAAGGATGGCCTTCTCAAGACAGATTTCAAGCAACCGCTAGGCAAGGTCTCCTACCAAATTCCATGCCATGGCCGTGTCCAGAACATAGGGCGCAAAACCGAGGACCTGTTCAAGCTCATCGCCCAGACTGTCGATGTCCAACTCACCACTATTGAGCGCTGCTCGGGCCATGCCGGGACCTACGGGGTGAAGAAGGCCCATCATGCCGACGCGATGAAAATTGGTAAAGCGGTTTTCAAATCAATGGACGCGCCTCGGCCCGACTACATCAGTTCAGACTGCCCCCTGGGTGGCCACCACATCGCGCAAGGTATCGCTGAGCAAGGCAGCTCGCATCCTCGACTCGAGCACCCGCTAAGTCTGCTGCGCATCGCCTATGGCCTGTAATACAACCGAGCCCAATACCCTCTTTCACGGAGATCCAATATGCCGCTCAGCCGCGACAGCCTACTGACGCTAGAGGCCTATGCCAAGGCGCGCAAGCAGATGAAGGCCGAGATTATTCCCCACCGCCAGCTGCGCTCACTGCAACTTGGCGAGCACATGACACTGCAATTTGAGGACGAACAAACGATTCGCTACCAGATTCAGGAAATGCTGCGCATCGAAAAAATCTTCGAGGAGCAGGGCATCCAGGATGAGATCGACACCTACGCGCCGCTCATTCCGGACGGCCGCAACTGGAAGGCCACGCTATTGCTCGAGTTCCCCAATGTCGAGCAGCGAAAGCACGAGTTGACACGACTTATCGGCGTGGAAGACAACGTGTACATCGAGGTGGCTGGGTACCCTCGCATCTTCGCCATTGCCGATGAAGATTTGCCGCGCGAGAACAGCGAGAAGACTTCCGCTGTCCATTTTCTGCGCTTCGAGTTCGATCCATCGGTCATCGCAGCCATGCGTGAGGGCGCTGAAACCGCAGTCGGATGCGAGCACTCCCACTACCACCTGCGCCAGATCATCCCGCCCGCTAAACATCGAGCACTGCTCGCGGATTTCGCGGCCACTTGAGGCCGCAGCGCCCCATCCCCGCATTTTGGGGCCAAACGGCTGAAACGGGGCGCGATTTCCCTATTCTGATTGACCCGAACACCGGGAACTAATTTGCC
>JAKBCY010000233.1 GCA_021807445.1 Pseudomonadota bacterium
CGCTGCCGAGGCAATCAACCCATAGCGTGCCGTCCGGATTGAGCATGATCTCGACGACCAGCGGGTCCGCCAGAAGCGTCAGGATTTCTGCGCCCATGGCACGCCGCAGCGCCTCCGATTGGCGGTTGTGGGTCTGGTCGGTCGTCCTGCTCACGTCACACGCTCCGCATCGATGGCGCGGGGGGGCTTGGTCGCGACGAGGTCGGATCGGCAGATGCTGCAACCCGATCGACGCGCTCCACCAAACAGAGTCCTCTTGCGCTTGCCATGCTTTCTCCGGTTTGCGGCCGGACGTGCGGGCCATGCATGGACTCTGAGCTGTGGGCCCTCAACTGTGGTGGAGGCGACAAGGGCGCCGCGCGGCATCGCCTGCCCCTCGCACTGGGAGACAGGTCGTCGGCCAGAGCCGTCATTGACTTGTCCCACGGATACGACTGCAGCACTCAACAGAGCAGTCGCTGGCCAGATCGGTCGACTGCGCGTAGCCTTCTGGAAGACAACCACGACCGCGCATTGGATCGCCGATGACTTTTTCAAACTTTGAAAGGGCTTTCAGTGGAATATGGTCGCGCGCTGTTAACACAGGGGCGCTACATGATCTAGCCCCTGAATTTGTTGAGCATTGCGCTAGGGAAAAACGTCTGCCCAATCCAGTGGCGAAGATTGCGGAACTAGGGGCATTTCATCCGACGCCTTGCATCGTTTTAACCGTCGACGGCGGCAAGGCGTGCTTCCCGAGGACCCTCACTTCCGGCGACGAGGCGTACCAAACAAGGCGCAAACAGCACGAAATTCAAGCGAGCATTTGGGACAAAGTCGAATGGTTCATGCCACTGTGGCTTCCTATGGGAGAAATATCAAAACTACTTGCTTCTGTGCAGCATGCTACGCGAGAACAAGCCCTTAGACTTTTTGAGTATCACACCTCGACCCTCTACACGTTGGCCTTCCAAGCGGTTTGTATTGAGCAGATTTTGCCGCTTGCTCGTAGCCTCAAAGAAATTGTCCCATTGGCGCGGGAGGCCTATTTGGGCGCATATAGCGGCTACTGGGCTACTAGCGTTGGAGCGTTGATACCTGCAATCGAGGGTAGCTTAGCAAGAATGGTGCCCGATCTTGGAGAAAAGGCCACTGCTGGAGAAAAAATTGATCACGCCGTGAATCGCGCAATCGAAACTGCTGCGCGACTCCATTTTGACGACATCTGGACGCCGCCGGAATATAAGACTCGCGAATATCTGTTCGCGCAAGACGAGCGAGTCTTCGCATTTGAGACATTTCGGCGGTGGCTTAAAAATCACTTCTTTTGCAACATCGCCGATTATCGCGGAGTGACGTGGCTAAATCGGCATATGTTTGCTCATGGGACTGAGGCGTCATGGCAGCGCCCAACGAATTTCGCTCGCATGGTGGTCGCGCTCGCGACACTTGCTGCCATTGAATCTTGGTACGACGCCTCCCATAGCGTATCGTTCTTTCTCCCCGAGATGAACGACGACAGTGTCTTGCTATGGCAGCAGGCGCTCCTTCGAGGGGATATCCAGATGAAGTTGAAACTCGCAGAACAAGATCACTTTCGAAAGCATGGGCGCCTGGTTCCACCACTGCCGGCAGACAACGGGATCATGCTCCGGAAAGGAATGCTTTCCCAACAATGCATGAATGACTTGGTTCGACCTTTGCGCGACGCCGGATGGGATGTAAAGGTAAATGAGCCGGACGATCAGGCGCTCTACATGACCGTCGAGGCATCGCACGGTGAAAATTCATTCGCCGTTGCGCTACTGTACAGTTGCGGAACTGATAACAGCGTTTACAAGGCGCTTGCGGAGAAATGTGCGGCGATCCTATATTGCGGCCCGCCGTATAAGCAGGATTCCTTTGCTCATGGCATTTCAGTGCATGTTGGTCCGGTTTTAGGCTGGCAGCCGCCAAAAGTCCACTAACAGGCTGTTGAAATACCCTTTTCTGGCCTGCGAGTCATTGATTGGAACTATCGCCACCGGATTCCGGGGCACCCGGAACCCCTTGCAGGGGCGGGAAAAATGCCCTTTGACCGATTGCCACGAGCTTTTTTCAATGACACCACACTGAGGTTCGAAGTATTTCAACAGCCTGCTAATTGCAAGTGCTTCGCCAAGCGGCCAATAATCGAGCGGACAGGGGCTGCTGCTCCGCCTCGATCCAGCTCCAATCGAGTTCCGACCGCATGAGTTGCAAAAGCATAGTCAGGAACGAGTCCGCAGGTAACCATGCGGCAGAATGTATGCGCTCTGAAGTGCTGCTGGCGATCGAACTGTGAGGTGCGCGGCAGCCAACGTCGCAGACGCCGACGCTGCCACGTAGCGGCCCGCATCAATGATGTCGTTCTACGATGGAACCCTGGCCACCACTGCTCAGTTCACCTCGGTGCGCGTCGTGTGCAACAACACCCTGCACATTGCCTTGGGAGACAACACCGGCGCCGTGAAGGTCAGCCAAGGGTGCCGGTGATGTCGGCGACCGCTGACCACACCATTGCTGTCGTCGCCACAAGCCCAGCCCAGCGCCCGCTTTGGCCGAGGACCTGTCTCCCATCGAGCGGATCGGCCCGTGCAACGTCGACATGAACTCAGCCGCCAATTACCAGTTCACAGCCGATAGGACCGGCTGGCTCATGAGCCGGGCCCATGCGTTGGTACTGGCTTCTTGAATCTCCGGTGCTTCCCGGTCCTGGCCAGCCCACCAAGCATTTGTCTGCGTCAGGATCACATCAGGCCGCTGTGCCATCGCCTCGAGCCATGTCCAGGGCAGCACCTGCTCGACGCAGACGGCGGCCCACACGCGCCGGCCATCGACCTCGAACACCGGTTGCCACCAGGTAGGGCGCAACGAGCGGGAGTTCCATGGTTGCCAGTCGCCACCAAGCAGTAACCCAGCGGCTGCGACGAGCGGGTCCATCTTGCTGTTGCTTGCTTTCGCAAGAACAATGGCATCGCGTTTTTCGACCTGCACGCCGAGCAGCCATATCTGCCCCAGTGGCACGGCTGCGCTGAGCTGGGCACGTGTGCCGTCGTACCAGTTCGGCACGATGGCCTCCGGGAACACCACCACTCGTGCGCCGAGTCCTTGCTCGATGCCCGCGCTGATCACTGCCTGATTGTTCTGGATCGAGGCGAGCACATTGCCGTCGCCCGGTTTGATCCAAGTCTGCACTCCGACCCACCCAGACGGCAAGTGCGGCTCGGGTGCCAGACGGGCTGCGCAGTTGGTACCCAGCGCGAGGCCAATCAAACTCGCCAGCAGCCATCTCGCTGCAGTGTTGCCGTGCAATCCGCCCGGAAGAGCCACGGTCATCATCATCAGGCAGATGATGCCGAGCCATCCCGTTGCCGGGAACAGGGTGCCGGCGGCGGTCAGGGGCGACAACCACCCGATCACGCCCAGCGGCGGCACCGCCGTCGACACCAGTGCGGCGAGCAGTCCTCCCCGACGCGGTGGAATCCTCCACGGAGAGGCGAGCAGGAGCGATGTCCCGAACCAGGCGCCGACCGCGGTGGCAACGTGATGGGGGCCCCAGTAACCGAGCACGGCACCGACGATCGGCCAACTGCCGCTCAGGTAGTAGGCCGCTGCGACGAGATGCCGCTCTGTTGCCGACTGCCCCATCGCGATCCACAGCAGCAGGGTAATCGACAACGCCGGGCCGGCGAGGCTGGCGCCACCCCATAGCCAGGCGCTCCCCGAGAATGCCGCTGCGCTGATCAGGCCTGCCTTTCGGGCATCCTCAGCGCGCATGCCACCGGGCGCTCAGCTGGTCGATGGTCTGCTGCTTGGCGGCGAGCAAGGGCCGCATCTCGTGCTGACCCCACAGCATGCCGGCCCAGAAGGCGAAAGCCAGAAGCAGCCCTCCAGCCAGCAGCCAGATCGTGCTGATCGACTCGCGCAATGCGTCACGCAGCACGCCAAGATCGATCCTGACCGGGGCCGCGTGCGCTGCGCGCAAGGCGGTCAGTGCCTCCAACACAGGCCCGAAGTCGGCGGGTAGCGTTGAGGGCGCCTGGCTACCTGCGCTTTCCAGGACTGCGGCCTTGACCGCTGCGAGCACATCGGCCCGGCCGGTCGACCGCGCCCAGCCCCAGGC
>JAKBCY010000234.1 GCA_021807445.1 Pseudomonadota bacterium
GAGCACCATCGTGTCTGAGGCCACGCCTGGGCATCCGGGAACCTGGCGCGAATACGAAGGCGGCGTGAGCGATTGGCTCACGCAGGCGCAACGCGCGCGCACCTTGGCCTCGGCTGCAGCAGCCAGAGCTACGACCGCGCCTGCGTCGCGCAAACCGGATGCGGCACCGACTGCAATCAAGCCGCAGCAGGCTCGGCGTAAGCTCAGCTACAAGGAACAGCGAGAACTGCAGGAACTGCCTGACCGAATTGCTGCGCTCGAGGCTGAGCAAAAGGTCTTGGGCGATCGACTGGCTGACCCTGCGCTGTACAAGAGCCCTCCTCAAGTCGTCACCGAGATGCAGGGGCGGTTCGCGCAGATTGAGCAGGCGCTGATGGAGGCGCTGGAGCGCTGGGAGTCACTGGAAAGCACTTGATGGAGCACCACGAATATGGACTTGGGGTCGACGCCGTGCAGGAGTTCGTCATCGACCTGCGTGATGACCCGCGAGCCAGGGCCTACGTGAAGCATGAAGTGGTCGATGTCTGCTTTGCTGGTGCGGCAGGTGCCGTTCTCAGTCGCGAAGGCCCGAACCGTTACAGCGAGGGCGACGCGATCTTGACCGGATCGACGGGGGACCGCTGGAGTGTGTCCCGTGATCGCTTTGACGCGCGCTACCGAGCCCTCACAGGGACAACGCCAGGTGCGAATGGGCGCTATGCGAGCCAACCTATTCCGGTGCTAGCACGGCAAATGGTGCGTGATTTCACCATTGCACGCAGCGCTGGCGGTGATCTCTTGCGAGGGCTGGCGAACGACTGGCTGCTGCAATACGCGCCTGGCGATTTCGGCGTGGTTGAGAATGCACGCTTTATACGGGTTTACAGGCTTGCAGACCTGCAATCGGGTGCGGATTGACCCGCGCGAAGCATTGACTGTGCATGCTGGGAGAATTCCTGCTCGACGGTGCTGTGCAGTGGCCTCACGGCAAAGCCGCCACTTGCGCAATTGGGCACTGTCTTGGGCCGTCTCGAAGCCGTGGCCAGCGCTGCTATACCCGGTGATAAGGATGCCCGGTTAGAAGGGTATGCGCGCGGTAAAGCTGCTCGGCCAGCAGGACGCGCGCCAAGCCATGAGGAAGCGTGAAGTCCGACAAGCGCAGCAGCATGTCGGCACGCTGTTTGATGCGTGGCGCCAAGCCGTCGGCGCCGCCGATCAAAAGGGCCACATCGCGTCCGTCCTGGCGCCACCGTAGCATCTCTTTGGCAAGCGCATTGGTCGTGAGGCGCTGACCGGTTTCGTCCAGCACGACAAGCCGACAGCCCGGCGGTATGGCGGCATCGAGGCGCGCTGCTTCACGCTCCATGGCCGCGTCGGCACTGATGCTGGAACGTCGCGCCTCGGCGCGAATTTCCTTCAGCACCAAGGGAGTCTCGGCCGGAAGACGCTTGGCATAGTCGTCATAGGCCTCATTTACCCAGTTTGGCATGCGCTGCCCAACGGTCAGGATCCAGAGCCTCATGGCAGGCGCTTGCGAACAGGCCAGCGGGTTACGCCCAGTGTCTCAGGCCGCCGGCTTCTTCGCTGCCACCCGGCGTTTGGGAGAAGAAGTCGCCGAGCTTGCGGTCGAATGCTTGGCGGGTTTGACAGCTGCGCTCTTTGTTGCGACGCGCTTGCCTGGGACGGATGCGGTTGTCCGCTTCGCGGGCGCTTGGGTCCTCGACTTGCCTGCACTTGCGGCTGATTTGACCGGCTTGGCTGTGGTTTTGCGCGTGCCAAGTGGCGCTGTCTTCTCGCCTTGTCCTGCACGGGTCTTCGTTTCAGGCTTTGTCGATGATCTGTCGCCCTGATGCAACCGCTTGGCCTTGGAGCCCGCATCGGGATGCTGCCGAGCCTTGAGGTGCACGCTCTTGCCACCCCAAATGTCCTCGAGCTTGTAGTACGCGCGAATCACCGGCTGCATGAGGTGCACCACGGCGTCGCCGCAATCCACGAGCACCCATTCTCCGCTGCCCTCGCCTTCAGGGTTTTTTACCGTTCCGCCTGCAGCGCGGACCTTATCGCGCACGCTGGCAGCCAAGGCGCGGGTTTGCCGGTTTGATGTTCCGCTGGCCACGATGACCCGATCGAACAGGCTGGTGAGATGTTCGGTGTTGAACACCTGAATGTCCTGCGCTTTGACGTCTTCGAGAGCGTCGACGATGGTGCGCTGCAGTTTACGAATGTCCATGCAATGTGGGGGTGGAGTAGATCTGATGGTGTTCAATATAGCGCGCTACCGCTCTTGGCACGAGTTCACCAAGTGGCATCCCTGAGGCAATGCGCTCGCGCACACGCGTCGCGGAAAGATCGATCGGTTCCATTGCCAAGCGGTGAAGGCGGTGCCCTCCCCGGGCAAGCGCGTCAAGTAACTCGGGTGGTGGGGTGTCGGCGTGGCCGGGCCTAGCTGCCACGGCCACGTCGACTCGGGCAGTGATTTCCTTCCATCCGTGCCAAGTTGGCAAATTACGCAGCTGGTCCGATCCGAGGATAAACGTGAAGGTCACGCCTGGATGCGCATTCTGCAACTCACGCAGTGTGTCGACCGTGTAGCTCGGTCCCGCTCTGCGCAGTTCGATATCGCATGCCTTCAGACCGCTCCGCCTGGCAATGGCGAGGTTGACCATCTCCCAGCGCTGTGCAGGACTGGCCGCAAGCGGATCACGCTGCCAGGGCTGCCCGGCCGGGATGAGCCACACCGCGTCCAATCCAAGCTCGGCGCAGGCACTGTGTGCCAAGCGCAGGTGGGCACGATGGATCGGGTCGAAGCTGCCGCCGAGCAAGCCAATGCGCAACCCGGAGTGGGGACGCGCCTGCGTCACGCGCTGGCCCAATCGCGAGGTTTGAGGAAAATCTCGTACAGGCGCGCTTCCGGTGTGCCTGGCGCTGGGTGCCAGTCGTAGCGCCACTTAACAACAGGCGGCATGGACATCAGAATGGATTCGGTGCGGCCCCCCGATTGCAGGCCAAACAGGGTGCCGCGGTCCCACACCAGGTTGAATTCCACGTAGCGCCCACGCCGTAACGCCTGGAATTCGCGCTCGCGCTCCCCGAATGGCAGGCTGCGGCGGCGTTGGACGATCGGCAGGTAGGCATCGAGAAATGCATCGCCCACCGCGCGCATGAGTGCAAACCCGTGAGCGAACCCGCCATCCGCGAAATCGTCGAAAAACACGCCGCCCACACCGCGCGGTTCGCCACGGTGTTTGAGAAAGAAATAGTCGTCGCACCAAGCCTTGAAGCGCGGAAAATAAGCTGCATCGAGCCCGTCCAAGGCCTGCTTGCAGGTGCGGTGGAAATGCTCGGCATCTTCCTCGAAGCCGTAGTAGGGGGTTAGATCCATGCCCCCGCCAAACCATGCAACATCGGCTCTGCCTTCGGGCTTCGCCACCAGCATGCGTACATTCATGTGCACCGTCGGCACGTATGGATTGCGCGGATGCAGGACCAGGGAGACGCCAATTGCTTCAAATGGTGCTCCGGCGAGTTCCGGCCGATGCTGCGTGGCCGATGGTGGCAGGTTGGTGCCGCGTACATGGGAGAAGTTGCAGCCGCCGCGCTCGAACAGGTTGCCATCTTCAATCAGGCTGGTCGCACCGTCTCCCTCCAGCGGGCCCCCACTCGGGCGCGTCCAGCTGTCACGTAAGAACGGCTTGCCGTCGGCGTCTTCTAAAGCGCGGAGAATGCGCTCTTGCAGGCTGAGCAGGTATTGGCGGACTTCGGTGTGCATGAGTTATCGGGAACCAAGCCGGGATCGATATGTCCCGGACAAAGATGAATTGTCGCGCAGCCGCATGTGGTTGTGCCGTGGGCGAGGATTTCGGGATGCGTTGGCAGTTCTGAACATGTACCCGCGCATTCCCCTTCCTCGTCCGGCCCGACACGCAGTGTCGCCCAGGCAACGCCGTCCGGTCAGGAGGGGGTCAAGCGGGCGGTTTGCGCTTGTTGTCCCGCCCTCGACTGGATCAAAGACCAGGATGCAGCGCCGCAAGGTCACGCTCAAGCTGGACCCCAATGCCGCGCAGTCTGCGCGGCTCGAGGCGTGGATGCGGCTGCACTGCG
>JAKBCY010000235.1 GCA_021807445.1 Pseudomonadota bacterium
GCCTGGAACGGGCGTGGCGGCGAGACCCAAACCTCTGCCACGGCAACGTGGCAAGTCCAAGTCTGTGACCCGCGAAACCCCCGCGACAACGCCATGCGTTGAGCGGCGGGAGAGTTCATGACATCTGCCCTCAGGCTGGAAACACGCCTGTGCTCAGATAACGGTCGCCCCGGTCACACACAATGAAGACGATGGTCGCATTGTCTACCTCACGCGCGATGCGCAGCGCCACCTCGCAAGCGCCCGCTGCGCTGATGCCGCCGAAAAGACCTTCTTCGCGAGCGAGTCTGCGAGCCATGTTCTCGGCCGCAGCCTGGCTGACATACTCAAGCCGGTCCACCCACTGGGGTTCGTAAATTTTCGGCAGATATTCTTGCGGCCATTTCCGAATTCCCGGTATGCGCGACCCTTCCTCCGGCTGGGCACCCACGATCTGCACGGCATTGTTTTGTGCCTTAAGGTACTTCGACACGCCAGTGATGGTGCCCGTTGTGCCCATCGCCGAGACAAAATGAGTGACGCGGCCCTCGGTATCGCGCCAGATTTCAGGGCCTGTCGTCTCATAATGCGCCCGCGGATTGTCGAAGTTGGCGAATTGATCCAGGACCAAGCCCTTGCCTTCGAACTGCATCTGCTCAGCGATGTCTCGCGCATATTCCATTCCGCCGTCCTTGGGCGTGAGAATCAGCTCTGCCCCATAGGCCTTCATGGTTTGTGCGCGTTCAATGGAGAGATCTTCCGGCATGATCAATACCATTCGGTAGCCGAGAATCGCCGCAGCCATTGCCAACGCGATCCCGGTGTTACCCGACGTCGCCTCGATCAATGTGTCGCCCTGCTTAATCTGCCCGCGTTCCTCGGCGCGCCGAATCATCGACAACGCTGGCCGGTCCTTGACTGATCCGGCCGGGTTATTGCCTTCGAGTTTGCCAAGAATTACGTTTCCGCGCCTGACGTTCTCCGCTCCCGGGATGCGCTGCAAGCGCACGAGCGGAGTGTTGCCAATCGTTTGTTCAAGGGTAAGGTAGGTCATTGCGCTCTCCTGCACGAATTCTGACATGGCAGCACGCCCTTTGCTCACGCCGGCCAGCGCTGCGCCAGCCACACCAGGGGCGCACAAGCAAACAAGAACGGCAAGCTTATGCGATGAAAAGCTGCCAAGCCGCCAGGTTTTCCCTCCAAGCGCAGCGCAATCAAGTTGGCAAGAGATCCTATCCCGAGTCCAAAACCGCCAACGTTGACCGCCACAGCCAACGCCATCGTATTGCCCGTGTAGTGCGACAGGAAAATCGTAGCCGGAACATTGCTGACAAGTTGTGAAAGCACAATGCCGCCCAGATACAGCACAAGGGGCTCGCGCCAGTCAGGAAGCTGGGCCAGCGTATGCACGAATGACCATTGCGCCAGATGCCCCAAGCCAACAAACATCACGGCAAAGGTGGCCAACAGCATCCAATCCACCCGAAGGAGAATCCTGCGAAAGGCAAGCGCGAAAACCAGGAGCACAAGCGCGCAAGCAACTCCCGCAGCCCCCAGCTGCAGCAGGCCAACCACCCCCAGCAGGAGACCTGCCGAAACAATACCCAGTGCAGGCCACGGTTGTGCTCCTGCGCTCCCCTGCCCAACTCCAGTGTGCAGGGGCCGGGATTCGAACATGAAAGCAGTCAGCAGCAAAAGAAGCGAAAGCATGACCAAAAAAGTTGGCATCATTTGAAGCATAAACGCGGGAAGCGACAGGCCCGAGTGATGCCAAAGCAGCAGATTCTGTGGATTGCCGATAGGACTTAGGGTGGAGCCCGCATTTACAGCCAAGGCCTCAAATATCACCAGCCGCTGCACTGGCAGCGGGCTCTCATGACCGAGCGCAACAGTGAGCGGCACCACGAGGAACAAACTCACGTCATTGGTGAGCACCATGGACAATAGAGCTGCCGCCAGAACCAACCATAGCGCCAAGGCCCGCACGCTATGAGTGCGATGCACCACCGCTTTGGCTACGCGCTGTACGTAACCGCTGACACGGATACCTTCGATGGTGACAATGAGGGCCACCAAGCTCAGGAGTGTGGGCAGTTCGAGCCAGCGACGATACTGGGCCCAGGGGCGTGGGTCGAGCAGCGCAAGGCCAATGGCCAACACGCTGAACATCCACAACAGGCGTTCACGAATGATGACTGTAAATAGCCGGGAAAGGCTAGGCGGCATCACAGCCAATCGGTCCGCATTCAGAACGGGCTAAATGCTGCCACCGGCGCTGGCGTCATCACTCGACAAATCCTGCGCGGCTAAACGCCAGTGCCTTGCGGCCTGACCTTCCCGCTCGATGCGCTCTTGAAGACGAGCGAGCGCAGCGTGAATCTGCCCGCGGAGCTTGCGTTCGTCTGGTTGGCACTGATCCAGCGCCTTGCTCAGATACTGCTGAGCTTTGCCCCAGAGTTGGAGTTCCGCACAAGCCCTCGCGGCCAGGAAGGTGGCCTGAGCCTCTTGCGGCCAGCGGTCCATCCAGGCTTCCGCCTGCGCAACAAAACTTGCATCGATCCCCGACAGCATGCCTCGCAACGCCGGCATAAGCGCAACGGGCTCCGCGTCGCGCACACGCAGTGCATCGACCAACAGGCTACGCGCCTGACTCGCCTCGCCGGCCGCGTAGAACCCGCGCGCTGCTGCCGCTGCGATCTGGGGATCATGCCGCAAAGCTGGGTCAAAGGACTTCCACAGCGGCCGCAAGGCCTCGGCATCGTGGTTTGCTTGGCGAATGAGGCCGAGTGCAGCGCCGTGGAGCATCGCCTGCGCAGCCGCCGGGTGCAGCCCGTGGTGCTTGCGCAGTGCGGTGGCCAATCGCAGAACCTCGCCATGATCCTTAAGCGCACGGGCCGCCACCAATGCCAGCCGCATCGTCTGCGTGCGACGCTGCATGCCGCCTGATAGTCGCCGCAGTGCGGCTTGCGCAGCCTCGACATCTCGCGCCTCGACCTGCCACTGCGCTTGCAACAGAATTCCGGTTTCACGCGCTGCGGATGGCAGCGCTTCCACGTAAGCGTCCCGCCTGTCGTAGGCCTGTATCGCCTGAGCCGCCTGCGCGGCCGTCAGAAGAGATCCTGGTCTGAAGGCGTCAACCTCAGCGGCCTTGCCTGCCGCCCTCTCCGCGCGACGGAAGCGGCCTCCGAGCAGGTGCATAATCGACTCGTGCAACGCGTTAGCCGCAACCTCCCTGCGGCGCCTCGAACGAAAAAGGGCTGCAGCACGCGGCAAACCCAAAAGCAGACTGAATCCTCGTATGGCGACGTAGAACAATACAAACCCGACCAACAGCAGCAAAACCGTCAGATTCAGGGATAGATCGATGCGATATGGCGGCAGCAGGATGGCGACGTTGCCGGGCCTGCCGCTTGCCGCCATTGCAAGCAAGGCGGCGGCTAACGCCAGCGCGACAACCCAAGCCAGCCACCGCATCAGTAGCTCCCGAGCCCGAGATTGGCCAGCGCCGCCAACGATTCCAGATTGGCCGCAGGTTGCGCAGCGAGGTCGACCTGCTCGGCCTGTCGCGCCAACGTGATGGCCATTTGGACGCGTGCCTGGTTGGTATTGAAATAGCTGTGCAGGCTGGAGACAATTGCATGCATGTCTGCGCTGTACGCTGAGGCATTGCGCGACAAAAGATCCAATCGCGCGTTGAGCACTTTTAACTTGAGATTTTCCCTCAGGTAGGCAGCCTGATGCGGCGACATGAGAAGCACCCCAGGATGATCGATGCGAGTGATGCTCACAAGCGTGCGCACCTGCTCCCAACCAGCTTGGGTCCAACGTCCAAGCCACGCCGTCCAGCCACGCCCCCCCTTGGTGCCAACGGCATGAGCTGTTTTAAGCGGCTGCGCGGCCTTGCCTTCCTGGGGCGCGGCTGAAGAACGGGTTTGCAACTGATCGATCAATGCGGCTAGCTCGTCCAGACGCTGTGCAGCCGCGGGAATGTCGGGGGCCACGCTGCTTTTAAGTCGGCTCAAATCCACCTGCACTGCGTGCAGCACCAGTTGGGCACGCGGATTGTTGGCACGCTTGAG
>JAKBCY010000236.1 GCA_021807445.1 Pseudomonadota bacterium
GCTGTCCCGAGGGCGTTCGATCAGATGGGGCGTCGTTGCGTTCCGACATATCCGCATGATGGAACAGAACGGCGCGGATGGTGGGCGGTACAGGGATCGAACCTGTGACCCCTTCCATGTCAACGCAGGGAAACGGGGTTCCAGAACGTCCATGAATGTAAATAAATCAAGTATTTTAGTGCACTAGCGTCCATTGACGTTCACTTATGTTTGCCGTACTTTTGCCGTACTCGCCAGCGGCGGCTAATATACGGGGTGCGTCATGGACCTTTCCAAGGTGGCAAACCGCGCGAAACTGAAGCCTCGCCGCGAACCGTATTGGCATCGCTTGGAGCAGGCCCGGCACCTGGGCTACAGGCCCGCACCTGATCGCGCAGCAGGTAGCTGGATCGCCAAGTTTTACGACGCCTACAGTCAACAAAAGCGCCACCACGCGCTCGGCGACTTCGCCGACCTTGCCGCGAGTGAACGTTTCGCCGCTGCCCGCAAGGCCGCGCAGGAATGGTTCGAGCATTTGAGCCTGGGCGGTGCGCCGAAAGTGCAGACGGTCGCCGAAGCCTGCCGCGCCTACGCCGCCAGCAGGCCCGATGCTGAAGCCCGGTTCAAGCGGCAGGTCTACAACCATCGTATCGCGCGCGTCGCGCTGCACAAGCTGACCGAGCCGCAGGTGGCCGCATGGCGCGCGCACCTTGAAGCGCTGCCCGCGCAGGTCACGCGCCACAAGGGCACCGATCAGGTCACGCGCCCACGCTCGCCGGCGAGCATCAATCGCGACATGGCCGACTTCCGCGCCGCGCTCAATCTCGCGCTCAAGCGCCACCACGCCGCCAGCGATCTGGCATGGCGTGAAGCGCTGAAGCCCAGCAAGAACGCGGGCAAGCGCCGGAACGTGTATCTCGACCGCGAACAGCGCCGTGCGTTGCTGGCCGCGTTGCCGGATGACCTGCGCGCGTTCGCGCATGGCCTGTGCCTACTGCCGCTTCGCCCCGGCGCGCTGGCTGCGCTGACTGTCGGCGACTTCGATGCGCGTCGCAGCGAGCTTGTCATCGGTCGTGACAAGGCCGGGGCAGGTCGCCGCATCCTGCTGCCTGCCGAGACTGCCGCGATGCTCAAGGCGCAAGCCCGCAGCAAGTTGCCAGCCGCACCCCTGTTCGCGCAAGCCAATGGGCGCCCTTGGAGCAAGGACTACTGGAAGCGCCCATTCAAGGCAGCGGCCCATGCCGCAGGGCTGCCCGCCGACTCGACCGCCTACACGCTGCGCCACAGCACAATCACCGATCTAGTTTCGGGCGGCCTTGACCTGTTGACCGTCGCGCAGATTTCCGGCACCGGCGTGCTGATGATCGAGCGCCACTACGGCCACTTGAGGCAAGCACATGCCGCCAAGGCACTTGCGGGGCTGGCGCTGTGAACGCCGAGCAAGCCCGCCACTTGTTGGCCCAGGCGATGCTGCCCGACGGGCAACATGCGCGCTTCCGGCGCGACTTCACCGAAGCCCAGCGCAAGGAGCTGGTGCGATTGGGCCGCACGCCGCAACAATTCGAGCGCCTGCAACGCATCCTGCCTGGCATCGCCTACTACTGCGAAGCAGCCCCGCGCATGGCTGACGTGCGCGAGCACCTTGCAGATGCAGCCGCAAAAGCGCATGAAGCGGCATCAAGCCTGCGCGCACTGCTGGACGCGCCAGAGTGCGAGCTGGCGCGAGGCGAAGCACGAGAGTGTCTGCTGCTTGCACTGGCGGGGCAGCGGTCAATTCGCTACCACGAACGCGAGGGTGAAGCGCGCCGGTTGCTGGCCGCAATCGATGACGTTGCGAGCGCAGCGGACCATGCCCGCAAGCGCATGCCCAAGGCACAGACGCGCCAGGTCGCGCCCTGGTATCCGCTGGCACTGATCGATGCAGCCTTGAGTGTGGACGGGCCGACCGTGCCGCCCAGCGCATCCGAAGCCCTGCCATTCCGCGAAATCGTCGGTGTCTGCTACGACGCCGCGCGCGTGGAAAACCCTGACCCGCTGCGGGCGATACGCAACTACCTGAAGGAACGCCCTTCGTTCGAGGCCTTGTTGCCGCAACACCAGCCCTGAAAACTGGCCGGCCTGCTGTTGGAGACTGCACCTGTGCTGTGGCGTACATAGATGGCCCGACGCTGCCAACACCGTGCAGCGCGGAGCCTGAAAATGAGCGCGAACAGTACCCCGAATGAAAGCACCGCAGCCCTGTGGCGCCTGCCCACTGTTTTGCGCGAGACCTGCCTTAATAAAACGCGACTGTATTCACTTCAGCGCGCAGGTCAATTCCCGCGCGCCGTCAAAATCGGCGAGCGAACTGTCGCATGGCCGGCCAGGGATGTTCAGACTTGGATCGCCGAACGCATCGCCGAGCGCGACGCAGGGCGGCCAGCATGAACGCCCATCTGCGCCGCGCGCCGTTCGCGGCGGAAATCGAGCGCCTGCTGGAAATCGCGCCACGTTGTTCTTGGCGTCTTTTCGCTGCCGGGGGCAACGCCGAGCGCTGGCGCAGTGCGCAACGTTGGATCATTCGCGGCCACCACGCCGGCACGCTGTTGCCTGAAGGGTGCGACCCGATGGCCCTGCGCTGGCCGCCTGGCACCTGCATTGCCGACATCACGGAGCAACCCGGCGCGCTGGTGCAAGGGCTTGCGATGGCGCTGGTGCGGGATGGCGTGGAGCACGCCGTGCTGATCGACTTGCGCGACGGCACGCGGACCGTGCACGTCAAAGTCGCGCCGCAGTCGGTGGCCGCATGAACGCGCGCACCGTGTACATCGACCGTGCCTCGATTCCGGGCGCCGAGCCAGCGCCCGCCACGCTGCCGCTGCGCACAGTCGATATTGCGGAGCTGTTGAGGCTGGACATTCCGCCCCGCGAGGCGTTTCTGGCGCCCTGGCTGACCGCGCAGAGCTTGAGCATGGTCTATGCCTGGCGCGGCACCGGCAAGACCCTCGCGGCGCTTGCCATCGCCTACGCGGTCGCAGCGGGCGGTTCGTGCTTCGGCTGGCACGCCCCGAAGCCGCGTCGGGTTCTGTATCTCGATGGCGAACTGCCCGCTGCTGAACTCCAAGCGCGAGCCGCTGCCCTGGTGGCATCCGAGGATGCGCAACCGGCGCCAGGGATGTTGCGATTCCTAACGCCCGACTTGCAGCCGCGTGGCATGCCGAATATAGCCAGTCCGCAAGGCCAAGCCGCGCTAGAGCCGCTGGTGGCTGCCGCTGATCTGATCGTGGTGGACAGCATCGCAACGCTGGGCCGTGCAGGCCGTGAAAACGAGGCCGAGGGCTGGCAACCCGTCGCCACCTGGGCGCTTGAGCAACGCGCAGCCGGACGCGCCGTCCTGTTCATTCACCACGCCGGCAAGGGCGGCCAGCAGCGCGGCACCAGCAGCCGCGAGGACATTCTGGACGTAGTGCTGAGCCTCAAGCGGCCAAACGATTACCACGAACGCGAGGGCGCGCGGTTCCTGGTGCAATTTGAAAAAGCGCGCGCGCTGAAGGGCAAGGACGTGGAGCCGTTCGAGGCGCGGCTGGAATCCGGCCCCGATGGTCGCCGTATCTGGACCTGCAAGCCGGCAGACATCGGCAGGCTGGAGCAGGTGCGCGAGCTGGTAGACCTGGGCATGACACAACGCGAGATCGCCGCCGAGCTTGGCATCGGCCTGGCGACTGCACACCGTGCTGTGAAGGCGATCAAGGAGGGCGCCGGCCATGACTGAGATAGCTACCCGTTCCGGGTGTTCCACCGTTCCACCCCCTATGCATGGAACAGTGGAACACGCCCTTCAGGCAAGTGGAACACCGCATGGAACACCAGCGGAACGCACCAGCCTGAAAGCCTTAGCCCATAAGGTTTTGCGGGCCGAACACCATGCGGAACAAGAGCGGAACATCCCCACAAAAACACCCCCGGAACAGCGTTCCATCGTGCCGAGCGGTGGAACGGCCAGTGGAACACCCGCTGAGATCACCCAGCAACGTCACCGCCTGCTGACCGCCGCCCGTGAAATGAACATCCCGCGC
>JAKBCY010000032.1 GCA_021807445.1 Pseudomonadota bacterium
GCCGTGCTCATTCTGGACTTTGACGATTTCAAGCAATTTAACGACAGCTATGGGCACGCTGCTGGGGACACACTGCTGCGCACCATAGCGACGCGCCTTGTGGAGGCTGTGCGTTCCAGCGATACCGTGGCCCGACTGGGTGGTGATGAGATCGTGCTTGTGCTGCAGGGCATGACCACCCGGGACGACGTGGATCCCATGCTTGCCCGTATACGCAAAGCGGTTGACGCGCCCATAGCCCTGCCAGGGGGGGAGCGCATCGTCCATACGCGTGCGAGCCTCGGTTTCACCATTTATCCCGACGATACGGCGGAGCCCGACGAGTTGTTGCGACACGCTGGGCAAGCTCTTTACGCTATTAAGCAACAACCGCGTGGCACTGCAGCCCCGTTTTGGCGTGTCTATCAACCTGCCACGGACCGCGACCAATTCAACCACCTTCGTCTGGTACGCGAGCGCTTCGCCTCAGGTGGTTTGCGGGTGCACTACCAGCCTGTGGTCGACATGACTAGCGGGCGGGTGGTCGAGGTGGAGGCGTTGGCACGACTTGACGATGGCACTGGCAACCTCATCTCCCCCTTGGATTTCATCCACCAGCTTGGGCGCGACGGTCTTGTCGCTCTCACCGCAGGAGTGCTGCAGCAAGCCGTGCTCGACGCACAGCAATGGCAGCGTGAGCAGGGCGTGGAGCTGAGCGTTGCGGTAAACGTCGACCCTTTGTTGCTGGCCTCAGGCGAGGCACTTGCGGTGGTGAAGGAGATCGTGCGCGAATCGAAGTTTCCAGCGAATCGCATCGTGCTGGAAATTCTTGAGCACAGCGATTTTCTCTCGTTGGCCACAGCGCAGGAGAGCCTCGCTGAGCTGCGCGTCTTCGGCTGCCGCGTTGCCCTGGACGACATCGGTAGCGCCTACTCGTCCCTTTTGCGCATGAAAGAGTTGCCGATCGACATTATCAAGCTCGACCAAAGCTTCATACGAGGATTGGCCGAGAGGCCACAGGATTTGCGGTTCGTGCAAAGCCTCACGCAGTTGGCGCGAGGCTTAGGAGTGGATTTCGTCGCGGAAGGCGCGGAAACTGAAGAGATTGTCGAGGCGCTTCGCGCCTTGCGTGTGCCCCAGGCGCAAGGCTGGGGTATCGCGCGGCCGATGCCCGCAACGGCGTTTGCGGGCTGGCTCGCCGCATTGCCCCTATGGCGCGATCGCAAACCGACAGGGCATGGACTGCTTACACGGATCGCCGAGCAGTTGGTAGGCCTGGACATGGATCTGCTGATTGTGCGTCACTATCCGCAGTTGCAGCCGAGGCTACCGATGAATGGCGGGCCGGAGGACTGGCCCGTTGGCGAGTGGCTGGTGCAGGCGGCCTTGTCTAGCGACCACGCGCTGGTTCAGTCGCACAACGAACTGCACGCCATGTTTCACGACTGGGTTGCCGCGGGGCCAGGTGCAGACGACAGTATGGTGCAGTCGGCACTCGACCATCTGCTGCGCACGGCTGGCGAGTATCTGCGCGGGCAGCGTGCTTGAGGCCGCGTGGGCGCAGAGGGGCTTGGCCCGGTGCGTCACTTCAGGCGGCGATATCTGCGGGTTTACGCACGCTTTGCAGTTTTCCTTTGCTGAGACGCAATACTGTGTCACAGCGCTTGGCAAGTTCCAGGTCGTGGGTCACCAGAACCATGGCCGTGCGATGTTCCCGCGTCACCTGCGCCAGCAGATCGAAGATCATCTGAGCAGAATCGATGTCGAGATTTCCCGTTGGCTCGTCAGCCAGCAGCAATGCAGGGCGGGTAACCAGTGCCCGAGCAACAGCGACGCGTTGACGCTCGCCGCCAGAAAGTTCACCCGGCTTGTGGAGCATGCGGGAGGCCAACCCAACATGCTCCAGCATTTCGCACGCCTTAGCTTGCGCAATGCTTGCCGTTTCGCGCCGGATTCGCAGTGGCATCATGACGTTGTCCAAGGCGGTGAACTCAGGGAGCAGGTGATGAAACTGGTAAACGAAGCCTACGCAACGATTGCGCCATCTTCCCTGTTCAGCTGCGCTGAGCGCCTTCCAGTCGCGGCCGCACACTTCGATGCTTCCTGCATCAGCACGCTCAAGTCCGCCCAGAAGGTGCATCAACGTGCTCTTGCCCGATCCCGATGCGCCGGTGATGGCTAAGGATTGCGCCTCCTGTACGGCGAGGCTCGCTCCTGCCAGAACCTCCACTGGCTGCGGTCCGCCGTTAAATCGCTTGTAGACATCTCGGGCGCTGAGAACAGATTGATTCATAGAGAAAATCAGGAAATCACAGGTTCATCTGCCGCCCGGTCGTGGGAAGCCAACAGGCTTGTCGGGGCAACGATCTGCGGCAAATACTCGGGTACAAGCTCAGCCAGAAGCATCTTGACTTGGCCGACATTTGGCTGCGTCTTGCCTTCTGCTGACTTGGGTTCGGCAATTCGGGCGGCTAACGCACCGAGGTCCAGTGCTTGCGCGTCAAAGTCGCTATGACGCGCGACTCTTACCTTGGGATGAGGTGTCGGCAGCGTGGTTTCATCATCAGCAAGCAATTCTTCAAACAGTTTTTCACCCGGCCGCAAGCCTGTGAAAACAACAGGAACTTCATCCTCGCTTTTACCCGACAGGCGAATCATCAGTCGAGCGAGTTCGACGATCTTGACCGGCTCGCCCATGTCGAGCACATAGATTTCACCGCTGTCACCCATCAGTCCGGCTTGCAACACAAGTTGGGCGGCCTCGGGGATTGTCATGAAGTAACGCACGATGTCTGGATGCGTCACTGTCACTGGTCGTCCAGCAGCAATTTGCTGTGCGAAACGCGGCACCACGCTGCCGCTCGAGCCCAGAACGTTGCCGAAGCGTACTGCAACCATGCGCGTGGCTGGGTATTGATGCGCGAGGCTTTGCAGTACACGCTCTGCTAGGCGCTTGCTTGCGCCCATCACATTCGTGGGGTTAACCGCCTTGTCGGTGGAAATCAGCACGAAGCGTTGCGCCCCGCAGGTGGCTGCGGCGCGCGCGGCGTTGAGCGTGCCCAGCACGTTGGTCCGCACAGCCTCGATCGCATTGTCACCTTCCATCAAGGGAACGTGTTTGTACGCCGCGGCATGGAACACCACAGCCGGCGCGTGCTCCTCAAACAGTGCCTGAATACGCCCCGCCTCGCGAACGTTGGCCGTCAGGTACACCACAGGCAGGTCGGGATGGCGCGTTTTGATTTCCTGCTCAAGCTGGTAAATGGCATATTCCGACACGTCCAAGCAGACCAAACGGCCCACGCCGAAGCGGGCCAGCTGCCTGCATAACTCCGAGCCGATCGAACCCCCCGCGCCTGTGACCAGGGCGCAGCGCCCCGCCAGCATGTCCGACAGACCACGTACGTCGAGCTGCACAGCCTCCCGACCGAGCAGATCATCGAGCTCAAGACTTCGCGGGGTTGTTGCTACGCTGCCGCCAGCCTGCAGCCAATCGTCCGCACGCGGCAATGTCAGTAGCGCCAAGCGAGCATCGCTCGCCTGCTCCAGAAGAAGCCGGCGCGCTGCCGATCCAGCTGTGCCAGCGACCAATGCATGGCGCACGCCGAGACGTCGTGCCACTTCGCCCAAATCAAGTGGAGGCCCAAGAACGTCCATGCCTTGGAGGCTTCGTCCAACCTCCAAGGCGTGTGGCGTGTAGATCGCCACCGCGCGCCATCGTTGATTGCCACGCAAAGTCTGAAGTGCAGAGGCGGCATCGTCCAGGCTTCCTAGGACTAGCAGGGGTTGGGCGTTTGCACGTAGCGTTCCCAAACTTGTGCGCTCCGCACGGGTGCGAGCCAGCAGACGCAGCGCGAGTAGGCCGCTGCCCGCCAGAAGCGGGTGGATGAATACGATGGAGCGAGGAAAGTTGGCAAGCCGAATCACCAGCAGGCTAGCGGCAAGTGCCAGCGCAGCCACTCCGGCGGCCGTTGCGAGGCGGCGTACGTCGGGCAAGCTGGTGTAACGCCACGGTGTTCGATACACACCGAAGGCAAGCAGGCAGCCGCCCCAAACAAGGAGCGCGAGCGGTGTGCTGGCCAGCACGATTTGTCCGATATTGGCTGGCGCGTCGTTTCGGAACAGACTAAAGCGAAAGGCAAAAGCCGCGAGCCAAGCGAGTGCTACGGCGGCGGCATCCTTGAGCGGCGGTAGCCAGCCTATGCGGCTGATGGCGTGTCTCTTCATCCCTCATGCTCCATGATCTGGCCGAGGCCTCGGCGAAGAAGTTCACAGACACGGGCCTGCTGTTCCGCATTCATATTTGAACCTGAGGGCAAACAAATTCCCCCTTCGAACAAGCTGCGGCAAACATCCTGATTGGGGGCGTGTGTGAAGTACATGCAGTTTGCATACAACGGTTGCAAGTGCATTGGCTTCCATACCGGGCGCGCTTCCACGTTATGGCGATCCAGAAAGTCCAGAAGTGCGTCGCGTCGCATCTGCGCTTGTGGCACATTCAGGGTGAAGGCCGACAGCCAGCGTGTAGAGCGGTGCCCATTCGGCTCGTGCATCCAACGGATTTCAGGAAAATCCACGAGGGCCGTCCTATAACGCTCGAACACGTTGCGCCTCGCTTGCACCCGTTGTTCGAGCACACGCAGCTGCCCGCGTCCAATGCCGGCCAAAACATTGCTTAGGCGATAGTTGTATCCGTCTTCAACATGCTCATAGTGCCGCGCTGGCTCGCGAGCTTGCGTAGAGAGTTTGCGGGCGTGGGTGATCAAGGCTTCGTCTTGCCCAACGAGCATGCCGCCACCGGAGGTGGTGATGATCTTGTTCCCGTTGAAGGAAAACACCGCAAGTCGTCCGAAGCTCCCGCTTGGCTTGCCTTTGTAAATTGCGCCCAGGGACTCCGCCGCGTCTTCCAGAACGGGCACGTTAGCAGCGTCCAATATCGGCAGCAGCGCACCCATCTCCGCACTCTGGCCATAGAGGTTGACAATCACCGCCGCTTTTGGAATGACGCCATCAGCCCGCAAGGTGTCGAGGGCGACGGTCAATGCCTGCGGCGACATATTCCAGCCATTTGGCTCGGAGTCAACAAAGACCGGCGTGGCGCCGAGCTGCTTGATTGGGTTCGCGCTCGCCACAAAGGTCAGGCTTGAGCACAGCACAATATCGCCCGGACCCACCCCCAGCAGGCGAAGGCCCAGATGGAGTGCTGCGGTTCCCGAAATCGTTGCTGCAGCGTGTGACATGTCGACGCGTGCTGCGAGCTCGCGCTCGAACGCGTCGACATGGGGGCCGAGCGGAGCGATCCAATTGCTTGAAAACGCCTCCTGCACCAGCGTGGCTTCTTCGTCGCCCAGGTGCGGGGATGACAGATAGATTCTTTGCGAGAGTTCGCGCCGAGTGATCAGATCGACCACGCGCGCGTTGCCATCGACAATTGGGACGTGGTCAATACGGTGTGCATCCATCACGGTTACCACATCACGCATGGATGCGCCGAGCCCTGCGGTGATTGGCGCCTGCGCCGGCAGCGAGTACACAGGGGTCAGGGGGTCAACCGCGGCCAACGCGGCGCGGCGCAAATCGCCGTCAGTGAGCGTGCGTTGCAAACAGCCCGCGTCATCGGTAACCAGCAAAATGCCTTGAGCCGTGGCATCCAGTCGCGCCAGCGCCTCGCGCAGCGTTGCCGAGGCAGGAACCTGAAGCTGGCGAAAAATGCTCGCGTTCATGCGCTTGCTCGCTCGAGTGGGCGTGCGGGCACGCCAGCCCAGGATTGCCCGGCCGGCATATTTGTCAGGGCGACGCCACCCGCGCCAAGAGTCACGTCCGCACCAAGGGTCACGTCGCGCAAGACCACGCTGCCAGCTCCAACGAGTGATGCCGTGCCCACGCGCACCGCGCCGCCCAGCGCTGCCAGGGGAGCAATGTGGGCCCAGGCACCGATGTGGCAGTCGTGATCAACCACGGCGCCATGGTTCACAATCACGCCCTCCTCGAGCTCTGCCATTGGGCCGACCACGCAATGCGCAGCGAGCAGGCAGCCGGGCGCAATGCTGCTGCTTTGGGCGACGCTCGCGCGGGGATGGATCACGCTGACCAGTGGGGCAATATCCCGCAATGCCTGGGCTTCTTTTTGACGCACCAGGTTGTGGCCGATGGCCACGTGCAGCGCCAACGGCCCTTGCAGAGTGGGCAGTGCCTCCGGCGCGACGATGGGCACGCCGGGTAAGAGTTGCTGACCCCACAGCGACGGGTTACGGTCGCTAGCCACCACGGCTCGAAAACACGCTGAGGCCAGCGCGGCGTCGACCACCACACGACCATGGCCACCAGCGCCAAACACGATGAGCAAGGGAGGGGAAGATGTTGTGGTCATGTGGGTGGGCTGAATGCTCAGTACCGGTTGGCTTTGTTCAGAAGATCGGGAAATAGCGGCAAGGTGGCGAGCAGTTCGTTGATTCGCCCGGCCGCTTGTCCGTCGCCGTAGATATTTTGTACAGGTGGGCGGCCCCCGTTAAGCGCGCTGCGCAGCGCAGCGGAGATGGCCTCGGGATCAATTCCCGCATCAACCGTCCCGGAGTTGCGCTCCCTGAGGTGTTGACGACGGCCAACGTTGACCACCGGGGTGCCGAAACTGGCTGCTTCAATGATGCCTGACGAGGAGTTTCCGAGCAGCGCTGCAGCGTGACGAAGGGCCAGAAGGTAACGTGCGCGGGGCAAATGGGTGATTCGGCGCCAGTTGCAGTCGTTAAGCGCTGCGAGTTCATGCAAAATGGCGTTCGACCCAGCGTCAGCATTGGGCGCGAGCCACACCACGTCGAACGCGGAGTGGGCGCCTGCAGCGCGCAGTCCCTCGATGAGTGAGGCCGTCTGCGCTGCAGCGTCTTCCGCTTCTTGTACCACTGGATGAAACAACACGAGCACATAGGGTGCATCGTGCGTGAGGCCCAGTGCTTCAAGCGCCGCTTCGCGCGGTGCTGCGAGCACGGGTGGAAGATCATCCAGCCCGGGTGCGCCCACCTGGAAGACGCGATCGGGAGCCTCGCCCATGGCGATGAGCCGCTCGCGCGACTCAAGCGTTGCGCAGAAATGATAGGCGGCGAGCTTGCTGATGGCGTGGCGCATCGGCTCATCCACAGTGCCCGATCGTTCGCCGCCATGAATGTGCACTGCAGGCACGCCCAGGTGCAGTGCGGCAATGGCCCCAGCCAGCATTTCGCCACGGTCGCCGAGAAGCAGCAAGGCGTCCGGGCGCTCAGTTTCGAGCAGATTGGTCAGGCCCATCAGGGTATGCCCAACCGCACGCGCCATTGCGGGTCGATTGCGCTCGGCTACGCTCGTGCGGATTTGGGCTGCAATGCGTAGGCCGCTCGCAGCAATCTCATCGACGGTGTGGCCAAATTCCTCGTGGAGGTGCATGCCGGTGACGGCCACGGAGAGGTCCAGTCGAGGATCCGCCGCGATGACTTCCAAGGCGTGACGCATCAAGCCGAAGTCTGCTCGCGTACCGGAGAGATAGATGATCCGTCGCCGCGTCATGCCAACATAACCCATTGCAACACCGTGCCAGCCTTCAGGTCGCGATTTAGGCTGCGGCCAATCACGGCATCCAGTTTGGCTGCCGGAATGCCGGTTTCGGGACGGCGCAGCACAAGGTGTTCGCGCCTGAGAACTGTGACCGCGGGAAGATCGCAGGCCAAGACCACGCTTCGTCGTGCCACCCGGCGCACCTCGGCTTCCTCGGCTTGCGGCTCTTTCACGCCGTCACCCAACATCGCTTGCAGGCGCCGAAGCTCGAATACCAGAGCCGAAAACTCGGCGGGTTCGCTGGACGCCGCATGATCGGGGCCAGGCAAGCTTCGGTCCACGGTGATGTGCTTTTCGAGCACACAAGCGCCGAGGCTGGCTGCGGCAAGCGCAGCCGTATTCCCAAGGCTGTGATCAGAATAGCCAATCGGGAACCCCGTTGCTGATCGCATGGTGGCAATCGCGCGTAGGTTCAGCGTCGTGTCCGGGGCAGGATAAGCCGATGTGCAGTGCAGCAGCACGAGGGGCGCATTCAAGCCTGGTGCCGGCTGCGGTGCACTTCCACGCTCCCAGACGGACTGTACCCAGCCTGCAGCTTGGTGCACCTCGTCGAGCGTGGCCATGCCGGTAGATAGCAGAAGGGGTAGCCGGGTCGATGCGGCCCGCTCAAGAAGCGGGCGATTGGTGATCTCTCCAGACGAAATTTTTAGCCGCTTCACACCTGTGGCTACAAGTTGGTCTACGGCGTCCTCGGAGAAAGGTGTCGACATGAACTCGATGCCGCGCTCGCGGCACCGCGCGGCCAGAGTTTCGAATTGCGACGGGGAAAGCTCCAGCTTGCGCAGCATCGAAAACTGATCGGTCTCGCCCGTATTGTCCTGCTGGTAGGCCGCGGTGGCGGCCCCCGGCGAGACTAAGTCTTCGGCTCGGAAGGTCTGAAATTTGACGGCATCCGCACCGGCTGCGGCTGCGGCGTCGACCAACGCGAGCGCCAAATCCAGTCGTCCATTGTGGTTAACGCCTGCCTCGGCAATGATGAATACGCGGTCGATGGACATGCGGGGTTCGGGGTCAAGGGTTTTGGCGTGTGTGCAGCCACTCAGCCAGGGCAAAGTCGTCAGCGGTGTCGATGTCCACCGAGCGCAAAGGAGGCATGATATGAGCGGCGACACGCACACTCCACAGCCCATTCGCGGCCGCATGGCGTAGGGCGGCACGCTTCCAAACGTAGATGGATCCGTTGAGCGCCCACACTTTGGGCGCATCTTGGCGCGCCGCTAAACCATGGCCTTTGCTGATGTGCACGCAGCCGTCAGGTTGCTGTTCCACAAGATTGAAATACGGGTTGAACCCGCTGTCGAATGCGCTGAGCACGAGCTCGGCACCTGAGCTGCAGGCCAAAGCCAAGCAACCGTCTAGATCCTCACGCGCACGCAGCGGCGAAGTGGGTTGTAGGTCCACGACACGCGTGATCTCCTTACCCTGAGCTTCGAGATGCCTCACCAGGTGTTCAATCACTGGCAGCTTGGGCGTGTCGTCACGCGCCAGATCTGCGGGTCGCAGAAATGGCACAAGCGCTCCGGCCCGTGCCGCGATTTCAGCAATTGTGGGGTCGTCGGTGGAGACGTAGACTGCGCCGATTGCCGGATGAGCCCGCGCGAACGCGATGCTGTGCGCGATCAAAGGCTGACCTGCGAAAGGGCGAATATTCTTGCCCGGCAAACCCTTGCTGCCGCCGCGTGCACAGATGGTGGCGATGGTGGTCATCATTCATGGCTCCTGGCACGGTCGCGGTAAGGCGCGCAGAGCGTCAAACACAGTGGTCAATTGCGCATCAGCCACGATTGAGACTGCAGTGATGGCACGGTCGGCTTTTGTCGGAGGTGCACGCTTTGGGCTGGCGCGCATACGACGACTTCCTTCGCGGCGAGAGAAATCAAACGTGTCGTCCTCTTGAAGATTGCATCGGTGTACACCTTGCTTCTCCAGCCATGGATGGCGCAGGATCGGGGAGCGCATGTAACCCTGCGGTCCGCCCCAATTTGCTTGAGAAGCGGACCAAGTGGGGTGCGTTGCATTTTCCAACCAATGAGGGAACTCAATCCCAGATGCCAGCGAAAGGGAGAGAGCAATGACCGCTTTACGGTTGCACGTGAGCGTAAGCGTAAGCCGCATTTTACTCTGAAACAATCGAGTGAATGACGTGGCAGCGTCAAGGACGCGGTGTCACTCGCGGCGTTAGGGTCTGGCGACAAGGTGACAATGAAACGGGTTCAATGCATGTCGGGGCCGCGACGATGCACCGAGCTTGCCAAGGACATGCGACTTGGGCTGGCCGTCGTTTCAAGCACGGCGGCAGGGCAGCCAGCCAGTCATAGCAAATGAGTGCCTCGCATCCCTGGTGTGTATGCAATCATTGATCCCGCGCTGATTCGATCGCGTCCCTGCTTCGCGGCGCAATCAGCGCGAGTGCCTCACGCGCCACCGCTTCGGCCGCGCGGCTCTTGCGGGCCCACGCAGTGGCCGGGGAGGGGTGATCGAGCGCGAAGTCCAGCGCTGCGGGCAGATCGGGTACATCGGGCACACCCTGCGCAACCCCCAGGTCCGCATAGCTGAAGGCGGAAAGCGCACCTGGAGAGCATTGCATCGCAAGAACGGGAATTCCAACTGTTGCCGCCTGCAGCCCAACAGTCGTTGTTTGTACGACGACGCAGTTGGAGGCGAGTATCAAGGGATCGATCGCCTCGTCTCCCGGCACACTGAAGTGAACCTGTGTGGTATCCGGAAGCCTTGGGTAGCGATGCCAGTGATTGGGATGATGGCGCACGATCAGCGCAGCGTCGGCCCGAGTCGTGACCCAGACGCGCAACTGCGACTCCATTGCTTGCGCCAACGCGTCTCCCGAAGGCCAGTGCGAAGCGGGGTTTCCTCGTGGCTCGGGCTGTGCAGCGAGCAGGACAATCTTTTTGTTCTCCCATCCGAGCCGCTTGCGCAAGGCGATCGCGGCGTCGCGGGTGACAGGGTCAAATAGGACATCGAAGGCCGGATTGCCGGTGATTGCAATCATTTCACGAGGCCAGCCGCTTGCCACCAGATTCTCGCGCACGGCACCCGCCAACACGCATACTCGGCTGGGGCGGCGGGTGCGTGAAGCAAAGGTGTCTGCGAAGAACGATGCCGAACCGGAGGAAGGCGTTGGAAGGCGCAGCGCGCGCGAAACCAGCTGGCCCGCCACTGGAGCGGCACTGATTCCAAAGAGGTCAAGCATCGCCAAAGTTGGGATGCCTGCGTCGCCAGCAGCGTCCAACGCCGCCTGTTCGCTGCGTGGCGCGTTGGTTGCAATCACCAGATCGGGTTGCAGATGATCAATGACGCGACGCAGAAACCCAATGGGGTAGAAACCATGGCGACCTTTCTTCGCTAGCACCTCCTGAGCAGCATCTGGTCCGAGGCGCTGGTACAAATCGAGCGCGTTGATGCCTAGGTACGCCAAGGTTTCAGCTTCTGGAATGTCAGGGTGGCCATTGCCCTCTTGCAGGGTGCGGCCGAGCGCCAGCGCTTGCCGTCGCTCGGCAGGCGACAACAGGTGCATTAGGTCTGCATAGCCCAGAGGCGTCTCACCGGCCTCCAGCGCTGCTCGCTTGGCCGTGGTAAGCGCCAGCAGATCGATACGCGCGCCAGGAACCCGTGCGCGCAACGCGCGTATCACCGGCAGCACCATCGCAATGTGTCCGCCTCCGTAGGCGACCATGAGAACGCTAGTCGGCGACCTGTTCATCGGCATGCGCGTGTTTGTCCGCCCGCATTGGCTGTGGATCGGATCAGGTAGGGTGGGCCGCATTGTCCATCTCGCGGCGCTACGAGCTGCAAAGCAATCGGCACGCCGTGTCCCTAGCCAATTTCAGGCTGTACGCGCTGCGCCCAGAGCTCGAGTGCGGCCAGCGCGCGCAACTCGCGGGTGTAATTGGCGCTGCCAGCAACATGATCGTCAAACAGTTTGCGCACCTGCGAGGGCTCAAAGAGTCGTGCAGAGAGCGCTTCTTGGGCGAAGAGCAGATCGTGTAGCCATTGTCTGCGCGGGCCGCGGAACCATTCGCCGATGGGCACCGTGAACATTTGTTTTTTTCGGTGGGCAAGATCGGATCCGATCAGTGGCTCAACTGCCCTCTTAAACCAGTGTTTTTTGTCACCGCGGTGCAATTTTGTGGCGCCGCCTGAGCGGAAGGCAAATTCCATCATGCGCCAGTCAAGAAAGGGCGTTCGTGCCTCGAGCGAGACTGCCATTCCCATGCGGTCCGGCTTGACCAGATTGTTGCCAGGAAGAAGCAGCATCATGTCGAGAAACAGCATCTGGTTGATGCGGTCGAAGTGCTGTGCTTGAGCGAGCCAAGGCGCAGCCACGTCTCGCACGCTGTCAATACCGGCCAAGCGCGTTCGCAGCCAAGGCTGGAACAACGCGTCACGGCGAGATGCGGTGAACAAGCCGGTGTGTTCGATAAAAGCGTGCCCAAAGTCAGCATCGGGAAGTCGCTGCAAGACGGGATCAGCGAGAAAGCTCGAATATTTGTCGTAGCCTGCAAAAAGTTCGTCGCCACCGTCTCCGGTGAGGACCACCTTGACTTCCTTCGCGGCCAAGCGTGCGACTTCGCGCGTTGGCATGAACGAGGCATCGCCGTGCGGCTGATCCAGATGCCATAGCACGTCAGGCCAGGCGTCCAGAAGGTCAGGCGAAACCACGTGCTCCTGATGCGACGTGTGAAAACGCTGAGCAGCTTGGCGGGCATAGGGAGACTCGTCGAAGCGTGCGTCCGCAAAACCGATGCAAAACGTGCGTACCGGCTCGCGCGCATGCCGTGCCATCAGTGCCACGACCGTGCTTGAGTCGACCCCGCCAGAAAGGAAAGCGCCGAAAGGCACGTCGGCGCGCAGACGCACACGCACGGCGTCATCCAGCAAATCGACAAACTCCTCTTGCCAAGCGGAAAACTGCTGCGCGTTTTCGCGTTGCGTGGCCAAGCTCCACCATCGCCGCTCCTGGCGACCTTGCCGACTGAGCGTGAGCACGGTCCCGGGCGGCACATGCCTTATTCCTGCGAATAGGGTGAAGGGCGGCGGAACGTAGTTGTAAGCGAGGTAATGTTGAAGCGCCGGCAGGTCCATGCGCGGATGAGCAGGCAGCGCCTGAAGGATTGCCTTGATCTCCGAACCAAATAGCACCTGGGTGCTGTCGTCGTGCACGTACAGCGGCTTGACCCCTATGCGATCGCGGACAAGGTGCACAAGCGGGTTGTTGACATCGCGCGAATCGTAAATGGCAATGGCGAACATGCCATTGAGTCGTGGCAAGAAACCCAGGCCCTCGCGTTCGTATAGGCGCAGCAGAACCTCGGTGTCGCTGTGGTCCGTCGCAAACGCTACGCCCTGTCGCTGTAGCTCGGCACGTAGCTCAATGTGGTTGAAGATCTCACCGTTCTGCACTAAGACGATCCGCCCGTCGCTCGAAATAAAAGGCTGGTGGCCACCCTTTACGTCGATGATGGCAAGCCGTCTGTTGCCAAGGGCCACGCCAGTTGCGGCAAAACAGCCGTTGTCATCTGGCCCGCGATGAATCAAGCTTGCGTCCATGCGTGCGAGCACTGACGTGTCGACGCTTAAGCCTTGGCGATTGAAATACCCGTAGATGCCGCACATGAAATAGGAAGAGCGAAGGCGAAACCAGTTCAGTTGGAAAAACCGTTATTGTCGCCGGGCGGTCCTGCTGCAAGTCAGTGTCAGTTGCCACTGCGCCGCAGGATTTGTCCGACGGTTAGCGCCAGAATGCGCACATCGCGCAGAAGGCCATGGTGCTGTGCATAGTCCAAGTCAGCCGCGAGGCGCTGTTGCGGGGTGGCGCGCGAGCGGTAGAGCGCCTGCGCCAGTCCGGTCAGGCCAGGACGCACGCTGCAACGCATGGTCCAGTCCTGCGGATGGTAATCCGCAGCCTGTTCGGGCACGTCCGGGCGTGGCCCCACGAGGCTCATATCTCCGCGAAGGACATTGATCAATTGCGGTAGCTCATCGAGACTGGTGCGGCGCAGAAGGCGGCCGAGGCGCGTGATGCGCGGGTCTCCGCTCGCCGTGCGATGGGGGCCGATGCGCGACGCATCCACGACCATGCTGCGAAATTTGTACAGACGGAACGGCTTGCCATGTTTGCCCACCCGAATTTGGGTAAACAATACCGGCAAGCCGCTGTCGACCCATACCGCGAGCGCGATCAGCAGCATCGGCACGGCAAGGAAGACGGAGGCTAACAGCGCAATGGAGATGTCGAGTGAGCGTTTCATTGGCTCCGATGAATCGGCACTACTGCGCTCGCCTCAGCCAGCAATGATTCGCATTGGTGTGCCGGGTTGAGTTTCTGGCGCTGGTGTCAACGCGGCCGCGGCTTTGACGATGAGGTCACGCGCCAGCAAACGATCGCTTTCTACCTCGTCCGACGTGCGCGTGGCCAATACCCTTTTGCAATGCTGCATGCGTGCAATGGCCTGACAGTAGACACTTCGCCAGTCACTTTCCGGAGCCTCCAACATCTCGCGATTGAACGTGCGCGACAGGATGACGCTGGTTGAACCGAGGCGCAAGTGCTCACCCAGCACCACGCGGCCCGGGAGCAGCCCTTCGTCTAATCGTGCAATGCCGCCGAAACCGAAGCGTTTTCCCGCGTTGCGTGCGGTATGGGCAATTTGGTCCAACGTGCCGTCCGCAAGCGGCTCAAACATAAAGCGTTGACCGAGTTGGCGGTGCAAGTCGTTGAGACCAACATAAATCTCATCAAGGCCTGCCAGCCCAGCCCATTCCGATACGGTAGCCAGCGCGCGCCGAGTCTCCAAAAGCGCAATACATCGCGCTCGGCCAGCCACGAGATCGGTAAAGGCGCGCAGCGTGGACGCTTCCTCAAACATTGGCAGCATGAGGCTGTCGGCGCCTGCGGCGATCGCCTGTTCGACTTCAGCAGCGCTTGAGTTGTGAAGCGGATTGACGCGCACGATCAGATGAGCGCTTGGCGCAGCCGCGCGTACCTTGCCAACGTCCTGCGGTTGATGGTCGGAGATGAAAGTGCCGAGCCCACCCTGACGCTCCATTTTCCCCATGGACTCAAGATCCACCATGATGCGCGGCACGCCACAGCCGTGGGCGAAGGCCGCGAACGCCGGCTGGTTGGTAATCTGGATCCAATCCATGCGTGAGTGCGACAAAGTCGTAAGTTTGAAGATCACCGCTGAGTGTAGCGGCGCGCAAGTGCGTGGCGTGCAACCGCGCCCAGCGCATCCCAGCGCAGGAGCGCGGCTGCACCGATGGCGAACACCACCGCGGCAAGCAAAGCACCGAGGACCATCCGCCAAGGCGCTCCGTCGCCGTGCGCAAGGATCGATGCGAGCGCTCCGAGTGATGCACAGGCGGTGGCCAGCAAGCTTAAGTTCCGGATTTCCATGTCCAGGGTATGCCGACTCAACCGCTGCCAGAGGACCATTGTGGCTACAAGGTATCCAGCGCCATACGCTGCCAATGCACGCCACCATGTGTCGGGAAGTGCCCACCCCAGGGCAAGCAGTGCCAACAGCCCCAAGCCATAGCCGAGAACCTGATCGGCGATTCGGCGGTGGCTATTCAGGCGCGCAGACAACACCAGTTGAGCGGCCTGCAAGGGCAGCAAACACAAAATCCAACTCATGGACTGCACCACAGCAGCCTGGCTAGCGGCAGTCATGCGCCCCCAGCCAAAAAGAAGCCGCACACCCAGTGGCGCGATCAGCATGCCGCATGCGCCAAGCAAGCTTGCCACAAGCAGCATGGACTGCATCCACTGACGCCCGCGCTCACGAGCCCCGGCTGCATCGCCCGCTGCCTCGGCGGCGGACAGCCGTGCAAGGGCCAATGCTGCTGCCACGGCGAAGACCGTGTGCAGTGGCAACTCACCCACTCGCTGGGCGTAGTGAAAGACGCTCAAGCGTCCGGGACCAGCGTCGGAGGCAAATGCCCGCGCTGCCAACGTATAGAGCACGGTCAGGCCCGACGCTGCAAGTGCTAACGCCGACGCGCGGAGCGCGTCGGCGTCGGGCCATCGCGCGGATTTTACGGGATCTGGACTGTGGACGCGTACGGCCCAACGCATCAGGGCCAACCTTGCAATCGCCGCTGCAGTAATGCCCGCGGCAATCCAGTCAAATCGCCCCAGCTTGGCGGCCAGCAGCAGACCGGCTATGAGCACCAAGTTGAATACGACATGCCCGGCGTATTGCCACTGCAGCCGCTTTTGAGCCTGAAGCGCCGCCGCACCTACCATCGCCACAGCACCGGCTGGTAAAGCAATCAGTGCTGAAAGCCCCAAGGCCCCGGACGCAAGTCGAGCGTCCAGTGCTCCCAAGCCCGGCGCCAGCCAGTGCACGATAAGGGCGCTGAACAGCCAACTCATCACGCCTACGCACGCGAAAATCGTCAATGCAAAGCGGGTCCACCGCGCAGCCTCGTTCGCAATCGCGTTGAGTGGCCGTCCCGCCATCCGCGGCACCATGACAGCCGGTACCGCCGCACCCCACAGCAACGAGACGATGAAATCAGGGTAGGACAGTACAACGAGCGCCGCGTCCGCGTGCCCGGAGAGTCCAAATTGGCTCGCGACGACTGCGTCGCGCACGACCCCTAGCAGGCGGCTTGCCGCGAGCAGTAAAAGACTGAGCGAGAACACGCGCACGATTGACATGGCCCGTGATTGTCGCTTGCTTGGCGCGATGAGTGCCGAAAGTGCGCGCTCTTGGATAACCGCGATAACCTGCCGTGTCGGCAACGCGCTGAAATGGCCGCTGGCCGTCTCGCGCGAACAGGGCCGGATGTGCGCAGCAGATTCGACCCTGCAAGGGGCAGTCTTTTCCAAATGAGGTATGAGACTGGAGAAGGCGGGGATCGGCGGCGCGCAGCGCGTCGATCCGTTTTGGATTGAAGACCGTGTATTGGGCGGGGTTGGTCGTCGTGGTCATGCGCGTGCGGGCACACGACGGAAGGGCGCGGTGCGCGTGCCTCATTGAGTTCGGCGGCGGCCTGCACGTCGGTGAGGGCACGAGCGAGCTGGTGCAGGTGCTCCAGGGTGATTGGCGGGCGCGGGCAGGTGCTGGCGTTGGGCAGGCTGGAGCGCTTGTCCAGCGGGGTCATGGCGTGGGCGACGCGGTAGACGCGCTTGATGCGTCCTGGCTTGCCGGGGTCGGACAGCGCGGTGGCGAACAGGCAGGGGCGGTGGGAGTTCAGGAAGGGGTTGAGGTGCTCGACCCAGACGGGGTTGAAGCGTGTGGCGTTGCGGGATGTGCGCATAGCCGAAGACCGTGCGCACCACGGCGCCGTTCCTGGTCTCGGCCAGGGCGTTGGCGTTGCTGTGGCGCGGGCGGCTGCGCGTGCACTCGGGGCGCAGCTTGTCGAGCAGGCGGGCCACGCGGTGGTTGACGTACTCGCTGCCGTGGTTGGCGTGGAAGCCCAGGACGCGGACGGGGCATTGCTGCGTCATCTGCGCGATGACGGGCAGCAGGTGGGCTTCGGAGAGGGTCTGCACCGAGGCCACCACCTGCGACTGCGTGACGCCGTCAAGATCGGCCTGGTGCACGCGATGCGGAGGAAGCCCGGGCGGCCCTCGGGGGCCGGTGCCCGGCGCAGGCCGATGGTGGCGGTGCGCTCGCCGCGGGTTTGGGTCAGCG
>JAKBCY010000033.1 GCA_021807445.1 Pseudomonadota bacterium
AACAGGCGAGCAAACCCAGCCCCACCGCAAAGATGATGGAGTCGATGTCGACGATGTTGAATTGGACGACGCCAAGGCGCGGACTGCTGGTCCACTGCGTCAGGTGGTGAATGATGTATTCGCCGGCGGTGATGGTTTGCTGTTCTGCGGGCATGGGGAGATCAGTCGATTGAACGATCGCGGACAGTGATATAAAGGCTCAGCGCTTGGCTGCGTTGCTGGGCCGTTTGCCGCGTAACAGCAGAGCGATCCAGTACACCTGCAGCGTGGCAACCAGACCGATCAACATTGCGGGCCAGCTCAAACCAGGCAACAGGCGCGGAGCCAGGAGCAGGAGAACAATGGTGAGCGCGATCTTCAGCAGTTCGCCAAAGGCGAAGCCGAACAAGGCGAAGGCAGGTTGAAGATTCATCAGCCAGGCGCGCATGCCACCTGCGAACAGCGCTGCGGGCAGCATGACGACCACGCAGCCATACAGTGCCGATGCGGCCGCGCTGCGGCCCGCAATGCCGTAAGCGGCCCCAGCCATCACTGCGCCAACGAGCGCCTGCAAAGCGACGACGCGAAATACCGATACGCCTGGCTTCGCAAGCAGCAACGCTTGCGCCTGCTCTCGCGAGAGTGGCTGCGCCTTAAAGCTGTCGGCGTCGTCCTGCCAGGAGTCGGAAGCTTGCACTGTCTTGGGTACCGCGGGAAATTCGAAGGGGTTGCCGATCCGAGGCTGGCATTCGGTGCCAACGTCAAATCGACCAGCATCGCTTGAGATTGCCCAAATCACGTATTTTTGTGTTTGAGTTGTAACAATTCAAGGTGGCTAAACAGCGAAAGTATACGGGAACGCTTCGGCTATTTCACCGTTTTTTGCTCGCGAGTGTGCTGAATTGTTGTCCATCAACGTCGTGGTCTGTCATGGTGGGTCTGGCAGCTCGATTTGCGCAGTGGGCGCCTCGGCATGTTCGAATACGCGCATGACAGGAGGCTGACATGGCTGGATTGCTGATTTTTCTTCACCTCGTGGGCGCGATTGTCTGGATGGGCGGCATGGCATTTGTGTTGTTCAGCCTGCGCCCCGCGGCATTCGCCGAACTTGAAGCGCCGCAGCGACCGCGCCTTTTGCTGGCAAGTCTGGATCGGTTCTTTACGCTGGTGTGGCTCAGCATTGCGCTCCTGCTTGCGAGCGGTCTGAGCATCATGCTGCCGGTGGGCTTTGCACACGCCCCTTGGGCTTGGCACGCCATGTTCGGTATCGGGCTCGTGATGATGGCGGTGTTTGCGCACATTTACTTTGCGCCGTTTATGCGCGCGCGCCGCGCTGCAGCACGCCAGGATTGGGCGGTTGTTGCCGCTGCGCTTCAGCAAATGCATACCCTGGTAAAAGTAAATTTCACCCTGGGCTGGATCGCCATTGCCATCGTATCGTTATGGCGCTGAATGGTTACCAGATGCCTTTTGGGCGCCGCATCGACGGCTTTCGCGAGCCCACTTCCTGAACCATTTCGCGCAAGGGCGATGGGCGACGGTCTGTTCCGAAACGGGAAAACGCTGACGCAGCGGCCGGGCCGTGGTGCGCCGCACAGGCCCGATTGCGGCGCAACCGTTCAGCCGGTTGATGTGGCGCGCAACAGCCGGGCAGCGTCGCGCGCGAAATAGGTGAGGATGCCGTCGGCCCCGGCGCGCTTAAAGCAAAGCAATGACTCCATCATCGCTGCATCGCCATCCAACCAGCCGTTTTGCGCAGCCGCCTTCAGCATGGCGTATTCGCCGCTGACTTGGTAAACGAAGGTTGGCATGCGGAAGGCATCTTTCACGCGTCGCAGGATATCCAGATAGGGCATCCCCGGCTTGACCATCACCATGTCAGCACCTTCGGCGATATCCAGTTGCACCTCGCGCAGCGCCTCATCGGAGTTGCCCGGATCCATCTGATAGACCTTCTTGTCCGATTTGCCAAGGCTTTTCGCGGAGCCCACCGCGTCGCGAAAAGGCCCGTAAAAGCTGCTTGCATACTTGGCGCTGTAAGCCATGATTCGCGTGTGGATGTGGCCGGATGACTCGAGCGCTTCGCGCACGGCGCCGATACGCCCGTCCATCATGTCGCTGGGCGCCACGATATCCACACCAGCCTGCGCCTGGACCAACGCCTGCCGTACGAGCATTTGGACCGTTGCGTCGTTGATGATGTAGCCCGTTTCGTCCAGCAAACCATCCTGGCCGTGTGAGGTGTAGGGATCCAGTGCGACGTCCGTGAGCACGCCAAGCTGCGGAAATTCGCGTTTAAGTGCCCTCACCACGCGCGGTACCAAGCCATCCGGGTTAGCGGCCTCCAGGCCGTCAGGGCTTTTGCGGTCCGGGGCAATCACCGGAAAGAGTGCCATAACGGGAATGCCCAGCCGCACGCAATCCTCAGCAACACCCAACAGCAAGTCAACGCTCAGGCGCTCGACGCCGGGCATCGACGGCACGGCCTCGCGGCGTTTCTCCCCTTCCAGGACGAAAACGGGCAAGATCAGATCGTCGACGCTCAAGCGGTGTTCGCGGACGAGTCGGCGGGTAAAGTCGTCGCGTCGAAGGCGACGCATCCGAAGCGCGGGGAATGCTGGGCTGGACATGAAATGTTGCATCCTGATGTGACGGTGGGAACTTGTGCAGCTTACCGGACTCAATCGTAGAAGGTGGCCGCTGTGAGGCGCCTCCTCCCGCTTCTCCTCCCTGAGCGGGGGCCTTGGTTTCAAGGCTATTGACCCCGACCCCCCTGTCGGGGTTTTTTTTGCTTGCGCGCCGTACCGGTGCACGCCTGCCGGGTGCAAGTCACGCCACAGGCCGGCCATGGTGCGTGAAGTGAAGTGCAACTGCGCGAGGCCGTCGGAGCGTGGGGAGGAGGAGTGGAACGCAATCCGTGGGCCGCGGCACAAGAGCGGAATCAAAGGCGCCACCGAGTCGGGCGAGCGAGCGCAAAACCGCGAAGCTCGCGTGATCACGCCGAGGCGGCTTCCATCCGGCACCTGGTGTTTGGCCGGTCGTCGGCAGCGTGCATCGACTTCCAAATCTACACTTGCTGGATTGGACAAGGAGTGGATATGGGTTTTCTCTGGGTCAAGGCCCTGCACATTATTTTTGTCATTTCGTGGTTTGCCGGCCTGTTTTACCTGCCGCGCATCTTTGTCAACCTGGCCATGGTTCCCCAAAACAGCCTTGCCGAACGTGAGCGCTTACTCCTCATGGCGCGCAAGCTTTATCGATTCATGATCATTTTGATGATCCCGGCGCTGGGGTTCGGGCTGGTGCTCTGGCTGTACTACGGTGTGGGGCTGCATGGCCCTGGCAATGGCTGGATGCATACCAAACTTGCCCTGGTGCTCTTGTTGTTAGCTTTTCACTACAGCTGCGGCCGCGTTCTACGCGCGTTCGAACAAGGCCGCAATGCGCATAGCCATGTGTGGTTCCGTTGGTTCAACGAAATCCCCACCATCGCCATGTTCATCATTGTGCCTTTGGTGGTTGTGAAGCCATTTTGAACGGTTGCCCGCGCGTTGCCCTTGGTGAAAGTCAGGAGGGGGCAAGCGTGCGGTTTTTGCCTGGTTTCCGGCGTTTCTTACTGGATCAATGATCAGAATGCAGGCCAGTTTCCGCGCTCACCCCCACCGCTGCGCAGCGTGGATTTTGTTTTCTCGGGCGCGGACCGTGAGCACGCGACGTGCCTGCGCCAGAACGGATTAGTGCCAGAACGGCCCAAAGTCGCCACCATGGAGACCACCATCAGCTTGGATGGGAGCAATGCCGTCGTGCGCGGGTCCCTGAAGTGGGAAAGCACGGCTCTGACGCCATGCATTGAGCGGCGGGAGCGCTCATGAGTTCGCCATCGGCTTTCACACGCTACGCGCTGGCGGCCTACCTGCTGCTGGTGCTATACGCCAGCATGTACCCGTTTTCAGGCTGGCGCTGGCAGGGTTTGAGCCCGTTTGACTTCGTGGTCGCGCCACTGCCGCGTTACCTCACAATCTCCGACATTTGGCTCAACGTCGCAGGCTACATGCCGCTCGGGCTCTTGGCAGCTGCCAGCTTGCGGCCAAGGTGGACAGGTTGGCGTGCATGGGCGCTTGCTTCGATTGGCTGCAGCGCGGTTTCGTTTGCGATGGAGTCCATCCAGAGCTTTCTTCCCGTGCGCGTGTCGTCCAACGTGGATTGGGTCACCAATTCGATTGGCGGGATTGTCGGCGCTGCGCTCGCCCTGTGGTTGGTGCCAAACCTGTCGCTCAGCCAGCAGGCGCGCACCCTGCGTGAACGCTGGTTTGCTCGCGATGCAAGCTACGGCATGCTGCTCCTGGCTGCTTGGCCGCTGGCGTTGCTATGGCCGCCACCGGCGCTGTTTGCGACGGGGCAAGTGGTTGGCACGCTGGCACAAAGTCTGTCCAATGCGAGCTTGAACGCGCCCCATGTCGCCGCGCCCTTCGCGCGCTGGTTTAATTCCGATGCTCTCCTGGCTTTGAGCATGCCCCACCCGATGGGTGGGCATCAGCAGATCTGGATCGCTGCAGCCATGGTCATGGCAGTGCTGTGGACCAGCGCGGCGATTTCGCGTCGTCGGGCGCCACGCGCACGCATTGGTCTGTTGATCGTGTTGGCGGGTCTGGCTGCCATGACGCTCTCGGCCGTGTTGGGGTTCGGCCCTGAACATGCGCTGGCGTGGGCAACGCCCGGAGCGTTGGAAGGGCTAGGGGTGGGTTTAGCCATTGGCCTCCCGCTGGCTTATTTGCCCAATCGGCTTTGCGCCATGCTCGCGCTGACCATGCTCGCTTGTGGGCTGGTGTGGATCAACCAGACCGGACCCGATCCGTATTACGCGCAGAATCTGCAAACGTGGAGCCAGGGTTTGTTCATCCGCATGTTTGGCCTGCCGCAATGGCTGAGCTGGCTTTGGCCCTATTTTGCTGGGCTGTATTTGCTCGGGCGCATCGCGCGCCCGGGGCATCACCATGAATCAGAATGCCGTCGTTGAATTTCCGCCTAATTCACCCATGAGCTATTACAAACATCACATCTTTTTTTGCCTCAATCAACGCGAGGGCGGTCGTCCATGCTGCGCCAATCGCGGAGCCGATGAAATCTTCGAACATTGCAAGCAGGCCGTGAAAGCAGCAGGCCTTGGCAGTCCTGGCGCCGTGCGTGTGAACCGAGCGGGTTGCTTGGACCGTTGTGAGGAGGGGCCAGTGTGCGTGGTCTATCCGCAGGGGGTCTGGTACACCTATGTCGACCAGCATGACATCGACGAGATTGTCGAGCGCCACCTCAAAGCGGGCGAGGTGGTTGAGCGCCTGTTGCTACCCGATACGCCCCCCGCACCATGAACCGCAACACGATTCGCGAGCGCATTGCGGGCCCTGCTGGCTGGATCGAGGTGGCGGTGGATAGGCCTGCTGAGGGAGAGCCTCAAGGCCTGGCGCTGGTCGCCCATCCGCACCCCCTGCATGGCGGTACGCTGGACAACAAGGTGGCACAGACATTGGCGCGTGCCTGGCTTGAACTCGGCTATCTGACCTTACGCCCCAACTTCCGCGGTGTCGGCGCAAGCGAGGGCAGCTATGACGCCGGCCGCGGAGAATCAGAGGACTTGCAGGCGGTGCTCGCACATTACGCGGGCCGATATGCGGCCGAGCCTGGTGTGAAGCCCGGGGCGCCGCTCCTGGCGCTGTCCGGTTTTTCCTTCGGTGCTTATGTTGCTGCACGATTCGCGGCTGCTCTTCACGCGAAAGGTCGAACCATCGACCACCTCACTCTCGTTGGCCCCGCAGTTGCCAATTTCGACGTGCCTGTTCTGCGCAGCGGCGATGGTACGCAGCTTGCCGAGCGCATGCTCGTTATCCATGGCGAGCACGATGACGTGGTGCCGCTGGCCGCCGTCTTTGACTGGGCGCGGCCGCAGCAGCAACCCGTGTTGGTGATGCCCGGGGCGGGGCATTTCTTTCATGGGCTACTCACTCCGCTCAAGCGTTGGGTGTGCACATGGCATGGAACAATCGTTGCAGATTGAATGCGCGCTGGGTGCGCGGCATGACCTGCAGTAATGGCAACGCACGATCGGGTGAACCAATTCGAAGGCGTCAAACTCCAACTGCAATGCTTTTTAACGCGTTACCCCGGCCTGCGCTGCTATGGTGCATGGTGCTGCGGACCGGTAGCAGTGCGATGTCAGAGTTCGCCATGCCGCCGGCCTGATCCGATCATCTTTCCTCATTTTCTTTTGTTGATACCTATGCCATTCACGATACCCAAAAGACTGGCGGTGCTCGCACTGGCGACTGCACTGAGTTGCGCGACCGTGGCACAAGCTGCCACCCCTCAGGCGCCGGTTTCCCCTGCTGCCCTCAGCCCCAACCCTGTCGCTGCCGGACCCGGTAATGTGCCGACCGGGCCTACCGCGGCTTTGCTCGAATCCGTGCCATTGCCGACGATGCAGGCCAAAAGTTGGCTGGTTCTGGACATCACCAGCAACCAGATCCTTGCCGAGCAGAATGCCGACCAACAGGAGGCACCGGCCTCGCTGACCAAGTTGATGACGGCTTATCTGACGTTTAAAGCGATCAAGGATGGCTCCGTCAAGCTCACGCAGATGGTGCACGAGACCAATGAAGCCTGGCGCACGGGCGGCTCGCGCATGTTTATCGACCCGCGCGTGCCGGTTTCGGTGAACGATCTGCTCTTGGGCATGATCGTGCAATCGGGCAACGACGCTGCGATGACGCTGGCGCAGACCGTGGGTGGTTCCGCGTCAGCCTTCGTTGGCATGATGAATCGACAAGCCCAAGAATGGGGCTTGAAGGGGACGCATTTCATGGACCCCACTGGCTTGCCCGATCCCGGCCACCACACCACGGCGCGTGATTTGTCGGTCATTGCCTCGCACATCATCCGGGACTTTCCACAGGACTACGCCCGCTACTTCAAGGTCAAAGAGTTCACCTACAACAACATCACACAGCCCAACCGTGTGAGTCTGCTGTTCACCGATCCCTCTGTGGACGGGATGAAAACGGGCTACACGAAGGAGGCGGGGTATTGCATGATCACCTCGGCGCAGCGCAATTTTCCCAATGGTCCTCGCCGACTGCTCACCGTGGTGATGGGGACGCCCACGGAGCATGCGCGGGTCGCGGAAAGCGAGAAGCTGCTTAACTGGGCTTTCCAGAATTTTGACGACATTCGTGTCGTCACCGCGGGAAAACCTGTGCTGGCGGCGCACGTGTGGAAGGGGGCTGTCAACCAGGTGCAACTTGGGAGCTTCGAAACCCTGGCCGTCAGTGTGCCGCGCGGTGACGGCGCGAAGATCAAAACCACGATCCAGCGCCCCGATCCATTGGTGGCGCCGATCGCAAGGGGGCAAAAGATTGGCACCCTGCAAGTCAGCCTCGACGGCAAGTTGATCGAGCGGTACCCGCTTGTCGCACTCAATGCGATACCCCAGGCCGGGATTTTCAAACGGGTTTGGGACGCGCTGCGCTTGGCCATCAAATAGGTGACTTCCTCCCCGGCCTTCAATCGTTGACGCCGGCGAAACGATTTGCGGCAGCCTCTGAACGACGGGGCTCGCCGCACACCGCGGCAAGCACGTTCGGACCGCGCTCAGCAGCGATTGGCATGCAGCGCAGAAAGGGAGGGGCGCGCAGGGAAGGTCGCCCGTGAGGGCGCCCCAGTCGCGCCTGCGACTGGGGGCACAGAACGCCGATACCCGGTCTGGCGCCGCGTGAGGCTGGTCGCGTGGTCGCGGGCCGTGGACGCTTAGCGTCGAAGCCAGCCTGACCGACACGCAATCCGCGCCGCGATGCATCCCCCGCAATTTGTGGGTCTTCGCGGATCTTTCGTGCAGGCGTGAACGTCCACCGCAGGGCGGGCGACGCCGGTCAATGCGTTTGTGGTGTCATGCCGCCGCGGCCATTGCCCACTCACCGCGCAGCGAGTGGGGGAGTGCCGCGGTGATGCGTACGTCGACCAATGCTCCCATCAGGCTACTGGGTGCAGCGAAATTCACGATGCGGTTATTTTCCGTTCGACCCTGAAGCTCTGCTGCGCTCTTGCGGCTTGGTCCTTCCACAAGCACGCGCTGCGTCGTCCCGACCATGGCCCTCGAGATGCCTTGGGCGTGCTCCTCGATGCGCGCCTGAAGAGTCTGCAGTCGCGCGAGCTTGGCCTCGTGTGGGGTGTCGTCCGGAAGGGCGGCGGCCGGTGTGCCGGGTCGGGCGCTGAAGATGAAACTGAAGCTGGCGTCGAAACCTACGTCATCCACGAGCCGCATCAGCTGCGCGAAGTCGGCATCGGTCTCACCCGGGAACCCGACGATGAAGTCCGATGAAATGCTGATCCCTGCGCGGACCGCACGCAACCGGCGCACGATATGTTTGAACTGTAGAGCCGTGTAACCACGCTTCATCGCCGCCAGAATGCGGTCCGAGCCATGCTGCACCGGCAGATGCACGTGCGGGACGAGTTGTGGGATGCGCCCATGCGCGGCGATCAGCCGCTCGGTAAACTCATTGGGGTGGCTCGTGGTGTAGCGCAGGCGTTCAATGCCCGGAATGGCCGCCACATATTCGAGCAGCAGCGCAAAGTCCCCGTCGAATCCCTCCACGTCACCGCGCCAGGCATTGACGTTTTGCCCAAGCAGCGTGATTTCCTTGACGCCCTGCGCGGCCAACTCGGCCACTTCGGTCAGCACGTCGGGCAACGGGCGCGAGACTTCCTCGCCGCGCGTATATGGCACGACGCAATAGCTGCAGTATTTGCTGCAGCCTTCCATGATCGACACGAACGCCATCGCGCCTTCGGCGCGCGCGGGAGGCATATGATCGAACTTCTCAATTTCGGGAAAGCTGATGTCGACTTGCGCTCGCCCGCTGTGCTCGCGGGCATTCAGCAGCTCGGGCAGGCGATGCAGTGTCTGTGGTCCGAAGACAACATCGACGTAGGGCGCGCGCTCGACGATGGCGGCGCCCTCTTGGCTCGCCACGCATCCGGCCACGCCAATGCGCAGCCCGGGTTTATCGGCTTTGAGCGCGCGCAGCCGGCCGAGATCGCTGAAGACTTTTTCCTGGGCCTTTTCGCGGATCGAGCAGGTATTAAGCAGGATGAGGTCTGCATCCTCGGGTTTGTCGGTTGACTCATAAGGCCCGTCAGCTGCGAGAACGTCGGCCATCTTCGCCGAGTCGTATTCGTTCATCTGGCAACCGAAGGTCTTGATGTAGAGTTTTTTCATGGCATGGAAGTTCGTTGGCGTGATCGCCGCAATGCATGGTGTGCGGACATGGGCGGTGCCGGTGATGGCCGCCCAAGGTCTGAGTCATCCAGCCGTCGTTCAGCCGTTGCCCACAAAACAGTTCGAGATCGCCTGAGGCACGTTGGCCAGTGAGGGATCCTTGGCGCTTACGAGCCAGACGCGAAACACGTTACCGGCGGCATCGCGCAGGAACACGACATGGCTTGTGACCCCCGGGAGCTGACCCGTGAGCACCACGCGCTGGTTTTCGTCGAGCACGCGCACGCCCGGGCCCAGCGTGTAGGGTGTGCAGTTGACGGTGAGGTTGGGCCATGCGCCGAAACGGGCGTCGCCCTGCGCACTTCCCGCGGGAAAAAGGCGAGGCAACTGGGCCTGCGCGATGCCAGTCGTCAGCATGCCGACCAGGAGGGCTGGCAGCAGCAGGGAACGCCAGGCAGGCGAGGAGGGAGTCGACTCAAGGTGATCGCAAGGCACGCGATTCATGGTGTTGATCCAGAGGCGTGGAGGTCAAATTGACCCAAAGCAGTGACCGGCATGCGCGGGGATGAGGACCGCTGCGCATACCCCCGAAATCTTAGCAGCTGGAAGTGCCGAAAATGTGGTGCTTAGGCATACACCACGGCGGAGTGCAGGTCGACCGCCGCAGCGTCCTTGGCAGCAAGCTGGGGTTCGCCCAGCGCCGCTAGCGGCCAGGCGATGGCCAGTGTTGGGTCGTTCCACACCACGCTGCGTTCATGCTCAGGGTACCAATAGTTGGTCGTTTTGTACAAAAATTCGGCATGCTCGCTCAACGTCAGGAAAGCATGGCCGAACCCGGGCGGAACCCAAAGTTGGCGCTTGTTGTCGGCGCTAAGCTCCACGCCTGCCCACTGGCCAAAGCGCGGCGAGCTCTTCCGCAAGTCCACGGCGACATCCCACACGCTGCCAGCGATCGCGCGCACCAGCTTGCCTTGCGGCTGAACCAACTGGTAATGGATGCCGCGAAGCACGCCGCGCGCGGAGCGTGAGTGGTTGTCCTGTACAAACTCCACATCCAATCCGGTGGAAGCTTGAAAGTCGCGTCGGTTGTAGCTTTCGAAGAAAAAGCCGCGAGCGTCGCCAAAAACCCTGGGCTCCAGGATGAGGACTTCAGGCAGCGTGGTTGGGATGACGGTATAGGGCATGGGCAGAGGCTCAACGGATGGGGTCGGCGAGCAAGCGAAGCAGGTATTGGCCGTACCCATTTTTCTTCATTGGCTCAGCCAGGCGCTGGACCTGCTCAGCACCGATCCACCCCTGCCGGTAGGCAATTTCCTCCGGACATGCCACCTTCAGTCCTTGGCGACGTTCGATGGTCGCGATGAACTGGCCGGCGTCCAGCAGGCTTTCGTGCGTGCCGGTGTCCAGCCACGCGTAGCCACGCCCCAAGGTCTGCACCTGCAGGCGGCCTAGAGCGAGATAGGCGCGATTGACGTCCGTAATTTCCAGCTCCCCGCGTGGCGATGGCTTGAGGTCTGCCGCGATATCCAGCACGGAGCTATCGTAAAAATACAGGCCTGTCACCGCATAGCTGCTCTTCGGAAGCGCGGGCTTTTCCTCGATGCTGATGGCGCGGCCTTCCCCGTCGAATTCCACCACGCCATAGCGCTCGGGATCGTGCACGTGGTAGGCAAAGACCGTGGCGCCCGCCTCCTGCGAGTTGGCCCGCACGAGCTCGGCCTGCAAGTCGTGGCCCCAAAACAGGTTGTCTCCCAACACCAGCCCGCTGTGTGCGGTGCCGACGAATTCGCGCCCGATCACGAATGCTTGCGCCAGGCCGTCTGGAGAGGGCTGCACCGCATAACGCAAGTTCAAGCCCCACTGGCTGCCGTCGCCCAGCAGTTGGGCGAAGCGCGGCGTGTCTTGCGGGGTGGAGATAATGAGCACATCACGCATACCCGCCAGCATCAGCGTGGACAGCGGGTAGTAGATCATCGGCTTGTCGAACACGGGTAGCAGCTGCTTGCTGACGGCCTGCGTCACGGGGTACAGCCGGGTTCCGGAGCCCCCGGCGAGAATGATGCCTTTGCGTGTCGGCATAGATGGCATGGCAGTGTCCGTTCGCGTCGCGACGCACAAGATGCACAAAAAAGCCGCAAGGCCCAGTCGGGCAGCGGCTCGCGCAATCTCGATAGATCGATTGGTGGCGCTTCAGGGATTCGAACCCCGGACCTGCGGATTATGATTCCGTCGCTCTAACCGACTGAGCTAAAGCGCCAAAGGGTTGCCATTATAGGCACAAGTACGGGTGAAGCAACGTCTTGAGTCTGCTCGCTTGGAGCCAATGTCATCGTTCACTTCAAGCCGCGTGAGCGGCCTGAGCAGAGGGCTGCTGCGAACGATGCGCTCACGACCCCTCAAACTTCGGCGCGCGCTTGGCCAGGAATGCCGCCATGCCCTCCTTTTGATCGTGCGTGCCGAAAAGCCCATGAAACGCGCGCCGTTCGAACAGCAACCCCTCGCTCAGCGTGGTCTCAAAGGCGCGGTTGACGCATTCCTTGGCCATCATGACAGTATGTTGCGGATATGCCGAGATCGCCGTGGCTGCTGCCAGTGCTTCATCAAGCAGCTTGTCCGCAGGCACAACGCGCGCAACAAGCCCTGCGCGTTCGGCCTCCGCGGCATCCATCAGTCGCGCGGTGAGGACCAGATCCATCGCCTTGCTCTTGCCGATGGCGCGCGGCAATCGCTGCGTGCCGCCGGCACCCGGAATAATCCCGATCTTGATTTCCGGCTGCCCGAACTTTGCCGTGTCGGCCGCAATGATGAAGTCGCACATCATCGCCAGCTCACACCCGCCGCCCAACGCATAGCCGGCCACGGCCGCAATTACAGGTTTGCGCACGCTACGCATGCGTTCCCAGTTGCGCGTGATGAAGTCCTCGCGATAAGCCTGCATGAACGTCTTCTCGGCCATGGCGGCAATATCAGCGCCAGCGGCGAAGGCCTTGTCACTGCCGGTGAGAACGATGCAGCCGACTCCGTCTTCAGCATCGAATGCCGCGAGCGCCGCGCCGAGATCATCCATCAGTGCGTCGTTCAGTGCATTGAGTTGTTTGGGACGGTTGAGGCGGATGAGCGCGACGCGTCCGTGGGTCTCAGTGAGCAGGTTGTCGTAGATCATGGTGGGCTCCGTGTGAAAGAAATACTTGTGGGGTGGTTGGCGCGAGAGGTGATACGGGATGAATGCCGCAATTCATTCAGACCCCGAGCCAAGCCCGGCGCAGTCGTCGGGCTGCTGCGCTTGTTTTGTCAGCTAGAGCGAGTTGCACCGCTCCCGGCACGGGCGCCGGGAGCGGTGCCTGGAGCTGCACCAAACGCGCGTCGCGCATGGCGTGCACCTGCCACACGCTGCCTTGCCGGGAACGGGCATACATGCGTTTGAGCGCCTCGGGGCTGGCCCGCTGACCGTTGATCGCTAACACGACGTCCTCCGGCGCAAGCCCCGCTTGCTGCGCCCAAGAATCGCTTAGCACCTGGCGGACCTTGGGCCATCCTTGCGCATCGTCCAACCGCAGGCCCAGACAGGAGAGCGCGTCCGGTTCTCCTCGGGTCCAACGCACGCCGACGGCCGCCAAAAGGCGCTCCAGCGGCAGCTCGTGAACGCCGTCCACGTGGCGCGCGAAAAACCCTCGCAAGTCCAGTCCAGTGACTTCCTGCACAAGCGCTGGAATCGCATCCTCGGGAACGCCTTGTTGGCTCAGCGGCGAATGCTTGTGGCCATAGCGGCTCCACAAGAGGCGCATCACGTCATCGAGCGTGCATCGGCTGCGTGTGCGCAAGGTCAGGTCCAGCGCCAGCGCAAACAGGCTCCCCAGGACGTAGTAACTGATGCCGGAGTTTGGTGTGTTCTCGTCGGGGCGATAGAACTTGATCCATGCGTCGAAGCTCGCTTCGGCCAGGCTTTGCACGCGCCGGCCCGGCGTGCCCTGCACCGCATTCATGGCGCGACCGATCAAGTCCAGGTACTGCTGGGGCGTGATCAGATCAGCGCGGCGCAGGATGAGGTCGTCGTAGTAAGACGTGAAGCCCTCAAAAAGCCAGAGCAGGCCCGTGGTGTTCTCGCGTTCCAGGTCGTATGGGGTCAGAGCTTGGGGGCGAATGCGCTTGATATTCCAGGCATGGAAATACTCATGGCTGCAAAGTCCGAGAAATTGCCGGTAGCCGGCGCTGCGCTGGGCTGCCTCGGACGGGTGGGGAAGATCGACCTCGCTGCAGATCAGGGCAGTGCTTGATGCGTGCTCCAGGCCACCATAGCCGTTTGCACTGGGCGCCACCAAAAATGCATAACGCGCAAACGGTGCGCGTGGATGCTCAGGTTCGAACAAGGCGATCTCGGCCTCGCAGATGCGCCGCAAATCGGCCGCGAGGCGGCGGATATCGATCTGGTCTTGCAGCCGATCAGCATGCGCAATGACCATTTCATGCGGCGTGCCATGGGCTCGAAAACGCAGGCGTAGAAGGTGTCCAACTTCGAACGGATGGTCGATCAGTTCGTTGTAGTTGTCCGCTTGGTACAGCCCGAAGCCGCGCGCGTCCACCTTCACTGCAGCGAGCGCGGTGGCGACGCTCCAGCCGGGTTGCAGGGGTGGAGCCTCGACGCGCAACGTATGCGGCAGATGTTCATGTCCAGCGGCGGCCAGAAGCACGCTGGAGGGGTTGAAAAAGGCGCGTGAGCCGTCCAGATACGCCGCGCGTACCGAAGCGTCGTGCGCGTATACCGTCCAGCGCAGCAGCAGCGTACCCTTGCAAGGCGCGACGCGCCAACGGTTCTTGGTCAGTTTGCGCAGTGCCAAGGGCTTGCCCTCGCAGCTCGCCTCGACACGCACGACATGTCGGGCGAACTCCCGCACCAGGTAGCTCCCGGCAATCCATACCGGCAGCCAGACGATTTGGCCATCCGGGGTGGGGTTAGCGAGTTCGAGCTCCGCCTCGAACAGATGGGCATTCTGCGCATCCATGCGTAGGGTGTAGGCGGGGTTACCGCGTTGGATTCTCGCTGAGGATGCTGGTGACCGGCTGGATCGGCCTTCGCGGGGCTTGCTGTGCGCACGGGCAGGTGTGGTCATGTTCAGAGCGCTGCTTCGGGGACGGGATGGGATGGCGGGACGCGGGTCTGATTGTGCTGGCTGGGCCGCGCCATTGCGCGACAAGTTTGCCGAGAATTCATATGGGACGCACCCTGTCCTGGAATGGGCACGCTCCATGCTAATCTGGCTGTACTTAACAAAATACAACGAGGGAAACTGTGGAACGCGACGTGTTCAGCGAAATTGCCATCCATGCGGGTTCCGGTTCTCCCTCGCTTGTCTACCAGCCCCAGGTGCAATACCCTGGCGGCGAGATTGTCGGCCTCGAGGTCCTGTTTCGCTGGCGCGCTGACACGGCACCCAAACGCCATTCACCGCTGACGTTTCTGCCGCGATTGTCGCCGTCGCAAACCAGTGAACTGTTCTTTTGGGTGGTCGACGAGGCCGTGTCGGAAGCGCGTGTGCTATCGAACTGGACTGGGTGGCGCGGTTATGTGTCGGTGAACATCGAGGCAGACCAACTTGGCGATCCCGACCTGGTCCGCCGTATCGATCAGGTCCTGCAGCGCAACCAGTGGCCAGCGGGGCGGCTGATCATGGAAGTCACGGAACGGCGCCCGATACCGATATTTCCAAGCGTTGTGCGCAACATCAATGCCTTGCACCAAGCTGGCATTCTCATCGCAATGGATGATTTCGGCGAAGGCTATGCCTCCTTTGAGTACCTCAAGCGGCTGAGCCCTGCGCACATCAAGATTCCGGCTGGATTCACGACAGAGCTGAAGTCGGACATGCGCAACCAGGAAATCGTGCGCTCGCTTGTCGCTCTGGCGCAGAGACTGAACATCAAGGTCGTGGCCGAAGGCGTCGAGTCGGCCGACAATGCCGAGGCCCTGCACAGTCTCGGTTTGATCGTGATGCAAGGCTATCTGTTTGGCGAACCGCGCGAGCTGGAAGACTGGGCGCAGTTTCTCAAACAGACCGGTAAGATCGCCACGACCCCGGCCTAGGTGTGAAGCGTCAAGACGTTGTTTCCTGACGTGAACGTCAGGTGCGGCGCGCAGCCTGCAATAGCGCGTCGAAGCCTGGGTACGCAGCGGGTGTGATTGCCGTCTTGATCGTGGTCCCGCTGCGCGGCCTGCCCTCCCGAAGCGCGGCAATGAAGCCGGGGGCGTCGCGTACCCAACTGCTGCCCAGCAGCGTCACGCCTCGTGCGAACAATGCGTCGGGAAGGCATGCGGCGGTGGGCCCGATGAGCGCCAGTTGCTGCGCATTGCCACAGACATCAAGCATGGCATCGAGCGTATCGTTGAGGAGGATCGTGCCGGTCGACACCACTTTGTTGCACGATGTCAGCGCGTTGCGGTCGGTGGTGACGCTGTATCCAGGGTATGCACCCGTGAGTTCCGGCTTCAGTTCGATCACGGTAATCTTCGCGCCGCGGCTCAGAATACGCGGTAGCAGCGGGGTGAACAGGCCGATCATGCCGATGTGGTCGCCAGGCTGCGGATTCAGTTCGCCGATCGAGTCGGCGCTTGCTGGTGGGCGGTAGCCAGCGCGTTTATAGAGGCTGCAAGTGAGGGCGTTGGCCGCCGCCAAGCCAAGGGCGCGAGCCATGGTGTCGTCGTGCTCGTAGCCTTGCGCCAGGGTAAGGGCGTCGGACCCGACCAGTCCGCGGGCTCCGCCGTGCGCGTGCAGGCGCTCAAGAACGCCCTCGACCAGCGCATACGACATGCCGAGCGCTCCGTCATCGAGTTCGACGGCGCAGAACTCGCCGCGGTTTTCTGGACCCTGCGCATGCGAGGGTGGCGGCAGGTGCAATGCACGCACACGAGGAACCTTCACCGCCTGTGCGAAGCGTTCAAGTTGTTGGAGATAGGCGTGCGCGAAGGCCGTCATGCAGGTTGTGCGAGCGTGTTCAATGCCGGCCTTGCGGCGTGCGTACGGCATGCGATGCAGCATCACCGGGAAGTGTCATGCGCGCATTTTCCGCGCTGCGCAGCGCTGCGGGAAAGTACATCGCAGTCAGACGGTGCGAATGAACCGGAGCGTCGGCATTGTGGCCGCCAAGCCGCCGCCAGTCCCGTACCCAGTGAATGGCATCGGCAACTTCAAGAAAGCCGATGGTCTCGCGGTCGCCCACGAGCACGCCCTGCACGCGCAGTCCCTGCTCGGCCTTGATGGCGCGCAGCCGGTTGACCACAGCCGCTGTGGCGCCAAATTCGCCATCGCTCGCAATCAGCAAGTCGGCCTGCCGCCACTGCTGTTGCATGAGCTGATCCATGGCTCGCTCCAGGGGGCCGCAGATCTCGGTGCCGCCGTGGAAGGCCTGGCTGAGAATGCTTGTCAGTCTCGAGATACCCTCGGTGTCAAAACCCAACTCGCATTCCTGGATCTCATCAGGGCCTCCGAAGGCAAACACATGGCAGGCTCGGCCCTGCGCGTGCGCCGTGCGCATGGCCTCAAGGACCACAGCCTTCGCCACAGCCTCGGCTCCACCTTGCATCGAGCCCGAGGTGTCCAGGCAAACGAGGATGGGCCCCATGGCCAAGCGTGGCGCGGGAGACGATTGAAGGCAGGGGCGGCGCCCTTGCTTCCGATGCTCCGTGTCGACGGCGATGGGTCCTGTATCCTCAAAGGTCAGGAGGGTGCGCTCGGCACGGCGGGCGTGCCAGACGAGGCGAAGAAGCGGGTGGTTGAGCAGCATGGCCTCGGCCGGCAGCATGCGCGCGATGCGGTCCGAAGGCCGCACTCCGACGGTTTCGCCAGGAATGTCGGGGACGGGGGCCTGGGGGCGGGCGACGTCCGCCACATTCGCCGTCTCCGCATTGGCAACCACCGGCTGCTGACGCGCATCGGGCTCGTCGCTC
>JAKBCY010000237.1 GCA_021807445.1 Pseudomonadota bacterium
GGAACGGCACTAACTTTCAAAAGATGTCTTAACTTTTAGGTTTAATGATTACTACTACCTTACCGACCCGACAGGGAACAGGCGATTCTGGCCGGTGCGTGTGCAGCGCGTGATCGACATCGACTGGGTGTTGAGCGTGCGCGACCAGCTGTTTGCCGAGGCCATGGCGCGTGTTGCCCAGGGCCAGCGCATGTTTCCCTCTCCCGAAGAGGAACGCGAACTGTTCGAGCCGCAACAGAACTCGCGCACGGTGGAGAACGCCATCGAGGTGTCGGTGGCGAAATATCTGTATGACAACCCTGATGGCCAGTTGGTGAGCGAAATCACTCTCGTTGAGCTGCTTGGCAAGATCGGCATCGGTGTCGAAAAGCTGGGGCCTGGGAGGTATCACGAAAAACAAGCCGCGGCTGCATTGCGGCGCCTGGAGTGGGAGGAAGGCCGCTCCAGCAAACCGGGGCGACCCCGTGTGTATCGCCGGCCTGGTGCCGGGGAAGCGGGTGCGCTGCAAAGAGATGGCTCAGCGCCGAGCCAAGAACCTGAGGGGGCCGAGAGTGACTGCCCGTTCTGACCAGCGAACGCGTGGCGACGCGGAAAAGGTCGGGGCAGTCCAGGTGATTGCCATGTAGCGCCGCGCTCGTCAGGACGGCTTGCGCTGTCCGTCTGTCCGTGTGTCCGTGAGAAATCAGTGAGGCCACAGAAAACACACTGCTCCTGCAGTGCATTTCTGGGCAGCACGGGAGGGCGCTCGTACTCAAGTGTCCGCATGTCCATGCAAAAGCGTGGGCGGGCGCGGGCGCAGGCGCACACCCGTGCAGGTAACCCTGCATCTGTGTATGTCTCTCATAAAAGTCACGGACACATGGACAAGAAAACCGAAGTGAAGAAGTTGGACTGGGGCTGGATGGCCCAGCACATGCCCGGCGTTGTGACTTTGGTGCAAGAGCGCAAAGCTCAGTTGGGGTCGGCCCACGTCAATGCGTGCTGGAAGCATGGCGTGCTGCGGTGTGAACCCGGGTGGTTTTATGCGAGGGAAGGAAGTGTTTCTGTGGGCGTGCCGTTCTTCGGCGCCGAAATGGACGATTTGTTACGCCAGTTTGGCAGTTGGGATGCAGCCAGGATGGCACCCATCCTGGTGTTGAAAGCGTTGGATGCGGGAGGGAGTCATGGCAAAGATTGAGTGGGTCGAGCAGCGCCTGGAGAATTGGGCGCGCTGGAGCGCGGAGCGGGCAGATGGCGCTCTTGGTTTTCCCCGCGCCTCAGCGTTCACGCGCGCCCCAGGGGCGCCGCGCCACGCGGAAAGCAGAAACAGCATCCCGGTGAACGGCCTTGACGCCGCAACCACGGAACGCGCGGTGCAGGCGCTGCGCTTCGTCAAGGGCAGCTTGCATGCGGTTGTGATCCAGCATTACATCCATGACCTTGACGGAGCAACTCTTGGGCAACGCATGGGCGGAATTGGCCCACGCCGGGCCTATCAACTGGTGGAAGAGGCGCATTTCGAACTGGCGAAGTGGTTTGCTGTGCACCGGGGACTGGCGCAAATGGGAACAATGGATTGGCGTGCAACCGGTACAGCGCCATGATCCAACCCGTTTTACTCCCTTGAAGACGGTTGCAGAATCGTGGTCGACCATGATCCGACTTGATATTCGATCCGATCTTCGCGCCGTTCAGCAGCAGCTGGATCGGCTGCAATCTGGCTTACGAGATCGTGTGATTTCGGCCGCGATCAACAAGACAGCCGACAAGGCCAAGGCTGAGATGAATCGGCAGATCACGTCCGAGTTTGCCATCAAGGCTTCTGACGTCAGGTCGCAAACCCGTGTACAACGCGCATCTGCCAAGAACTTGCAGGTGTTTGCCACACTGCAAGCGTTCGGCAAACGCCGCGGAAAACGGAGTCGCAATGTCGCTTTGTTTCGTGCTCGTCAAACAAAAAAAGGTGTGACGGTACAAATCAAGAAATCAGGTGGACGCAAAATCATCGAACATGCATGGATTGGTAATCAAGGACGAACGGTATTCATGCGTGATGGAAAACAACGATTGCCAATTAAACCTGTTGAAACCATTGATGTTCCACAGATGTTCAACACCAAGCGCATCAACGCTGCAGTCATCGCGAAGATCAACAAAGACTTTCCAGTCGAACTCGCGCGCGCGTTCAAGGCACTCGAACGGAGGGGACAGTGACCATCGCCCGCCCACCCCCCACCCCTGCGGGTCCTTCCCCAGCCCTAGCGCCCAACGGCTCGAAACGGCGCGATCTTTCGCTAGCTGGGAAAAGTTGGGAATGGTTGGACATGCAGTTGGAGTGTGAGTGATGGCGGTTGGATTGGTCTCGATGGCTGCGTACGCGCGCATGCGCAAGGTCTCGCATGAGGCCGTGCGCAAAGCCGTGAAGGCTGGGCGCATCACACTCATCGATGGCAACGTCGACCCGGATGTCGCCGACATCCAGTGGGAGCGCAACACCCGCAAAGCCATTGGACGCGGCGGCATGCCCGCAACCGATGCAATGCCGCACGCATCACCCATGCATGGCGATGGCGCAGCCAGCAGCGCTGATGCGGCCAGCAACCGGCGCCCCGGCGCAGCAACGGAACACGACTATGAGGCCTCGCGCGCCAAGCGCGAATACCACGAGGCGCATCTTGCCGAGATGAAGGCGCTCGAGCGTGCCGGGCAGCTCGTCGAAAGCCAGCGCGTGCGCATGGCCGTAGCCGATATTGCACGGGTCATGGCTGATGGCCTTACGCGCATCCCTGACCGCGTGGCCAGCGCCATTCATGCCGCCATGACACCAGCTGACATCCACACCAAGATCGACGCCGAGGTCGCCGAGATTCGACGCGACCTGCTCGATGCAGTGCAAACGCTGTCCACCAACATGGGCGCATCAGCCCCGGACGCATGAACCGACGCGATATTCCGGACGGCTACCTCACCGCCATCGATGCTTTCGCTGCCGCGCTCCGTCCTGCGCCGCGTAGGACCATCTCAGAGTGGGCTGATGCCGAGCGCATGCTGCCCAGCAAAGGCGCGGCCGAGCCAGGCCGTTGGCGCACCGCACGCACACCCTACCTGCGCGCCATCATGGACGCGCTCAGCCCGCATCACGCAGCTCAGCGCATCATCTTTATGGCCAGCGCCCAGGTGGGCAAAACAGAAGCCGGTTTGAACTGGGCTGGTTACGTCATGGCCACCCAGGCCGCGCCCATGCTTGCCGTGCAGCCCACCGTCGATACCGGCGAGCTGTGGAGCAAGCAGCGCCTGCAATCCATGATCGACGCCACCCCCAACCTGCGGACACGCGTCATGCCGCAACGCAGTCGCGATAGTGGCAACACCACCCGCCTCAAAGAGTTCCCCGGCGGCATGTTGCGCATCGGCGGCGCCAACTCCAGCGCCGATCTGGCCTCGATGCCCATCCGCTACCTGTTCCTCGACGAGGTCGACCGTTATCCGCTCGACCTCGATGACGAAGGCGACCCCATCTCCATCGCCGAGGCGCGCACCACGACCTTCGTGCGGCGCAAGATCCTGCTCACCAGCACGCCCACCATCGAAAGCCTCTCGCGCATCAACAAAGAGTGGCTGGCCAGCAGTCAGCAGCGCTACCACGTGGCCTGTCCACACTGCGGCGAACGGCAACACCTGCAGTGGGACAACCTGCGCTGGGCCGAAGGGCGGCCGCACGAGGCGCAATACGTTTGTGAGCACTGTGGCACCTTCATTGCCGAAACCCACAAGGCAGCCCTACTGGCTGGCGGCGAATGGGTCGCAACCTTCCCGGATCGAGCCGCGCTCGGCTTTCACCTCAATGCCCTCTATACGCCGCCTGGCCTTGGCCTCACCTGGGGCGAGCTTGCCGCCGAATTTGAAGCCAAAAAGCGCGAGCCGCTGCAACTCAAGGTTTTCCAAAACGTGCGTTTGGGCGAGTGTTCGGCAGATCCCGAAGAAAAGCTCGACTGGGAAGATCTCCA
>JAKBCY010000001.1 GCA_021807445.1 Pseudomonadota bacterium
TGCGCTTGGGAAGGTTCAGCGTTTGGTCGTTTATTGGACCTGCGTGCCCCCCGCAGATGTCCAAAATAAGCCGTGTGATGCGCTCGGCATCCTTCGCAGTGGTGGCGTAATCGACGCCGCGTTCAAAACGAGCAGCGGCATCGGTAGAAAAGTTGTACCGCCGCGCCCGCCCACGAATGGCATCAGGCCACCAAAAAGCTGCTTCCACATAGACGTCGCGCGTGGCTAGAGTGACAGCGGTCGCATCCCCTCCCATAATGCCAGCAAGGGACTCGATGCCGCGGCCTGCCGCGATTACGCCGACCTGATCGTCCACTGTGATCTGCTGACCGTTGAGCAGCTTCAGCGTCTCGTCCGCCCGCCCCCACCGCACTTCCAGACCACCTTCAATCTTGTTCAAATCGAAGACATGTGAAGGTCGGCCGAGTTCGAGCATCACATAATTTGAAATATCCACCAGTGCTGAGACGCTGCGCTGCCCCGCGCGTTCAAGCCGTTGGCGCATCCACGCCGGCGTGATCGCGCGAGCGTTGACGCCACGGATGATGCGTCCAGAAAATCGACCGCAGAGATCCGTCGCATCTATGCGCACGGGAAGCGTTTCATCGAGGGTCGGCACAACGGAATCAATCTCAGGCTGCGCCAGCGGCGCTCCCGTAATGGCTGCGAGTTCCCTGGCAACGCCGAACACGCTTAGGCAATGGCCGAGATTGGGTGTGAGTTTGATGCTGAAAATGTATTCATCCAGTTCTAGCACCTCACGCAGATTCTGGCCGGGCACGAATTCCGGAGGCAAAGCCAACAAGCCCGCATGATCAGCAGAAAGTCCCAGTTCTCGGCCCGAGCACAGCATGCCTTCCGATGTGATACCCCGCATAGCGGTCGGCCCGATGCGCAGCGGAGCGTCACCATCCTTTGACTGCGGCAAAATCGCGCCGACCGTTGCGCAAGGCGCCTTCATGCCGGCGACAACGTTGGGAGCGCCACATACGATTTGAAGCGGATTGGGGCCGCCCGCATTCACCTGACAAACGCGCAGTCGGTCTGCGTTTGGATGAGGAGCAACAGTCATCACTTCGGCAACAACGACACCGCTGAATGCCGGCGCAGCACGCTGCATCTCTTCGACTTCAAGGCCGGCCATGGTCAGGCGGTCGGCAATCTGTTCACTTGTTAATTCGGGGCTGCAAAACTGGCGAAGCCAGGATTCGGGCACTTGCATGGGAGACGTAATGCTGTGAGCGGAGAATAGGCAGGAGACGAGAGGGGCGGGCGGCGCGCTCAGGCTGAATTGAACTGCTCAAGAAACCGCAGGTCGCCGACGTAGAACTGGCGCAGGTCACCCACGCCATATCGCAACATCGTGAGGCGCTCAATGCCGGACCCGAAGGCGAATCCGATGTGATGCTCCGGGTCGAGCCCGAAATTACGAACCACATTGGGATGGACCTGGCCGGCCCCCGAGATCTCCAGCCACCGGCCCTGGAGTGGGCCGCTGTCGAACATCATGTCAATCTCCGCCGACGGCTCGGTAAACGGAAAATAGGATGGGCGGAAGCGCAGCGTGATGTCATCGCGCTCGAAAAAGGTATGCAAGAACTCGGTGTAGATGCCCTTGAGATCGGCAAGCGAGACGTTCTCGCCAATCCACAAACCTTCAAACTGGTGAAACATTGGTGAGTGCGTCGCATCGCTGTCCACGCGGTAGGTACGCCCAGGTGCAATGACCTTGATGTCGGGCATATTCGCGCCCGCGTAGCGCTTCACGTGCGCACGCGCGTAGCGGACCTGCATTGGCGAGGTGTGCGTACGCAAGAGTAGCGGCTGCCCGCGCGCATCCTGCACGTCGACATAAAACGTATCTTGCATCGAACGCGCCGGGTGATTTTGAGGCGAGTTTAACGCCGTGAAGTTTGTCCAATCGTCTTCAATCTCCGGGCCGTCAGCCACGTCAAAGCCAATGGAGCGAAAGATCGATTCGATGCGAATCCACGAGTGCACCACTGGGTGTATTCCGCCCCCCTGCTGGCCACGACCTGGCAAGGTGACATCGATAGCCTGCGCGGCGAGCCTGGATTGAAGCGCTGCTTCAGCCATCGCATCGCGCCGCCGCTGCAGCGCTTGCTCGATCCCCTGCTTTGCCAAATTGATGGCCGCACCACGCTCGCGCTTGGCTTCGGACGGCAACTGCGCCAACTCCTTCATCAAGCCCGTGATAACGCCCGATTTACCCAGATAGCGGGCCTTGGCGTTTTCGAGTTCAGCCGGCTGTGAAATCGCCGAGAACTCCGACTCGGCTTGATGCACCAAATCCTGCAATTGCGTCATGGCTGAAAAACCTGTCGGAATGCAAAGGCAACAGCGAGAAAAAAGGCCCGGTACGACCAGGCCTGCATAGATTCAACAGGTGCACGCCCCGGAGCGTGCGCCGTAAATTGCCAACTCAAGCCAAATTCGCCTTGACTTGCTCGACAATCTTGCCAAAGGCAGCCGCGTCGTTCACGGCCATCTCAGCCAGGACTTTGCGGTCAATTTCAATGGCGGCCTTTTTCATGCCGTTCATGAACACGCTGTAGCTCATGCCGAACTCGCGCACGGCGGCGTTAATGCGCGTGATCCACAGAGCGCGGAACTCACGCTTTTTTGCTCGGCGGTCACGATAAGCATATTGACCAGCCTTCATCACCGCCTGTTTGGCAATGCGGAAGACATTCTTACGGCGGCCACGGAAACCTTTGGCTTGATCCAGAACTTTCTTGTGGCGGGCGCGAGCCGTTACACCACGTTTGACGCGAGGCATTTGATCACTCCTTCATCAGTAAACGAGACCTGAGCACGAGGCTTAGGCGAACGGCATCATCTGGGCGATGTGGCCCATGTTCGTGGCATGCACTGCCGTCGAACCACGGAGATGGCGCTTGTTCTTGGTCGTCTTCTTTGTGAGGATGTGACGCTTGAAAGCTTGGCCACGTTTGACCGAACCACCGGGCCGAACACGAAAGCGCTTGGCAGCGCTTTTCTTGGTTTTCATCTTGGGCATTTATAGCTCCATTGAACGTTGATATGCTCGCAGGCGCCCGCGCAATGCGGGACTTGGGCCTGCGCCCACTTGTTATCAGCCGACTTCGCCTTGCTGCGAACCCGGCTGTAAACCGTGCGCAGGATTAAAAGCCTGCACATCGGATTGTTTGCAGCCGAGGCTGCTATTTCTTCTTGCGAGGCGTCAGCACCATAATCATCTGGCGCCCTTCAAGGCGGGGCATCTGCTCCACCTGGCCGTGCGGTTCAAGATCATCCCGGACACGTTCCAGCAAGCGCATACCGATATCTTGATGGGTGATTTCACGTCCGCGAAAGCGCAAGGAAACCTTGGCTTTATCGCCCTCGTCGAGGAAACGCTTCAAGTTCCGGATCTTGATCATGTAGTCCCCCTCATCCGTCGCGGGGCGGAACTTCACTTCCTTAATCTGGATTTGCTTTTGCTTGAGCTTCGCCTCATGCGTCTTCTTTTGTTCCTGGTACTTGAACTTGCCGTAGTCCATCAGGCGACAAACTGGCGGAGTCGCGGTAGGCGCGATTTCGACAAGATCAACGCCCTGCTCCTCGGCCAGACGTAATGCCTCGGTGATGGACACGATGCCGAGGGCTTCGTTGTCTTCGCCGCTTAAGCGAACTTCAGAAACGGTAATTTCACGATTGAGGCGGTGAGCCCTTTTTTCCGGGGCGTTGCGGCTCTGTACAGTAGCGATGGTTCAACCTTTCAATAGTGTGGACGATACTGTGCTGCGGCTATTGCAAATCCGCAACTTCCTTAAGCGCTCTTCGGCAGAACTCGGAAAGGGGCAGCACACCCAGGTCTTTGTTTCCACGTGCCCGCACAGCAACGGTCTGCGATACACGCTCCTTTCCGCCGACCACGAGCAGATAGGGAATTTTTTGCAACGAATGTTCGCGAATTTTATAGGTGATTTTCTCGTTACGCAAATCAGACTCAACTCTAAGGCCTTGTTTTTTCAGCTCTTGTGTCAATTCGGCCGCATAAGCTGCGGACTCGTCCGTGACGCTCAAAACCACGGCCTGCAGGGGTGCTAGCCACATCGGCAAGGCTCCCGCATGGTGCTCAATGAGCACGCCGATGAACCGCTCCATAGACCCGACGATGGCGCGATGCAACATCACCGGGCGGCGCCGCGACGACTGTGCGTCGATGTACGAAGCGTCCAGACGCTCGGGCATCATGAAATCGACCTGCATGGTCCCCACCTGCCAAGCACGGCCAATGGAGTCCTTCATGTGATACTCAATTTTGGGGCCGTAGAACGCCCCCTCGCCTGGCAACTCTGTCCAAGCCACCCCGCACGCATTGAGTGCCGCCCGCAGCGCACCTTCCGCCTTATCCCATACGGCGTCATCGCCGATGCGCTTGTCGGGGCGTAGCGCAATTTTCAAATCGATATCGCTAAACCCAAAATCGGCATAGACCTGCATAGCCTGCCGATGAAAGGCAGTTACCTCTGCTTCGATCTGATCTTCGGTGCAAAAGATGTGTCCATCGTCCTGCGTGAACCCGCGCACGCGAAGCAATCCGTGCAGTGCGCCTGATGGCTCGTTACGATGGCATGCGCCAAATTCGCCGTAACGAATTGGCAGATCACGATAACTCCGCAGCCCTGCATTGAAAATCTGCACATGGCCCGGGCAATTCATCGGCTTGAGCGCGTACCGACGCGTCTCCGAATCGGTGAAAAACATGTTCTCCGCGTAATTGTCCCAGTGACCAGACCGTTCCCATAAACTTACGTCCAGCACCTGCGGCCCGCGCACTTCCTGGTAGCCACTTTGTCGGTACACGCCGCGCATATATTGCTCAATCGCCTGCCACAATGCCCATCCTTTGGGATGCCAAAAGGCAAGGCCCGGCGCCTCTTCCTGGAAGTGGAACAGATCCAACTCTTTGCCAAGGCGTCGGTGGTCGCGTTGTTCGGCTTCCTCAAGGCGTTGAAGGTAGGCAACTTGATCTTCCTTGCGCGCCCAAGCCGTGCCATAGATGCGTTGGAGTTGCGCCTTTCGATGATCGCCCCTCCAATATGAACCAGCCACTTTCGTGAGCTTGAACACCTTGAGCTTCCCCGTCGTGGGTACGTGAGGGCCACGGCACAGATCGGTAAATCCGCCTTCGGTATAAATCGATACATCCTCGCCGGGAGGAATGTCCGCGATGATCTCTGCCTTGTAATGCTCACCCAGGCTCTTGAAATACGCCACGGCCTCATTGCGAGAAAGGACACGCCGCAGCACCGGTTCATCGCGCGATGCAAGCTCCACCATCTTGGACTCGATGGTCACCAGATCCTCCGGCGTGAAGGGTCGCTTGTAAGCGAAGTCGTAAAAGAAACCATCCTCGATGACCGGGCCGATGGTCACCTGCGCATCCGGGAACAACTCTTTTACGGCATAGGCGAGCAAATGGGCCGTGGAATGGCGGATGATTTCCAGACCCTCTGGATCCTTGTCCGTAACAATTGCCACGTGCGCGTCGCGTTCCAGCGTTGTGCCAAGGTCCATCAGACGGCCGTCGACCTTGCCAGCGATAGCAGCCTTGGCAAGACCCGGACCGATGGACGCCGCTATATTGGACAGACTGACGGCGCCATCGAATTGGCGCCGTGAGCCGTCGGGAAGCGTGATTTGAAGCATGGATGATCACCTAGAAAGACAAAATTGCGGTCAAGCCGCACTTTCAGACGCCCCACATCGATGAAGGGAAGCGCGCGAGCCAGACCCTGGCAGCTGGAGCCTAGGAGCAAGTTCGCGGTGTCATAACCATGGTGGTGCAAATTCGTGCGCAAAGCTGCGCGAAAGAGTTCTGGTAGGCGGTATTGGAATCGAACCAACGACCTCTTGCATGTCAAGCAAGCGCTCTAACCATCTGAGCTAACCGCCTGTGAACCAACAATCATACCAGCACTTGCGCAACGCCCCTATTTATCGTCGCGTCGCGCTGCGTACGCCTTTGACCTCGCGCAGCATTTGCAACGCGTGCGGAAGCTTTTCGAGGCCAGCGAACTCCACGGTGAACAGCATGTGCGCGGCATCTCCACGGCTTTGGGTCTTCACTCCAATGACATTGATTTTCTCTTTCGAGAACACCTCGGAGATGTCACGCAATAACCCTTGCCGATCCGATGCCTCGACAATAAGGTCAACCGGATAGATCGCATCGCCACGTGCGCCCCAGGTCACTGGAATGACACGTTCAGGATGCTGGCGCGCCAGATTGCGCGCATTTGGACAGTCGGCTCGATGCACGGATACCCCGCGTCCGCGCGTGACAAACCCACTGATCTCATCGGGCGGCGCCGGTCTGCAGCACTTCGCCAGCTGCGTCAGAAGTGCGTCCACCCCCACAACGAGCACACCCGCCTGCGGTAGCGTCTTGGCCGACTTCAGAGCAAGCTCTGGACTTGCCTGCTGGGCCGCGCCGCCGCCGGGGCCGCGCAAGTAAAGCTCAATTTGCCGCAATGGCATGGCGTCGCTGCCAACGCGCTCAAACAGTTGCTCCGGAGTGCGAAAACCCAGTCCGGCCGCCAACTCCTGCAGGCTCATGCCAGTCTTGCCCTCGCGCTGCAATAGCTTTTCGACCAGAACGCGCCCGCTAGCCAGGGTCTGCTCCACTGCCTGCGCGTTAAACCACGCACGCACTTTTGCACGCGCCCGCTGTGAATGCAGGAAGCCAAGTTCGGGATTGAGCCAGTCGCGTGATGGCCCGCCCTGCTTGGCCGCGACGATTTCGACGGTCTGTCCACTGCGCAGGGGTGTATTGAGCGGCACCAGCGCGCCGTTCACGTGCGCACCGCGGCACCGGTGACCGAGATCCGTATGCACGGCGTAGGCGAAATCCACGGGAGTCGAGCCACTTTCAAGTTCGACAATGCGCGCCTGCGGCGTGAGCACGTAAATACGGTCATCAAATGGGCTGATCTCGCCAGCAGCGCCTGTGTGCTCGTGGGCCCCCTGCTCCACGAGCTCACGGCGCAAAGCGAGCAACTGACGCGCAAGTGCAATTTTCGCGTCATAGTCGGATGCCGCAGCCACACCCTTGTAGCCCTGCGGGCCGGCCTCTTTGTAGGCCCAATGCGCGGCGATACCCTGTTCGGCATGATCGTGCATCGCCTGGGTACGAATCTGGATTTCAATTGGCACATTCTCAGGCCCGCGCACCACCGTATGCAGCGACTGGTAGCCGTTCGGCTTCGGCTTTGCGATGTAGTCGTCGTACTCGGCATCCAGTGGAGTCCAAATCGCATGCACGGCGCTGAGGGCCGCGTAGCAGGCATCCACGCTGGGTACGATGATGCGCAGGGCAAGCAGATCCATCACCTGGTCGAGCCGCAGAGCCTTGCCCTGCATCTTGCGCCAGATGCTGTAGGCATGCTTGCTACGACCGCTGATGCGCGCCTCGATACCCTGGGCTGCGAGGGTTTGCCGGATCTTCGCGCTTGCCTCGGAGATCAGGGCTTCGCGTTGCGCTGCGTGCCCTGCCAACCAGTGTGCGATCTGACCATAGGCCTTTGGTTGGGAAAAACGGAATGCAAGATCCTCAATTTCCCATTTGATTTGCCACAGACCAAGGCGATTAGCCAGCGGCGCGAAGACCTGAAGGGATTCCTCAGTGAATGCCGGTGAGGGCTGCGCGCCCTCAGCCAAGTAGTAACGAAGAGACTGCAAACGCGAGGCTAACCGCAACAGGACCACCCGCAAGTCCTGCGAAAAAGCAAGCAACAATCGACGCATCAACTCTTGGTGGTGCGCCAATTCATGCCCCAGATCCTGCCCCTTGGCGTCGCGCGCGACGCGAAACACGTCGACCAATTTGCGGTTTTCCATCGCTAGCCGCGCAAGTTCTCGCCCGAAGCCTTTAAGAAGCTGCTCCTCGGGCTTAGCCAACTGGGTTGCTGCCTGGCTTAGGTAGGCCGCGGCGCGGGTCTCCATGTCGGCGCCAATCGCCGCGAGAATACTGCACGCGCCATCCGCATGGTGCAGCGCAGGCTCGCCCGTCTCCAGGACTGCGCCTTCCAGCAGCGCAGCGGAGTACGCCTTTGCCTTGCCAAGAAGAGCGTCGCCTTGCTGGTCGACGGTGTTTGCCGATGGGTGCATTGCGCTCATGGCAAGTCCATATGGCGACGCAGAAATCGCAAAACCAATTGAATCTGATCGTCATGCAGAAGTGTCGGTGCATGACCGACCCCGGACAGCGAGACATAATCGGCTTTGGGGCCGCGTTGTGTCATGGACCTCGCAGTGGATGCTGCCAGGATATCCGACTCGGCGCCGCGAAGAACCAGCGTGGGAGCCACGATGCCGTCGTAAAGAGACCAAAGCGCTTGCTCGCCCGCCTGTGCCGCTTCAGGCGTGACCTGCGCGAAGGCCATGTTGATGCGCGGGTCGTAATGCAAACGCCACCCACCACCCTCAGGAACCACCATTGGCTTGCTGAGTTCTAGCCATTCTTGCGGGGTATGAGGACCGAAGCCGGCTGAGATCTGCTCAAGATAATCAGCCGCTTCCTGCACGCTTGAGAACACCGTGCGCTGCCCAACGTAGCCGGCAATGCGCTGCAGACCCTCGGCAGCGATAGACGGCCCAATATCGTTCAGCACCAGTGCATCGATACTGCTGCCTTGCAATCCCGCCATGGCGATGCCAATCAGCCCCCCCATGGAGGTTCCAACCCATGCCAATCGCCGCGCTTTGAGCCGCGCCAAAAGCGTCACCATGTCGGCCGTGTATTGCGGCAATTGATAGTGCATCGGATTGGCAAGCCAATCCGAGCGTCCTCGTCCTGCCACGTCCGGGCACACCACACGGAAACGATCTTGCAGGGCCCGGGCCAAATGATCAAAATCTCGTCCTTGCCTCGACAGGCCATGAACACAGACGACCACGTCTGTGTTGTCCACGTCGCCCCATTCCCAAAAGGCCATGCGGTGCAACCCGCCAGGGTGTAGACATTGCACGAAATTGAGTCGCGCTTCAGGAGCATCCGCCATTGCAGTTCTCGCGTTGTGAGGAGGTCGACCCTGATCTTAGAGCGAGCGGCCTTGAGTGGCCGCACATGGCCAAGATCAATACACTCTCAGGGAGATGCAAGACCAAGACAATTCCCTCACCATGTTTCCCAACATTCCTACTCCATTTGAGGATCTGCTGCGTACAGTGCTAAGTCACGGCGCCGACAAAGAGGATCGCACCGGCACCGGTACGCGCAGCATTTTTGGCGCCCAGCTTCGCTTCGACCTGCGACGCGGATTTCCGCTCGTGACGACCAAGAAGGTGCACCTCAAGAGCATCATCGTTGAATTGCTCTGGTTTTTACGTGGTGACAGCAACATTCGCTATCTGCATGAGCACGGCGTGACCATCTGGGACGAATGGGCGCGCGCAGATGGGGAATTGGGCCCAGTGTATGGAGTGCAATGGCGCGCTTGGCCGACGCCCGATGGACGCCACGTCGACCAAATCACCCAGCTTATCGAGGGTCTCAAGCGCAACCCCGATTCGCGCCGCCATCTCGTAAGCGCGTGGAACGTCGGCCAGCTCGGCGAGATGGCGCTGCCACCATGCCATCTTTTGTTCCAGTTCTATGTGGGGCCCTCGGAACGCCCCGGAGGAAAGCCGCTGCTGAGCTGCCAGCTCTATCAGCGCAGCGCCGATCTATTCCTGGGCGTGCCCTTCAATATCGCAAGCTATGCGCTGCTGACGCAAATGGTGGCCCAACAATGCGACATGGACGTGGCCGATTTCATCTGGACTGGCGGGGACTGCCACATCTATCACAATCACTTTGAACAAGTGCGGCTACAGCTCTCGCGCCCGCCATACCCAGCACCCAGCCTCCGGTTTAAGCGCCGTCCACCTACCGTGTTCGACTATACCCTCGACGACATTGATGTGGTCGATTATCAGCACCACCCGGCAATCAAGGCCCCGGTTGCCGTTTGAAAGCAATGCAATGCCAACAAATTCCTCAACGACTCCGCCCCTTGCTGCACTGCCACGCGTAGCCATCATCGCTGCAGTTTCACGCAATGGGGTGATCGGTCAAGGCAATACCCTCATTTGGCACCTACCCGCCGATTTAGCCCACTTCAAGCGGGTCACGTTAGGGCACCCCATCCTGATGGGGCGCAAAACCTGGGAATCCATTGGCAGGCCATTACCGGGGCGACGCAATGTCGTAATTAGCCGTGATCCAGCGTACGTCGCACGCGGCGCCGAGGTCGCCAGGTCATTGCACACTGCGTTGCAGCTCTGTACCGATGCTCCCGAGGTGTTCGTGGTGGGCGGCGGCGAGATCTACGCGGAAGCCCTGCCGCTGGCGCAACAATTGTGGCTCACTGAAATCCATGCGGATGCGCAAGGCGACACACATTTTCCCGCATGGGATCGTTCATCATTCGTCCAGGCAAGTCGCGATCCACATAAAGCCACGGCAGACCTTCCGGCTTTTGACTTCGCTCTGTACGAGCGCAAATCCTGACTCCAAATTTTCATCGAAGTAACCGCCTCGCGGTGCCGCTCTTTGCCTAGCGTGTCTTACCTTGGTGCGCACTTGGCATGCGCGAATCGCATGGAAGCAGCCCCAAGCGTTGCAAGGCGACGCATTCCGCGTCGCTGAACCGGATATGCGCATGCATTTGGCATGTGACATGGGTGCCATGCCCGCACCATCGGTTTGGGAAACGTCTTTGATGCTTGCTGCGCTGCAGCGGTCGACTTCAGGCGTCTGCGCTGCAGCCGCCGGGTTCAACTACCGGCCACAGTCATCGCATCGAGAAGAACGGATCCGGTTCGACGGCTTCCGCTTTGGTACACGTCACTGCCGACTGCCGCGATGCCCAGAAACATGCGACGAAGATTGCCAGCGATCGTGATTTCCTGCACGGGGTGCTGAATGACACCGTCTTCCACCCAGAAGCCCATGACGCCGCGCGAGTAATCACCGGTGACGTAGTTGACGCCATGGCCCATGAGCTCGATCACGAACAAACCGCGATGCAGCTTGCGCAGCATGGCTGGCAGGTCATCTTCCGAATGTGTGAGCCGGCTCGTCAGCGTCAGGTTATGCGGGCCGCCCGCGTTACCCGTTGTGGGCATCCCGAGCTTGCGCCCCGAATAGCTGGACAAGAAGTAGCCTTCCAAGCGCCCTGCCCTCACCACACGCCGCGCGCGAGTACGGACACCTTCATCGTCAAACGGTGCCGAGCCCATGCCATCAGGAACTTTGGGGTCTTCCACCAAATCGAGGTGTGGCGCCATCACTTGCTTGCCTAGATGATCGACCAGGAAAGATGCCTTGCGGTACAGCGTTCCGCCGCTCGCCGCGTGCACAAGCGACCCGATTAGACCCGCGGCCAATGGCGCTTCAAAAAGCACGGGATATTGCCCAGTTGGTAGCTTGCGAGCGCGTAGACGCGACAACGCGCGCTCCGCGGCGTATCGCCCCACGACCTCCGGCCGTGCCAGTTCAGCCGGATTGCGCTTGCTGCTGTACCAGTAGTCACGCTGCATGTCATTGCCTCGGCCAGCAATGGGCACGCACGACAGGCTGTGGCGACTGCTCGCATAACCGTTGGAAAACCCGCGGCTGTTCGCCAGCACGAAGTGCATATGTTGGGCCGAGACGCTCGCGCCTTCACTGTTACGAATGCGACGGTCGGTGGCGAAAGCGGCCTCTTCGGCGCGATGCGCGAGCTCCGCGGCTGCTTGCACGTCCACCTTCCAATGATGGTAGAGCATGGGATCACGCACAGACTTCGCCAACAGATCGGGCTCCGGAAGGCCCGCGCATTCGTCTTCAGCCGTGTAGCGGGCTATATCAAATGCGGCCAATGCGGTGCGGCGGATGGCCTCCAGCGAAAAGTCCGAAGTATTGGCGTGACCCTTACGCAGCCCCGCATAAACCGTGAGATCCAACCCCTTGTCGGTATTGTGCTCGACCTGCTCGATCTTTCCGCGGCGCACGTTCACGCTGAGCCCCTGGCCCTCTGAGATTTCTACGGCCGCATCGGTGGCCCCGGCGTTTCGAGCCTCCTGTAGCGCCACAGCAGCCAGGTCTTGAAATTGAGATTTGGTGAATGCGAATTGGCCCACAGTGAACCTTTGCTGGTCTTGGAAATGGAATGCGAAGCTCCACAATGCTACCGGGCCGATGATGCTGCCAAACCCGTCTTCGCTCAAGCGAAACGATAATACCGGTCGATGAGAACCTTACGCACATCGGCAACAAAGCCCCACGATCAAGATGCCCTCGCTGAGCGAGAGCTTCCTCCCAGCAAAAGCCAGCTCAAGCGAGAGATGCAGGCTCTTCAGGACTTGGGCGAAAGCCTTGCCGCGCTTCCTCCTCACCGCATCGACGTTCTTGATGTGCGCGATGACCTGCGCCAGGCCTTGCGCGAAATGCAACGCATCCACTCGCACGAGGGGCGTCGGCGCCATGCCCAGTACATCGGTAAGCTCATGCGCAAAATCGATCCCGCGCCGCTGCGCCAAGCTCTACTGGATGCCACGGGCGATAGCCGTGAAGCCGTAGCGCGTATGCACCTGCTTGAAGACTGGCGCGCGCGCCTGCTCAGCGGCGACGATGCCCTCAGTGCGTTTCTCAGCCAGTACCCACATGCCGATGCACAAGATCTGCGGCAATTGGTGCGTGCAACGCGCGCCGAAAAGGACGCCGGCAAACCCCCGCGCCAGTACCGTGCGCTCTTCCAACGACTAAAAGCTCTGCTCGAACCTCAAGACCATGAACCCGACAGTCCGTGACCCTTTGCCTGCAGCCGATTTCGACGCGGTCCACATCGGCCTGGTGTCAATCAGCGACCGCGCATCCAGCGGCGTCTACGCCGACGAAGGCCTGCCAGCTTTGCGAGATTGGTTAGGGAGCGCCTTGCGCAACGACATGCGATTCTCCGAGCGCCTTATTCCAGACGACCGCGGAACCATTGCACAGACTTTGCGCGAATTGGTGGACGAAGCTGGATGCCACTTGGTGCTGACCACAGGCGGGACGGGCCCGGCTGTGCGGGACGTCACACCGGAGGCCACGATGGACGTGGCCGACAAGGTGTTGCCTGGTTTCGGGGAGGAGATGCGGCGCATCAGTTTGCACTTCGTCCCTACTGCGATTCTTTCAAGGCAGGTCGCCGTCGTTCGCCGATCCACCTTAATCATTAACCTGCCTGGACAGCCCAAATCCATTCGCGAAACACTCGAAGGCGTGCGTGACGCCCAAGGACAGGTCACCGTTAAGGGCGTCTTCACGGCCGTACCGTATTGTGTGGACCTGATTGGCGGGCCTTACATGGAGACGAACCCTGACGTTTGCGCTGCGTTCCGGCCCAAATCGGCACAGCGCCGTCCACGCTGATCGTTTCCCCCTTTAAACCACGACAACCGTGCACCGCGCATGTGTTCTCGCATACGATATGCTGGAAATGTCCATCGAACGGTGAACATTTCCAGCGGCCGCCACGCGTAGCTGGACGGCCATTCATCGATAAAAACGAGAATGGAGATCCACATGCACACCCGAAATATCATCAAAGCCTCCAGGATGGCGACCGTAGTCGGTGTCCTGGCCTTCGCAGCAGCCACACAGGCCCAAGCCGAAACCCTCACAATTTTTGCCGCAGGCACGCTGGGAAAAACCTTCAAGGAAGCGGCAAAAAGCTTTGAACAATTGCATCCTGGCGTCACCGTGCAGCCACAATTCGGCGGCAGTGTGAAGATGGTCAAAATGGTCACTGAGCTACATCAGCCGGCCGACGTGGTGGCAGTGGCCGATTACTCAGTCATCCCCAAATACATGTACGCCCACGGAAGCCAGGCTGCCACAGCCGATTGGTCGATTGGCTTTTTGGGCAACGCCATCACCTTCGTATACACGCCAAAGAGCAAGGACGCCGGCACGATCAATGCAAAGAACTGGTATAAGGTACTAAGCCGGCCTGGAGTGCAGATTGGTCGATCCAACCCGAATACAGATCCTTCTGGCTACCAGACTCTGCAAATGCTGGATCTTGCCTCGAAGTATTACCACAGCCCCCAGCTTGCGACAAAAGTGCTCGCGAACGCGCCCAAGACGAATATGCGCGACACGGAAACTGACCTGATATCGGCGCTTCAACTCGGGCAGATTGACTATTTGGCCATCTACCAATCGGATGCGCTGCAACATCATCTCAACTACATCAAGCTGCCGGCGCAAATTAACTTGAGCAATCCTCGGTTCGCCGCTGACTATGCGCATGCCACAGCGCACACCGCGAACGGCGACTTGCCAGGGCGCCCCATTGTCTACGCGCTAACCATTCCCGAAAAGGCACCGCACCCGAAACTCGCCGCCGAATTCATTGCTTACCTGTTGGGGCCGAAGGGGCAGGCATTGATCAAGGAAAACGGCTTTACACCGGTGCATCCTGCCTACGCCCAACATGGCGACAAGATGCCGCAGATGCTGCGTAAGCTCACGGTCACTTGGCCGGGTCAGTGACGGTATCGCGCATCGGCACTAGATGCCTATGCGCGCGCCTGCGCGCCATCCACACGAAGCTTGTACATCAATGAAGGCCCAGCGCGGTCTGATGTTCTGGATATTCTGGCTAGCTGCCAGTGTGGTGCTCGCGTTCATCAGCTTGCCCCTGCTGGCGCTCCTGCTGCGACCCTCTCTCGGTCAGCTGCGGGACGCAGCCATGCACGCCGGTATCCGCGACTCCTTTTTCGTCAGCCTTGAGGGGGCCGGACTTGCAACGCTCATGTCCATGCTTCTGGGCGTGCCGCTCGCATACGTGTTGGCACGCCAGCAGTTTCGCGGCAAATCCATCGTGCAAGCGGTCGTCGATTTGCCACTGACGATCCCCCACACCATTGCAGGCATCGCGCTACTTCTGGTGTTTTCCCGCAATGGTTGGCTCGGACCAGCCGCCGCGCACGTTGGGTTGTCGTTTTGGGGCACGTTCGCTGGTGTGGTCTTGGCCATGGCGTACGTTGGCCTACCCTATGCAGTGAACGCTTCGCTGGTGGGCTTTGATTCCATTGATCCTCGTCTGGAAAAGGCAGCTCGAAGCCTGGGGGCCAGCCCTTGGGAAACCTTCGCGAAAGTAAGCCTGCCATTGGCCTGGCGCGGAGTGATGACCGGTTTGACGCTTTGCTTTGCGCGTGCCATCGGCGAATTCGCCGCCGTGGTCCTCCTCGCCTACTATCCGATGAGCGCCCCAGTAAAGATCTACGAGCTCTTCTTGCAGGCTGGGCTTAATCAATCGGTCGCGGCAGCCGTACTGTTCTTGATTATCGTGCTCGGGCTTTTCTGGATTCTGCGGCTGCTGGCCTATGGACGTCGCCTCGAACGCACTGGCTAGTTCCGAGGCAGTGCGCGCTGCGCCAATGTCGTCTGGGCCTGCGCTCGAACTACACCGGCTCGTTACGGCGGTAGGTCACTACCGCAGCAAACCGATCAGCCTGCGACTTCAGGCTGGACAAACACTTGCCTTGGTTGGGCCCAACGGCGCGGGCAAGAGTACGCTGCTCGACACAATTGCTGGGTTCCTTGATCCGCAAGACGGGCGGATATGGATTGCTGGGCGCGACTGCACGCAGGCACCACCCGAGTCACGCCGTGTCGGCTATCTATTTCAGACCGACGCTCTATTTCCGCATCGCAGCGTCGCGGAAAATCTGCAGTTTGGACGCCTTGCCTCGGAAGATCTCCACGGCCTGCTCGATCGGTTCAATCTGCGCGCGCTTGCCGCGCGCCGCCCCGGGCAGTTGAGCGGAGGGGAGCGCCAGCGTGTGGCGCTTGCCCGAGCGTTGGCAGGAGCGCCCAACATCGTGTTGCTTGACGAACCGCTTTCCGCTATTGATCCTTCCGCCCGTCCGGGCCTGCGCGAAGATCTGGCCCGCCATTTGCGGCGGTGCAATGCTCCATCCATCATTGTCACGCACGACCCGACTGAGGCCATGGCGCTCGGCCAGATGGTGGGTGTGATGCATGAGGGTGAACTGCGCCAGTGTGCTCCGGCCGCAGAGGTGTTCGCGCGCCCTGCCGACGTGCTGACCGCACAGCTTCTGGGTGTCGAGAACATCTGGGCGGGCAAGGTTGCCTCGGTCACTCCGACCGGACGTTTACGGGTACACATTGGCCCGTTGGGCGTGACGTGTCTGGAAGCTACGTCAAATGCAAGCGGTGACAGCACACTAATCTCTGGAAGGCCGGTCCACGTGTGCGTGCGCGCCGCTAACGTCATCGTTGGTCCCGCGGCACAATCGCCCGCAGGCTTGGGAAACCGGATGGAGGCTCGACTGCTGGAAATGACGCCATTTCCCTCGTTTGTCCAGCTGCGGTGCGAACTCGCCCAGGGTGTCCTAATCGTGGCTCACGTACTGCCATGGCAATTGCGCGGGTGGCCCCTTGCTCCTGGAGCTCCACTGCACATGGATCTGCATGCAGAGGATGTGCACGTCACGCATCTGTGACTCATACCAACACGGCGGACAGCCCATGGCAACGAGTAAGCATTAGACTTCAGCGTCTGATTTCTTCCGCGCCCCTCCAACGCATCCATGCGGCTTCTCGGCAACATTATCTGGCTAATCTTTGGCGGCCTCCTCATGGCCATAGCCTGGTGGGTTGCAGCCCTGCTTTGCTCGATCACCATCGTCGGAATACCCTGGGCCATTGCCGCATTTCGCATCGGAACCTTCAGTTTCTGGCCTTTTGGAAGACGCGTCGTGGACAAACCTGAAGGTACCGTGGCAGGTGCCTTCAGCGCGCTGGGCAACCTGGTCTGGGCCGTGTTGTTCGGTTGGTGGCTCGCACTTGGGCACTTGGTGGCGGCATTAGCATGCGCCGCCACCATTATCGGGATTCCGTTCGCTTTGCAACACCTTAAACTGGCCGGTCTGTCTTTTTTTCCGTATGGCAAAGACATTGCGCCTATTGTGTAGGGGTCACAGCCGGGTTCACACCAAGCCTAGATCGAGCAACTGTTCCGGTTGCTCTATGACGTAGTGTGCGCCCCAGCTGCGCGGTTCTTGCCGACCGCAATAACCGTAAGCGGCCGCTGCGGCGCCCATGCCTGCGGACTGCGCGGATTGCATGTCACGCAGATCGTCCCCCACATAAAGACATTGGGCGGGCGCAACCCCGATCATGGCTGCCGCATGCAACAAAGGATCAGGCGCTGGTTTGGGATTGGCGGTGGTGTCGCCGCTGACGACACATGCGGGCTGGGACGGTAGACGCATGGCGTCGAGCAAAGCGAGCGTGAGTCTCGCAATCTTGTTGGTCACAATGCCCCAAGGAACCGCGTGTCGATCCAGATACCCAAGAACCTGGTCTACACCAGGGAAAAGCTGCGTGTGCACGCAGATGTTCTGTGCATAATTGTGAAGAAACTCGTCGCGCATCGCCTCGTAGCCTGGATCCCTCGGCGCCGTCCCAAAGCCTATCTGGAGCAATCCACGCGCTCCGTGAGAAGCCATGGGACGAAGCTCCTCAACTGGCAGCGCGGGCAAGCCGCGATCAATGCGCATGCGATTTACTGCCGCGGCAAGATCGGGCGCCGTATCCGCCAATGTTCCATCAAGATCGAACAAGATGGCCTTGTACACGCCGGTCATGCAGGGCGCCTACACACAAGGAAATAGTTCACGTCCACATTCCTACTCAGACGGAAGCTGCGATCGAGAAGACTGACCTCAAGGCCCTTGAATTCAACTAGATCGAGACCCGCTTGTCGGGCCCATGCGGCGAGCTCACTCGGGCGAATGAACTTCGCATACTCGTGCGTGCCTTTGGGCAGCATGCGCAGGAGGTATTCGGCGCCGAGTATTGCAAGTGCAAATGCCTTCGCGTTGCGGTTGATCGTCGAGAAAAAGACAAAACCTCCGGGGCGCACGAGTTCGGCTGCTGCCTGCACGATGGAAGCCGGGCGCGGCACATGTTCGAGCATTTCCATGCAGCACACCACATCGAAACTTCCTGGCTGCTCAGCGGCCAGTTGCTCCGCTGACACAAGCCGGTAGTCAACCTTGATCCCGGCTTCCAATGCGTGCAAACGGGCCACCTTCAACGCCTTGTCACCCAAGTCAATTCCCGTCACCTCAGCGCCCTGAGCTGACATGGACTCGCTGAGGATTCCGCCACCGCAGCCGATGTCAAGCACCCGGGCGCCGCCAAGTGTTGCATGACTGGCGATCCAGCTTAGGCGAATGGGATTGATGTCGTGCAACGGTTTGAATTCCCCGTCCAAATCCCACCACCGGTGCGCGGCATCCGCAAATTTCTTCAGTTCCGAGGCTTCCGCATTCATCAAGACACCCGATTCAAAGACACCGATAGGTTACACGTAGCGCCGGATGGCAGCTCCATAGGGGGCAATGCGCATTCCATGAAAAAACCCCGCCGCAGCGGGGTTTTTGGCAGCGTCGAGGCGACTCACTGGGTCACCATGTGGGAGCCAACGATCTCAACCACAGCGCGGCGGTTGGGGGCTTGGCATTCGACACGCTTCTTGAACGTACCTTTGCAGCTCTTCGGGTCGACGCGGAAGTCGGTCTTGCCCTTGCCTTCGATGTAGATCTTGTCAGCTGGGATGCCCTTGCTCACCAAATAAGCCTTGACCGCTTGGGCACGCCGCACGGAAAGCTTCTGGTTATACGCAACGCTACCGAAGCTATCTGTGTAGCCGGTGGAAACCACAGTTTCAAGATTGACGGCCTTGATTTTCTGAGCCAGATCGTCCAACGCCTGTTTACCTGCAGGTTGCAGCACGGCCTTGTCGAACTGGAAGAACGCATCAGCCGAGTACGTCACCTTTTGACTGACCGGGACTGGAGCAGGGGCCGGAGCAGGGGCCGGAGCAGCTTCGGGTACTGGCGCAGGCGCGGGTGCCGGCGCTGCCTTAGCAACAATAGCGCCGTCGCAACCCTGGGCGGCGGTAGCCGGGGTCCAGAAATTGTCACGCCAGCACAGTGAATTGTCACCGTTTTTCCAATTCAATCCAAACGGGCTCTTCCAGTTGTCAATGGTTTTGGCGTCTTGAGCGAAGGCAACCGTCGTCGCAGAGGCGGCAAGCGCGGACACGATCAAAAGTCTTGCGAATTTGTTGGCTTTAATCATCGTTCTTTCCTTTCAATAGTAAGGACCGCAATCAATCTTATGCGTACATGATAAGTCGTCAAGGCTGCCATTTATAGGGAGACCGTAAAGGCTCACCCGGATTAACCTTCAGGAGTTTCAATTCTGCAACAGCGACCAGCGCTTTGATGACCCTTGCGCATGCACTGACCTTGAAGCTTGTAGTGCCCAAACAAGCACGAATTGGGGCTTTGGGCGCCCCGCTGAAGTCCCAACCCGCGCTGCTACCATTGAAGGCTTGATTTTTATTGGCGCCGCTCTCTAACACGCGCGGCGGCGCCCTGCACTGGGTCACGAATGTCCGCCTACGCCAAAGAAACCCTTCCGGTAAGCCTGGAAGAAGAAATGCGCCGCTCTTACCTCGACTACGCGATGAGCGTCATTGTCGGGCGTGCCCTGCCCGATGTGCGCGACGGTTTGAAGCCAGTGCACCGGCGCGTGCTGTTTGCGATGCATGAGCTGAGCAACTCCTGGAACCGCCCTTACAAAAAGTCTGCTCGTATCGTGGGCGATGTGATCGGTAAATACCATCCGCACGGTGACCAATCGGTCTATGACACCATCGTGCGAATGGCGCAGGATTTCTCCTTGCGCTACATGCTGGTAGACGGCCAGGGCAACTTCGGCTCCGTTGATGGTGACAATGCGGCAGCAATGCGCTACACGGAAATCCGTCTTTCCAAAATTGCCCACGAAATGCTGGCCGACATTGACAAGGAAACCGTCAATTTCGGGCCCAATTACGACGGTTCCGAGCAGGAACCACTGGTTCTGCCGGCGCGCATCCCAAATCTGCTGCTTAACGGATCGGCAGGAATTGCTGTGGGGATGGCCACCAATATTCCGCCACACAACCTTGGCGAAATCATCAATGGTTGCCAGCACCTGCTGCGGCATCCCGAGGCCGACGTCGAGGAACTGATGCAGCATATTCCCGCGCCTGATTTTCCGACTGCCGGGATCATTTATGGACTGAGTGGCGTCCGCGAGGCTTACCGCACCGGACGAGGTCGCGTGATCATGCGTGCGAGCTGCCACTTCGAGGACATCGAACGCAGCCAACGTCAAGCCATCATCGTCGATGAACTGCCCTACCAGGTGAACAAGCGCACGCTGCTGGAGCGCATTGCCGAGCTGGTGCAAGAGAAGAAGCTCGAAGGAATCAGCCACATTCAAGACGAGTCGGACAAGTCCGGCATGCGCGTCGTGATTGAACTCAAGCGCGGCGAGCTTGCCGAAGTGGTGCTCAACAAGCTGTACAAGCAAACCCAGCTGCAGGATACATTCGGCGTAAACATGGTGTGCTTGGTAGACGGTCAGCCGCGCCTGCTCAACCTCAAACAGATGCTGCAATCCTTCCTGCAGCATCGGCGTGAAGTCATCACCCGCCGGAGTGTGTTTGAGTTGCGCAAGGCTCGCGATCGCGGCCACGTGCTCGAAGGCCTTGCCGTGGCGCTGGCCAATCTGGATCGGATGATCGAGCTAATCAAGGCGGCCCCGACGCCCCCAATTGCAAAAGAACGCCTGCTCGCGGAAGTGTGGGAGCCAGGCGAGGCACGCGCAATGCTCGGGCGCGTCGAAGGCAATCCCCAAGACTTCCAGCCAAGTGATCTCGATCCTCACTATGGCTTAAAGCCGTCAGGCTACTACCTGTCGGACGCTCAAGCCCAGGAGATTCTGCAGATGCGCCTGCAGCGCCTCACGGGACTGGAGCAGGACAAGATCGTGCAGGAATACAAGGACGTGATGGCGCAGATTGCCGATCTCCTTGACATCCTTGCGCGGCCCGAACGCATCACTCAAATCATTGCCGACGAGCTGACGGCTCTGAAAGGCGAATTCAATGACGCGCGCCGTTCGCGAGTCGAGCCAAATGCCACGGAACTCGACATCGAAGACCTTATTGCTCCGCAGGAAATGGTGGTGACCATCTCGCATGTGGGCTACGTGAAAAGCCAGCCGGTCGACGAATACCGAGCCCAGCGGCGCGGTGGCCGCGGCAAGCTTGCCACCGGAACCAAAGAAGATGACTGGATCGACCAATTGTTCGTGGCCAACACCCACGACATGCTGCTGTGCTTTTCGAACCGTGGGCGCGTGTACTGGATGAAGGTCTATGAGGCACCGCAGGGCGGCCGTGGCTCACGTGGCAGGCCACTGGTGAACCTGTTCCCGCTTAGCGCAGGTGAAAAGATCACCGCAGTACTGCCCGTCAAGGCTTTCGACGAGGATCATTTTGTTTTCATGGCCACTGCGCGCGGCACCGTAAAGAAAACACCAGTCGCCGCCTTCGCCAACCGCCGTACTGCTGGCATCATTGCCTGCGGCCTCGACGACGACGACTACTTGGTTGGGGTGGCCATTACCGATGGCAAGCACGACGTGATGCTCTTCTCAAATGCTGGAAAGGCCGTGCGCTTCGACGAAAACGACGTGCGCGCTATGGGTCGTGAGGCACGCGGCGTACGGGGCATGCATCTCGAAGAAGGGCAGCAGGTGATCGCTATGCTGGTTGCTGAGGATGAAAGCCAAAGTGTGCTCACCGCCACCGAGAATGGCTATGGCAAGCGCACCCCTATCGGCGAATACACGCGTCATGGCCGCGGAACCAAGGGCATGATCGCCATCCAGACGAGTGAACGCAACGGGAAAGTGGTAGCGGCCTGCTTGGTACGCACGGACGATGAGATCATGCTGATTACGGACACCGGCGTGCTGGTGCGCACGCGGGTCGCGGAAATTCGAGAACTTGGCCGCGCAACGCAAGGGGTGACCTTGATCGCGCTGGACGAAAAAGCCAATCTCATTGGCGTGCAGCGGGTGGCCGAATCCGACGCGCAGCCCGAAGACGCCGAATCCGGCGCGCCGTTGCCCGCCGACGAGGCCTGATATGGTCACCGTTCCCATGTCAGCCCGCCCCTACAATTTTTCTGCAGGCCCCGCAGCAATACCCGAGGAAGTTCTGCAACAGGCCGCCGCCGAGATGCTTGACTGGCAAGGCAGCGGTATGAGCGTCATGGAAATGAGCCACCGCGGCCCACATTTCGGACGCATCATTGCCCAGGCTGAGGCGGATCTTCGGGAGTTGCTGGGAATTTCGGCCGACTACCACGTGCTGTTCATGCAAGGCGGTGCGCTGGCCGAAAACGCCATCGTGCCCTTGAATCTGTCGCGAGGAGCCAAGGCAGATTACGTCGTCACGGGTGCATGGTCGCAAAAAAGCCAGCTCGAGGCGCGCAAATATTGCAACGTGCACGTCGTCATTAACACCTATGAAACCAGCAATCGTGGCATTATCCCGCCCTTCTCGCAGTGGCAGCCACGGGTCGATGCCCAATATCTGCACTACTGTGCAAACGAGACTATCGACGGCGTGGAGTTCCACACCCTGCCTTCGCAGTTCTCCCTGCCGCTGGTGGCTGACATGTCATCGACGATCTTGTCACGGCCCATCGATGTCAGCGCCCACGCATGCATCTACGCCGGTGCGCAGAAGAACATCGGCCCCGCAGGGCTCACACTGGTGATCGTGCACCGAGAGGTGCTGGGGCGTGCGCTGGCCGTGTGCCCGAGCGCCTTCGATTACAGCGTTGTTGCCAAGAACACGTCGATGTACAACACGCCTCCAACCTATGCCATCTACATCGCCGGCCTTGTGTTTCAGTGGCTCAAACGGCAGACAGAGGATGGGCTTACGGGCATTGCTGCCATCGCCGAACGCAACCGCAAGAAAGCTGACTTGTTATACCGATGCATTGATGAATCTGCCCTGTTCACGAACCGTGTGGATCCGGTGTGTCGCTCCCGCATGAATGTGCCGTTTTTCCTGCGTGACGAACACCTCAATGAACCCTTTCTGCAAGGTGCCGCTGAACGCGGTCTTCTGCAAATCAAGGGACACAAGTCCGTAGGCGGTATGCGCGCCAGCATCTATAACGCCATGCCGCTGTCGGGCGTACAGCAGCTGGTGGACTACATGCGCGAATTCGAAAGAAGCCACTGAAAGACCTTACCGTTCATGGACACCGACTTCCTTCCGCTTCGAGAGCGCATTGACGCACTGGATCGGCAATTGCTGGATCTTCTCAACCAGCGAGCTCAGCTGGCACAGGAAATCGGGCGCATGAAGCACCGGCTCGGGCTACCCGTATTCCGGCCTGAACGCGAGCGTGACGTCATCACCAAGGTCCAGAAGGCCAATAACGGCCCGCTTTTGGACGAGGGTTTGGCGGCCGTGTGGCGTGAGATCATGTCAGCCTGCCGAGCACTTGAGGCGCGGCAGCTAGTGGCCTTTCTCGGCCCCGCTGGCACCTACAGCGAGGAGGCAGCGCGGCGATTCTTCGGCTCCAGTGGAGACTTCATCGCGTGTGCGAACCTGGACGAGGTTTTCCGCAAACAGTTGAGCGGCGCCTGCGCCTACGCCGTAGTCGCCATCGAGAACTCGACCGAGGGCGCGGTAGCCCGAACATTGGACCTACTGCTGACCCATCCCGTGCACATTTGCGGCGAGATCAGCTTGGCCATCCACCATAACCTCCTGCGCAAACAGCCGGGCCTGGACGGTATTTCAGCTGTCCTTGCGCATCCACAGGCGCTCTCGCAGTGCCGACAGTGGTTGGACACCCACCTACCTGGCGTGGAGCGTCGAGCTGTTTCCAGCAACGCCGAAGGTGCGCGCTTAGCCGTAGAAGATGAGCGGCTAGCCGCCCTCGCCGGAGAGCAAGCTGCCTCACTCTATGGCCTGCACGTGGCCGCCGCGCATATCCAGGACGAAGCTGAAAATCGGACACGCTTCATCGTGCTTGGGCCCCACGCCGCGAATCCCACCGGCCACGACCGCACAAGCCTGATTCTCGCAGTTCCAAACCGCGCCGGCGCAATGGTGGCGATGCTCAAGCCATTGGCCGACCACGGCGTGAGCATGACCCGCTTTGAATCCCGTCCAGCTCGCTCCGGAGGGTGGGAATACCTCTTCTACGTGGATATTGAAGGCCACAGCGAAGACACTGCAGTGCACGCTGCTCTCGAGGATCTGCGCAACCAGTGCGCGTTTTTCAAACAACTTGGCTCGTATCCAGTCTGGCAGGATTGACCCCCCGGACTAATCACCACCTTCCACCGCTAGCGATGTCATCTACCACAAACACGTCCCCGCGCTGGGGCGCAGAGTACGTCCGCACAATATCACCCTACGTTGCTGGGCGCCCGATCGGGCAAGTAGCCCGTGAGATTGGCATGGACGAGGCCAATATCGTCAAGCTCGCCTCCAATGAAAACCCGCTGGGGATGTCACCCAAGGCGCGACAAGCTGTCATTGACGCGCTGAGCGAAACTGCACGCTACCCCGACAACGACGGTTATGTTCTGCGCCAAGCGCTCGCCGCGCATCTACGCGTGCCGGCTGACTGGATCGTCCTGGGTCACGGCTCCAGCGACATCCTCGAGATGGCTGCGCGTGCCTTGTTGAGTGAGGGCGACTCGTGCGTCTACTCGCAATATAGCTTCCTTGTCTATGCGCTTGCCGTGCAGCAGGCTGGCGCGCGGCATCAGGTGGTGCCGGCAAAGAACTACGGGCATGATTTGCCCGCGATGGCAGCCGCCATTGAACGCAATACTCGGCTGGTTTACGTGGCCAATCCAAACAACCCCACGGGCACACTGGCCACGCATGACGCCATCGCCGCATTCATGAAACAAGTGCCAGCCGACGTGGTCGTGGTACTCGACGAAGCCTACGTCGAATATATCGATCCCGCCTTGCGCACGGACAGCATTGCCCTGCTACGCGAACATCCGAATCTCGTGGTGTCTCGTACGTTTTCCAAGGCCTACGGCCTTGCGGGCTTACGCTTGGGCTATGCGGCTGCACAGCCCGCCTTGGCCGACGTGCTCAACCGTGTGCGTTCCGCGTTCAACACTAGCACCGTGGCACAGGCTGCGGCGATTGCCGCCCTGAATGATCAAGATTTTCTCGATCAATCCGTCGAAACCAACCGAAGGGGCATGGCGCAATTGACACAAGCCTTTGAGGCGATGGGTCTGCGCTACATCCCCTCCTATTGCAATTTTTTGCTGGTGCGAGTGGGTGAGGACGACCAAGCGGGCGCGCGCGTCAATGCCGCATTGCTCTCGAAGGGCGTGATCGTGCGTCCCGTCGCCAACTACGGCTTGGGGGCGTGGCTGCGTATTTCTGTGGGCACTCAGACCGAGAATGCGCGCTGCATCGAAGCTTTGCAAATGGCGCTCGCGACGGTTTGAGTCATGGATACGCTTATCGGCGGGTACGCCGACTCGGACACTCCACCTCGAACGCAATTCAAGCGCTTGGCCATTCTGGGCCTGGGTCTGTTGGGAGGCTCGTTCGCACTAGCCGCGAAGCACGCGGGGCTGGCACAAGAGGTGGTGGGCTACAGCAAATCCCCGTCGACCCTCAAAGCCGCCAAGGCCGCCGGCATTATCGACCAAGGCGCAGACTCCGCTTTGCATGCTGCAACCGGTGCCGACCTCATCCTGCTCGCGGTTCCCGTATCCGCCATCGGACCGCTGCTTAAGCAAATCCGGCTTGGAGTGGCGCAGTACGCGCTGGTGATGGATGTGGGCAGCACCAAGGGCGACGTCGCGCTAGCAGCGCAGGAGGCGCTGGGAGAGAAAAGCCGGCAGTTCGTGCCTTGCCATCCGATTGCCGGAAGCGAGAACAGCGGGGTGCAGTATGCAAGATCCGCTTTGTTCGATGGCAGGCGCGTGGTTATTACCCCGATGGTCGAGAACCCAGACCGCTTCGTCGAGGTCGCCACCCAGATTTGGGAGGCTGTGGGAGGCGTGGTCTCGGTCATGAGCCCGCAAGACCATGACGCAGCTTTTGCCGCGGTTAGCCATCTACCACATTTATTGGCGTTCGCTTACGTATATGCCATCGCGCGCCAGTCTAAGGGTGGAAGCTATTTACAACTGGCAGGGCCCGGTTTTCGCGATTTCACACGCATCGCCGCGAGCGACCCGACGATGTGGCGCGACATCTTCCAGACGAACGGAACTGAAGTACTTGAGCAGTTGCAATTATTCAAGCAGGCTATTGCCGGATTCGAGGCCCAAATGCGCCAAGGCAATTGGAGCGTGCTGGAATCCTTGATTCGTCAAGCCAGCCAATCTCGCAAGGATTGGGCCTCACCATCACCCGCCGATGATATCGTCTGATTATTTAGACATGCCCCCGCTCATAGGCGCCGGTGGCACTGCGCTTTTGCCCGGCTCTAAAAGCATTTCCAATCGCGTGCTGCTCCTTGCGGCGCTTGCGGAGGGGAAAACCCTCATTACAGGCTTGCTGGACTCCGATGACACCCGGGTTATGCTCGCCGCGCTGCACGCACTGGGTGTGATCGTGTCCACGCAAGGCACCGACACCATTGTGCACGGCTGCGGAGGACGCTTCCCAGAGCGCCGGGCTGATTTGTTCATGGGCAATGCTGGTACGGCCATACGGCCTCTCACGGCAGCGCTCGCTCTGCTTGGCGGCAGCTACACGCTTAGCGGTGTGCCCCGTATGCATGAACGCCCTATCGGCGATCTGGTCGACGCGCTGCGAGCGATTAACTGTTCCATTGACTACCTCAACCAGCTGGGCTATCCGCCACTTGCCATCAATCTGGGTACCCCGAACGTGGACACACCGATTCGCGTGCGCGGCGACGTGTCTAGCCAGTTCCTGACAGCGCTGCTGCTGGCGCTTCCCCTCGTCTCACAGCAGCAAGATGTTGTGGTCGAGGTCATTGGCACGCTGATTTCGCGGCCGTATGTCCATATCACCCTCGAATTGCTTTGCCGCTTCGGTGTGCACGTCGAAAACGAGAATTGGCAGCGCTTCGTCATTCCGGCTGGTAGCCGTTATACCAGCCCAGGTCGTATGGCCGTAGAGGGCGACGCGTCATCGGCATCATATTTTCTTGCAGCTGGTGTGCTTGGCAGCCTGCACGGTGCCGGCGACGCGGTGCGCGTGGAGGGGGTGGACGCGCACAGCATCCAAGGCGACGTCGAGTTTGCCCGCGTGCTCGAACGCCTGGGCGCCCGTGTGGAATGGGGAGACGGATTCATCTCCGCTAGCGGGCTGATACCTGGGCGCAAGCGCCTGACAGGCGGAATCATCGACTGTGTCGCCATTCCCGATGCAGCGATGACCCTGGCCATCACTGCATTATTTGCGGATGCCCCCACACTACTCACCGGCATTGGCAGTTGGAGGGTAAAGGAAACTGACCGCATTGCCGCCATGGGCGCCGAACTGGCCAAGCTTGGAGCCCAAGTCGAAGCTGGAGAGGACTGGCTACGCGTCCATCCGCTGTCTGACGGCCAATGGCGCAGCGCTGCCATTGGTACGTATGACGACCACCGCATGGCCATGTGCTTTTCGCTGGCGAGTTTCGGCCCGGCGGATATTCGCATCCTCGACCCCGGCTGCGTGTCCAAGACCTTTCCTGACTATTTCCAAGTCTTCGCTTCCGTTGCACGCCCGGTTCCCGTGATCGCCATAGACGGGCCGACCGCTTCGGGCAAAGGCACTGTGGCTTCAAAGGTCGCCGCAATGCTGGGTTTTCACTATCTCGACTCCGGCGCTCTGTACCGGACTACTGCCCTGTTGGCGCTGCGTCAAGACATCAAGCTTGATGACGAGGCGAGGCTGAGTGAACTGGCTTTGCGCTTGCCTATACGCTGCGATGGCAGCCAGGTTTGGGTCGGGCCGGAGGACGTGAGTGCCGCAATTCGCACCGAGGACGTCGGCCGGGCAGCCTCCGCCCTCGCTTCATTGCCTGCAGTAAGGCAGTCGCTTCTCGCGCTGCAGCACAGCCTGCGGCGCGCACCGGGCTTAGTGGCGGATGGTCGGGACATGGGCACCGAGGTGTTCCCAAGTGCGCGGCTAAAGGTGTTTCTAACTGCCGACGTGCAAGCCCGCGCCGATCGCAGGTATAAGCAATTGATTTCGCAAGGCATTTCGACTACAATAATTGACGTCTTGCGCGATCTTGAGGCGCGTGACGCGCGTGATAGCAAACGCAGCGTTGCCGCTCTTAGGCCGGCCCAAGACGCGGTGCCATTGAACACCTCCGCGCTCGACGTTGATCAGACCGTCGATCAGGTGTTGCAGTGGTGGCGCCAATGTTCCTGAGCGCTGGAAATTTCGCGCCAGGTTTGTGCAACCAACCCCGCAAGGCTTCTTGCGGACGAGAAAGTCCCTCCATGTCAGTCAACCCCAGCGCCAGTACGTCTGGCGAATCCTTCGCAGCCCTGTTCGAAGAGTCGCTCAAGACGCGCGACATGCGCACCGGTGAGGTCATCACCGCGGAAGTGGTCGGTGTCGACCCCAATTTTGTGATTGTGAACGCCGGACTGAAATCTGACGCGTACATCCCGATTGAAGAATTCAAGAACGACCATGGCGAGGTGGAAGGCTAGGTCGGCGACTTCGTGTCCGTGGCGATTGACGCGCTCGAAAACGGCTACGGTGACACCATGCTGTCGCGGGACAAGGCAAAGCGTCTGGCTTCTTGGATGTCGCTGGAAAAGGCATTGGAATCCGGCGAGTTCGCCACCGGAACTGTGACCGGCAAGGTCAAAGGCGGCCTCACCGTGATGATCAACGGCATTCGCGCCTTCCTGCCCGGCTCGCTGCTTGACACGCGCCCGGTCAAGGACACCACGCCGTTTGAAGGCAAGACCATGGAGTTCAAGGTCATCAAGCTTGATCGCAAGCGCAACAACGTCGTCCTGTCACGCCGTGCCGTGGTTGAGGCCAGCCAAGGCGAGGAGCGCGCCAAGCTCCTGGAAAATCTCAAGGAAGGCCAGATTGTTACTGGCGTGGTCAAGAACATTACCGACTATGGCGCATTCGTGGATCTCGGCGGCATCGACGGCTTGCTGCACATCACGGATCTGGCATGGCGCCGCGTGCGTCATCCCAGCGAAGTGGTGACACCCGGCCAGGAAATTACCGCCAAGGTTCTTAAGTACGATGCCGAGAAAAACCGCGTTTCGCTAGGTTTGAAGCAAATGGGGGATGATCCTTGGGTCGGGGTCGCCCGCCGCTACCCTGCAGGCACCCGCCTGTTCGGCAAGATCACGAATATCACGGACTACGGCGCATTCGTCGAGATTGAACCCGGCATTGAAGGACTGGTTCACGTGTCGGAGATGGACTGGACCAACAAGAACGTCGCCCCTAACAAAATCGTTCAGTTGGGTGACGAAGTCGAGGTGCAGGTCCTGGAAATCGACGAAGACCGTCGCCGCATCAGCTTGGGCATGAAGCAGTGCCGTCCCAACCCCTGGGATGAATTCGCCGCGAACCACAACCGAGGGGACAAGGTGACTGGCCCAGTCAAGTCGATCACGGACTTCGGCGTATTTATCGGCCTTCCCGGCGGCATTGACGGCTTGGTACACATGTCCGACTTGTCATGGAACGAGCCCGGCGAAGCCGCTGTGCGAAACTACAAAAAAGGCCAGGAAGTGGAGGCCGTCGTGTTGGGCATTGATATTGAACGCGAGCGCATTTCGCTCGGAATCAAACAGATGGAAGGCGATCCGTTTATGAACTTTGCCGCCATCAATGACAAGGGCAAGGTCGTCACTGGCACGGTCAAGTCCGTGGATGCCAAGGGCGCCGTTATTGACCTTGGGCAGGATATTGAAGGTTATTTGCGCGCCTCTGAGATCTCGCGTGACCGTGTCGAGGATGCACGCAATTTGCTGAAAGATGGTGACGAAGTTACGGCCATGGTCATCAATATCGACCGCAAAAACCGCAGTATCCAGCTTTCGGTCAAAGCCAAAGACAGCGTAGACCAGCAGGAGGTCATGAATCGGTTGGCCGGCGAGCAACGCGAAGCCACAGGCACGACCAACCTTGGTGCCTTGCTGCGCGCTAAGCTCGACAACCAGAACCAAGAGTAAGCTAGATTCAAACGATCGCCCGCAGGTCAAAAACCTCGCGGGCGTTTTTTTGAACGCCGCGCCCGTGGTTCGAGCCTCGCATTCAGCACATGCGTGCCATATCTTGATCCTTTCCCGAGCCTTCCCATGACCCGTTCCGATCTGGTGGATTTGCTTGCCGAGCGCTTCGCCCAGCTCACCCATCGCGACGCAGAGCTCGCCGTCAAAACGATTCTCGATGCTCTCTCGGAGGCACTGGAGAGTGGCCACCGCGTGGAGATTCGCGGTTTTGGCAGTTTTTCCGTCAGCCACCGCCCCGCTCGCATCGGGCGCAATCCGCGCTCGGGTGAACAAGTCGTCGTGCCCGAAAAGCGCATGCCGCATTTCAAGCCAGGAAAGTCCTTGCGCCTTCTTGTCGACCAGAGCACCGATGGGACCTTCGGCGCGCCCTGAGATGTGATTTCATGATCTCGTCACAGGCTTGAGGCCTAGTTACCGTCGCTGCCGAACAAGCCTAGGCCCTTTGCTGCCACATCACACATCAAGGCTGGGCGCTTAGGTTATGGCAATTGCAAGCCTAGAATGATCTCGGTGACTTACGCTTAACGCCCCATGCGCGCCCTCAACTGGTTCATTCGCCTCATTTTGTTCATGCTGTTATTCGGCTTGGCGCTGAATAACCTCGAACCGACGGTTCTGCATTTGCTGTTCGGCACCCAATGGAAGGCACCGCTATTCGTGTTGCTGCTAGCAGCGTTCACCTTGGGCGCTGTGCTGGGAGCCTTGGCGATGTTGCCGGGCTGGATGCGCCATCGCCGCATGCGCGCCGCGCATGCGGCGAAGCAAAACCCCGAACCAACGGCTATTGAACCTATCCGCGCGGCCCCGGGCGTGATCGACGGAACGCCCGATGGAGTTTGAACTGTGGTGGCTGCTCGCGCTGCCCATCATGTTCGCGCTCGGGTGGCTGGCTTCGCGGCTGGATTTGCAGCAATGGAAGCGCGAGGGTGAAATCCGACGCGATGCCCCCGTTGCGTATTTCCGTGGCCTTAATTTTCTGCTAAGCGAACAGCAGGACAAGGCAATCGACGCCTTCATCGAGGCCGTCACCGCTGACCCCAACACGGTAGATCTGCATTTTGCTCTCGGCAATCTGTTTCGTCGGCGAGGCGAGTATGAGCGCGCGGTGCGGGTGCACCAGAACCTGCTGTCACGGGCAGACCTCCCCGCAGCTGAGCGCCAACGTGCCCAGGTGGCCTTGGGGCAGGACTTTTTCAAGGCAGGGTTGCTCGACCGTGCAGAATCGGTTTACACGGCGCTCACCACGACGCCCTACCAGCCCGAGGCGCTGGCAGCCTTATTGCAAATTCACGAACGAACCAAGGAATGGCCGCGGGCCATCGACATTGCCGGCCAACTCGAGCGGCTTGGCGCCGGGAGTTATGGGCGCCAAATCGCGCACTATTGGTGCGAACTGGCGCTGCAACACCAACAGGCCGGCGATGTGCCCGCCGCTCAGGAGGCCCTCGATCGAGCCATGCAGGCTCAGCCGCAAGCCGTTCGCCCTTGGCAATTGCGTGCCGCCTTGGCTATGCAAAGCCGCGATCTGCAGCGAGCGCTTGACAATCTTCGCCATATCGCCCAGATCCAGCCTGACTTCACGGCCCTCGTCGCGCTCGATATTGCGCGATTATTTCAGGACCTGAACCAAGCCGAGGATGGGCGCGCGTGGCTGATGGCTCAATTGCAGGGCTACCCGGCCATCGACCTTCTTGACGCGGTATTGCAGCTTGAAAATGATGCCAGCGAGCGCTACCACCTCGCGTTGGGCTATCTGCAAACCCATCAAAGTCTTTTAGCTGCAAGGCGGATCCTCGACCAATCTAGCAGCCCAATTTCACCCGAACCGGCCCGTCTGGCATTGACGCAGGCGTTGGATGGCGCCTTGAAAAGCCGCCAGCGCTATCGCTGTGCTGCATGCGGCTTTGAGGCTCGCAATTACACGTGGCATTGCCCTGCCTGCCAGGGCTGGGAAACGTACCCACCGCGCCGCACCGAAGAACTTCACCTTGTCGCACCATGACCCCTGAACAACTTGCGAAGGCTCGCGTGCTGGTCGTCGGTGATGTCATGCTCGACCGCTACTGGTTTAGCGCGGTCGAGCGTATTTCGCCGGAGGCTCCAGTGCCAGTCGCGCTTGTCCAGCGCGAGCAAGATCGCATGGGTGGTGCAGCTAACGTCGCCCTCAATGCCGCCACGCTGGGCGCGCAGACCACGCTATTGAGCGTCGTGGGGGCTGATGACGCTGGCCGCCGACTGGCGCATCTCGTAACCGATTCGCCCGTTCGCAGCGCTCTTCGTCAGGTCGTAGGCCTGCAGACCACGATGAAACTGCGCGTGATTTCCCGGCAGCAGCAGCTCATCCGCATGGACTTCGAGTCCACACCAGACCATGAAGTGCTTCTCGACCTAATGGACCGGTTTGAGCAGGAGCTTGAGGTACACAATGTGGTGCTACTGTCTGACTACGGCAAGGGAGGTTTGACGCACGTAGGGCGAATGATCGAACTCGCGAAGCGCCGAGGTCTGCCTGTTCTGGTTGACCCCAAGGGACGCGACTATTCGCGTTACAAGGGTGCAACACTCATTACTCCAAATCGCGCCGAATTCACTTTGGCCGCCGGAGACTGGCACAGCGAAGCGGAACTACAAGAGCGCGCTGACGCCCTGCGGGGAGCGCTGCACCTGGAGGCGGTGCTCGTGACACGTGCCGAAGACGGCATGAGCCTGTTTACGGCAGCCCCCCCCCTGCACGTCCCAGCGCAGGCCAAGGAGGTGTTCGACGTCTCTGGCGCCGGCGACACCGTTATCGCAACGCTGGCGGTCATGTTGGGCGCTGGCAGCAGCTTGGAAGATGCGGTACGTACGGCCAACCGGGCAGCGGGCATCGTCGTGGGCAAGCTCGGAACGGCTTGCTGCAGCCCAGCAGAACTTTGGCCCGAAACCTGATTCCCCCAGATCGCCATGTCTACACCGACCATTGTGACCGGCGCCGCCGGCTTTATTGGCAGCAACATAGTGCGCGGCTTAAACGCCAGAGGCATCACCGACATTATTGCGGTCGACAATCTCACCCAGGCAGACAAGTTTCACAACTTGGTGGGATTGCAGATCAGCGACTACATCGATAAAAACTCCTTCTATGAGGAGTTTCGACGCGGGCGTTATGGCCGCGTGCAAGCCGTGTTCCACGAGGGCGCCTGCTCTGACACGATGGAGCACGATGGCCGCTACATGCTTGAAAACAATTACGCGACAAGCCGCACGCTTCTAGACACATGCTTAGCTCAAGGTACGCGCTTGCTGTATGCCTCCAGCGCTGCAACGTACGGTGCCTCCACGAGCTTTGCCGAGGAGCCGGAGTTTGAGAAACCATTAAATGTCTATGGTTATTCCAAGCTGCTTTTTGACCAGGTCGTGCGTCACGCCCTACCAACATCGCGCAGTCAGGTTGCAGGTTTTCGCTATTTCAATGTCTATGGCCCTGGCGAGGCGCATAAGGGTCGCATGGCCTCCGTGGCGTTGCACCACTTCAATCAATTCCGCACGGAGGGCAAAGTTAAACTGTTTGGGGCCTACGGCGGCTATGGCCCTGGCCAACAGATGCGCGACTTTGTGTACATCGACGATGTCGTCGCCGTGAATCTTTGGTTTTTTGATCACCCTGAAAAAAGCGGAGTATTCAATCTGGGCAGCGGCCGCAGCCAACCGTTTAATGATGTGGCAGATGCGGTGATTAATACGATGCGCTTTTCGCATGGGCTCAGTGCGCTCAGCCTGCCGCAAATGGTGGCCGACCGACTTATTGAATACGTCGAGTTCCCGGGCGCGCTCGTCGGCAAATACCAATGTTTCACCGAAGCCAGTCTGCACAACCTCCGCAATGCCGGCTGCGACCATCGGTTCGCTGACGTCGGCGCGGGAGTTCGGAACTATGTGCAACGGCTTTTGCAGGAACAAAGCCAACGGAGATGATCGCGCTGGCACGCCTCGTTTCCTTATCGTTGACCGGTGGACAAGGCTGCGTGGACTAGCCCAGAGTCTGCCCTGCGACCACATCATTGACCCGTGCGCGACAAACCCTCCCCGCGTTCGGGGTGTGCGTTAAGAAGAGCGCGTACGCTTGGCCGCCCTTGGTTTTCAGCGTAGGGTTTCATGCTGCCCATCGTCTTGGTGCACGATGACAATCGGAGCATTGTTGAATGGCGAGGCGAGGTAGGAGTGCGGCCACAACACGCCGGTAGCGTTTCTGGATGTCGGCGCGCTCCTTGCGCCGCGGATGACTGAACACATCTTTGAGGCTGTTTAGGGGGTCACTTGCTGCAACTTCGGTCCGATACTCCAGCCCTAGACATGATGGTCGATGCGGCACGATCACGATAGGAAGAACCCTCACCGTGGCGGCCGACAATTACCTTGATCGCCGGCGGTTGACCGCTGCATTTCATGCCAAGTGTCGCCGTAATCGCCAAGGCGAACCACTGATTTTGCATCGAGAGCACTTTCAGCCGTGGCGCCAAAGCCAGGCTGCGCCTCGCACCCCTGACGAATCCCCGTGCAACGCCGGTACCAGGCGCGTGCGAACAACGTCGGAGAACACCCAACGACCCCAGCGCTGCGGGACTTCTTCATAAATTTCGGCGACATTGCTCATGCCACCCCCAAGCACGATGATTTCAGGGTCAAGGAGATTGATCACGTGAGCCAAAGACCGCGCCAATCGGTCACAGTACCGGACCACGCTAGCCCGCGCGTCGCTATTACCTCCCCGCATGGCACCGACGATGCTTGGAGCAGCAAGTTGTTCCCCCGAGTGTGCGGCGTAATCGTTGGCAAGGCCGTTGCCGGATAGCCATGTTTCGATGCAACCCTCATGTCCACACCAACAGGGTGGCCCCGGAAACTCACGCCACGCAGCAGCCGCTCGCGGCCACGGCAGCGGGTTGTGGCCCCATTCCCCGGCAATGCCATTGGCTCCCAACCACTCACGCCCATCAATTGCAATTCCTGCACCAACTCCAGTACCTAAAATCATGCCGACCACCACGCGAGCCCCTTGCGCTGCGCCATCCACGGTCTCACTCACCGCTAAGCAGTTGGCGTCATTGCGCACCCGCACTCGACAATGGAGCAATTGCTCGAGATCGCGCACGAGTGGCTTGCCGTTAAGCACAGTGGAGTTGGCATTGCGGATCAAGCCGCTCACAGGCGAAACTGAGCCAGGGATTCCAATGCCAACCGGAAGGTTGTTGGCTCGCCCGCTCAATCCCAGTGCAAGCTCGGCCTGCCTCACCAGTTCGGCGATTGCTGCCAACGTCTTGGGGTAGTCGCCTTGTGGCGTCAGAAGACGCCGCCGCCAAAAGACGCTGCCATCTGCATCGAGTACAGCACATTCAATCTTGGTGCCACCAAGATCGATGCCCAGCAGGACGTCGTCTTTCATCTGAAGTTGTGAGCTAGTCTAGGGGGCCAACCGAAGCAAACCAGCTTCATCAACGATTGACACACCCAACTCCTGCGCTTTTGCCAGCTTGCTGCCAGCATCCGCGCCCGCCACGACGTAATTGGTCCTTTTCGAAACGGAACCCGCCACTTTGCCGCCGTTGGCTTCAATCCGCGCTTTCGCCTCGTCGCGTGTAAGGTTTGGCAATGCCCCTGTTAGCACGAACGTCATCCCCGCGAGCGCCTTGGGTCCCGCGCGTTGACTCTGCTGCTCGCTCCAATGCACGCCCGCCGCGCGAAGCTGCTCGACGACCTCCCGATTGTGCGGTTGGCCGAAAAAAGTGTGGATGCTTTGCGCGACGATCGGACCGACATCGGCCACTTCGCAAAGATCCTCCACGCCAGCGCTCATGATGGCATCCAGGCTGCAGAAATGCGCCGCCAAATCTTTAGCGATCGCCTCGCCCACGTGCCTTATGCCCAAGGCATAAATGAAACGGGGCAGCGTCGTGTGTTTGCTGCTTTCGATCGAAGCGATCAAATTGGAAGCGCTCTTGTTTGCCATGCGCTCTAAATTGGCGAGCTTAGCTACACCGAGTTTGTAGAGGTCCGGAAGCACGCGAACGAACCCACCGTCGACCAGTTGATCGACAAGCTTTTCGCCCAGCCCTTCAATATCAATCGCTCGCCTGCTGCCAAAATGTAATAGCGCCTGCTTGCGCTGCGCGGGGCAGAACAAGCCGCCGGTGCATCGCCAATCAACCTCACCTTCCTCACGGACAATCGTCGAGCCACACACCGGGCACTTCCCGCCTAACCATGCCGACATGGCAAAAGGGACACCAACGTCAGACGCGCGGCGTTCCAGTACCACTCCGACCACTTCGGGGATTACATCTCCAGCCCGCCGCACAATCACAGTGTCGCCGACACGCACGTCTTTACGTCGTATCTCATCTTCGTTGTGTAGCGTCGCGTTAGTAACGGTCACGCCACCTACGAACACCGGCTCAAGTCTGGCCACTGGAGTGAGCTTACCGGTACGGCCAACCTGTACGTCGATCGCCAGGACTCGGGTCGCACGCTCTTGCGCTGGGTACTTATGGGCCACCGCCCAGATCGGCTCGCGGTTACGAAAACCGAGGCGTTCTTGCAGCGCAAGACTGTCGACCTTATACACCACTCCATCGATATCAAAAGGCAATTGGTCACGCAGAGCAGCGATCCGACTGTGAAAGTCGATCAGGGTTTGGGGCCCTGGACCATGGACGCATTCACTTGCCACCGGCAGTCCGAATTTCGCAAAAGCATCCAGCATCCCGTGCTGGCTATCTGGCTGATCAGCCCAGCCGAGAATCTCCCCCCATCCGTAGGCATAGAAAGCCAGGGGCCGCTGCGCTGCAATATTGGGATCGAGTTGGCGAATGCTGCCTGCCGCACCGTTGCGAGGGTTGACCAGCCCTGGTAAACCGCGCGCACGCTGACGCTCGTTGTAGCGCTCAAAGTCAGCGCGTTTCATGACCACCTCACCTCGCACCTCGAGTACTGCTGGAGGATGAGCGCCAACAAGGCGCAAGGGCAAACTGCGAATGGTCCGCAAATTTTGCGTGACGTCTTCACCAGTTTCACCATCACCCCGAGTTGAGCCTCGCACAAGAAGGCCATCTTCGTATCGAAGACTGATGGCCAGTCCATCGAACTTGAGCTCAGCTTCGTACCCGATCGGCGGCGCATCTGGGCCCAACCCAAGCTTGGCGCGAACTCGCAAATCGAAGGCGATCGCGCCTGCGGGCGTGGTGTCGGTTTCAGTCTGAATCGACAGCATTGGCACCTTGTGGCGCAAAGGGACGAATGTGGTCAGTGCCTGGCCTCCAACGCGCTGGGTCGGCGAATCGGGCGTGCACAGCTCTGGATGCGCGATCTCAAGTTGCTGCAGTTCCTGAAACAGCGCGTCGTAGTCGGCATCCGCGACGAGCGGAGCGTCGAACTGGTAATACGCGCGGTCATAGCGCGCAATCTGCTCGCGCAGGCTTGCTACCCGGGCCGCCACCGCAGAATCAGTTGGGTCAGACCGCATAGTGCGAAACGCTCGTGATGAAGAATGCAGGATCCGGTGGACGAAGCAGGCGTGCTTGCCTAACTGAAAAGGCGTTGCGTGGTGAGTGTTCCCGCTTGAAGGCCACGCGCATTGAGAGCGGCATAGAGCTGTGTCAATTGCTGCTCAATTTGGTCCAGTGCCGCAGCAGAAAGGGGCGCGCCGTTGTCGTCAACCTGCCGTGCATCCAGACCTTGGGCAAGCCGGCGGGCCGCATCGCGCATACGCGCAAACGGCTGCAAGGCTTGCGGCACTTGGGGCACATCGAGCAATAGGGTCGCGCAGCTCACCGGCATTTCTGGGTTCTCTGCGAGGTCCGCCAAACTGTCGTAATGGAGCTGCACCAAAGGAATCGTCCTGCCCACATCAGACCCGTCGTCCACAGCCGCCGCCGGGAGCTGCTCCACGAGCGCTAAACGGCCTGCCGCTAAGGATGTATTGAACCCGACGGCCTGCGCTTGCTGGCGAAGGTAGTCAACCCCCCAAGCCACACCGTGGGCCTGCAAATTAATTGAGAGCTGCGCGTCATTGGCTGCCGCGAAAGCGTCAAGATCACGAGCCTGCTCCAGCACGTCCGCCATGTCTGGTAGGTCCGGTGACGAACCGAGAGTCTCGCCGACCGCATGACACTTTGTGACAAACTCGGAGTATTCAATCGCGTTAAGCGCGCCGCTGCGGCTAGCCAGCTGCACGCCTGCCTGCAATTCCGCGTACCGCTCAGACGGTTGCAATGTCTCCCACACACCTGATTCGGCATTGCGCCCCTCAAACAGGAGAGGCTTTGTTCCCACTCGAGCGATGCGGGGCATGCGCGACAGGAGGGACACGCCTGGCACTGGCTGCTCAAACATGAAACTGGCAATGGCATCGATCAGCGGATCGATACGAAGCGCTGGGGGCCGCAGGCGGGTGGGCTCTGCAGAGGCGAATTGGGGTTCGACGTACTGCGGTTCATCATCAAGGCCCGGCTCCCGCTGCGCATCGCGGCCAGCGGGAATGCTCGACTCGTCAACCATCAATGGGCCGGCGCCCTCGGCTCGGGGACGACGCCGCCTCAGCTGCCAAGATTGCCAGATATTGAATGCCACGACGGCAGCAATGATCAGCGCGCCCACCACCAGCAAGGCCTGCTGCAATTGACCCATGAATATTGTCCTCGTTCGTCTGTCGCGTGATGTTGGGTGGGCCGAGGGAGCTTCGTACACAGGGCTCCTCACTGCGCCCTGCACATTTAGGCTGCTGCTTCGGCCAATTGCGCCGCCGTGTCCATGTCCACTGCAACCAAGCGGGATACACCTTGTTCCTGCATCGTGACGCCCACCAACTGTTCTGCCATTTCCATCGCAATCTTATTGTGCGAAATGAACAAGAACTGCGTCGCTCCCGACATGGATTCCACAAGCTTGGCAAAACGCTCAGTGTTGGCGTCATCCAGCGGAGCGTCTACCTCGTCGAGAATGCAAAACGGTGCCGGATTAAGGTGAAAGATACCGAAGACCAGCGCAATAGCCACGAGCGCCTTCTCGCCACCGGACAGCAAATGAATGGTGCTGTTGCGCTTGCCAGGCGGCTGCGCCATGACCTGTACGCCGGCATCGAGAATTTCGTCGCCCGTCATGATGAGACGCGCCGCACCGCCCCCGAAAAGATCTGGAAACACACGGCCAAAGTGCGCATTGACCTGGTCAAAGGTCAAGCGCAACTGCTCGCGCGTCTCGGTGTCAATCTTATGGATCGCGTCCTCAAGCGTGCTCGCAGCCTGCTCCAAGTCAGCGAGCTGCGCATCGAGGAACTCTTTGCGCTCGCGCGCCTGCCCAAGCTCATCAAGCGCAGCGAGGTTGACCGCGCCGAGCCCGGCGATATCGCGCTGCAGGCGCTGCGCTTCGCGCCCCAGCTCCTCAGGCTTGCACTCCGGCGGCAAGCGCGCGGCAAGCCGCTCAACATCAACCTGCGCATCGGCCAGCATCTGTCGGTACTGCTCTCCCTGCAACCTGGCCTCCTGCTCCTCGAGCTGGCGCGCCGTGATGGCGCCGCGCAATGGCTCCGCTTCGCGCTCCAAATGTACCCGGGACTCATCCAGCGCGCGTAAGCGCGTGCCCAATTCGTCATGTTCGGCACGGCGGCTGGCCAAGTGCTCTTGGCTGTGTTGCTGAGCCGTAAGTGCATCCTGAAGGCCTGCACGGGCCGTGGCATCGCTTAGGCGTGTCAGCTCGTCATCTGCCGCTTGCAGGCGTCCGGCAAGTTCAGCGAGTTGTTGCTCCGCGGTCTCAGCCATTTTGGTGGAGTCCATTCGCCGGTGCTCCAGGCTGCGTATGGCATAGACAGCCTCGACCAGGCTCTGCTCCAGGACTCTCAAACTCGCGCGCGCCGTAGCCAATCCGGCCTGCTCGCGCAGCACCTCCGCGTCCAGATCAGCTTGGGCCTGCTGGCGCTGTGCAAGATCAGCGTCGAGTTCTTCAAAACGAGCCTCGCTCCCGGCCTGGCTAGCCGCGAGTTCCTCGGCCTGCGCGGCCAACTCGCCAAGGTCAGCGTCCAGCCGTTCAGCACGAGTCGCCGATTCCTGCTGCTGCTGTTGTAATTTGAGGCACTCCACCTGAACTTCGTGGAACTGGTGGGTCAGCGCCTGCATCCGGCGATTCTCCGTTGCGGCCTGCTCTTGCGCTTGGTTCCAGGCTGATTCCGCCTGCAGCGCAGAACTGCGTGTGTCGTCAGTGAGGATCTGCTGCGCCTTGACCTGCCGCTCCAAGTTGTCGATTTCCTGTGCTCTAGCTAGCATGCCCGCCTGCTCGCTGTCGGCTGCGTAAAGACTCACGCTGTGGCGGTTCACCGTGTGTCCCTCGCGGGTAACCAACATGGCACCTGGCGGCAGCGCCGTGCGATACCGCATGGCCTGTTCGACTGATTCTGCCGTAAAAACCAAGGCCAGCCACTCGTCGAGCACGGCACGCAGCCCCGGGTCCACGTGGTCCAGCAAACTCGCCATTGGCTTCAGCCCTTCGACGTTAGGCATGGGGCCCGCGGCTTGCGGTGCTGCGAAAAAAGTGAGCTTAGCCGGCGGCGGGTCGCCCGCGAATCCGGCCATGGAATCCAGCGAATGCACCTCAAGCGCGGCTAGTCGCTCGCGCAGCGAGGCTTCAAGGGCCGTTTCCCATCCAGGCTCGATATGGATGCGCGTCCACAGCCGCGCCATGCTCTCAAGCCCATGGCGGGCCAGCCAGGGCTGAATGCGACCCTGCGTCATGACCTTGTCCTGCAAGGCCTTGAGTGCGTGCACGCGCGCGATGGTCGATGCCAGCACTGCGGCAGTTTCCTGTGCGGCTGCTTGCTGCTCCTGGCGAACTTGTTGCAGGATGGGCAGTTGCTCCTGCAGCTCTTGTTGACGCGCCTGAGTTTCATCACGCTCGGCGGCCAACTTGCTCTGCTGTCGCTCCAGGTCCTCAAGACGCAGGCTGTCAGGCTTGTGCAAGCTGCGACGCTCCACCTGGAGACGCTGCATGCGCTGCTCGATCTGCTGAATCTGTTGGCCCAGGGTGCGCTGGCGCTCCGCTTCGCCTTGCAAGCGCTGTTGCGCGGCGGCGGCCTGCAATCGCTGCTCGGTTGCCTTCAATTGGGCGTCGGCCAAGCGCGCTTCGAGCGCAGGAATTTGCTCCATTTGCTCGTTCACTCGCCCCTCGGCCTCGGCCTGCGCAACCGCCGCGCCCGCCAACTCCGCGATTGCCATCTCCGACTCCCGCAGCGCTTCCTGCTGGCGTGCTCGCCATTGTGCTTGCTGGGCCTGCAACTCGACTTGGCCCCGCTGGGCTCGGTCACGCGCGTCGACCACGTGGCGAATTTCGGCTTCAAGGCGCGCCACGTCGGCCTGTGCAGCATAGAGATGCGCCTGTGCAATGCCCAGTGCGTCGCTCGCTGCGTATTGCGCCTGACGCAGGGCTTCAAGCTCAGCTTCGGCAGCACGCAATTGAGACGTCTTTGCTTCTAAGGCATTCAGCGCCAGCGCCGAATCCTGTGCTATGCGCTCCTGACGATTTTGCGCCTCCCTCCAGCGCAGGAGCCACAGCCCGTGCTGGCTCGTTTCCAATTGATCCTGAAGCCTGCGGAAACTCTGCGCGACGGCCGCTTGCTGTTCCAGCTTATCAAGCTGGCTTCCGAGTTCCCGCAGGATGTCATTCACGCGAAGCAGGTTTTCACGCGTGCCGAGGAGCCGATTTTCGGTCTCGCGCCGGCGTTCCTTATATTTGGACACGCCTGCGGCCTCTTCCAGCATTACGCGCAGCTCCTCTGGACGCGATTCGATGATGCGAGTAATCGTCCCCTGCCCGATGATGGCGTAGGAACGAGCCCCTAGCCCAGTGCCAAGAAAAATATCCTGTACGTCCCGCCGGCGAACCAACTGGTTATTGATGAAATAGCTGGACGTGCCGTCGCGCGTCAATACGCGCTTGACGGCAATTTCCGTATATTGACCGAAGCTCCCGGTGATGCGGTGGTCACTGTTATCAAAGACCAACTCGACGCTACAGCGCCCGGCGGGCTTGCGCGTGGTAGATCCATTGAATATGACATCCATCATCGACTCACCGCGCAATTCCGAGGCCTTGGATTCCCCGAGCACCCAGCGCACAGCGTCGATGATGTTTGATTTGCCGCAACCATTTGGGCCGACCACGCCCACCCGCTGCCCCGGCAACTGGAAGGCTATGGGGTCGGCGAAGGACTTGAATCCCGCCAGCTTGATCCAGGAAAGACGCACTGAGTTAACTAGTTGATTTTCAACGAAAAATAGTCATTTATGAGGCTACCCTTGGATGATAGCACCCACCCACCGGCGCCCCAGTCATCTCCGGCTGTGCGACAGCGCCCCGATAATGCAATTTTTTGGCGTCACACCCGCTTCCACCATGAGCACCAAACCCGGCAAACAACTGCAAACCTTCCCGAATCCCGCCCCTGAGCGCGATTTTCATATCCATATGCAGGTACCCGAATTCACCTGCCTATGCCCCTTGACGGGCCAGCCAGACTTTGCACGCATCGTGCTGGACATCATCCCTGATAAGAAGTGCGTGGAACTCAAGAGTCTCAAACTGTATATGTGGAGCTACCGCAACGAGGGTGCGTTCCACGAAAAGGTGACCAACACAATTCTCGACGACATCGTGGCTGCCATCGCCCCGCGCTTCCTGCGTGTGACTGCCCAGTGGTATGTACGCGGAGGCATCTATACAAATGTGGTGGTGGAGCACCACAAGCGGGGTTGGAAACCTCGACCCCGCGTAGACTTGGCCCAGTTTGAGTCGGGACAACCCTCGGCAGCGAGAAGCTAACGCTGCCCCACCGGTCAATGGGCACTAGGCGTCTCGAACAATGCGAAGAATCGCATTGCCGCTGCTCACAAGAATGCTTCCTTGCGGCCCCTGCGCTACGCCATAGGGCGTGATGAGCGCCCCCGGCAAGGGGCCAAGCTCCACCTTGTCAAGTTGGCCCCTGCCAGCCAAGGTGGTAACGCTTCCATCGGGCGTGATGCGCCGCACTTTGTGGTTGCCACCATCAGCCAGAATCACGTTCCCGGCTGCATCCACGCACAGTTGCTGGGGTTTTCGAAACAGCGCCGCTGCGCCTTTCCCATCGGCATCACCACGCTGCGCGGGGTTGCCAGCCAATGTCGAAACCTCACCTTGCATCGTGATCTTTCGGACATCTTGATTGAAGAACTCGCTCACATAGATCGTGCCATTCGGCGCCACAGCGATGCCCACAGGTGTATTGAACAGCGCCCTTTGAATCGGGCCATCTCGGTGTCCGTTCAGCCCCGGCTGGCCAGCCATCGTGCTCACCTTTCCCTCGGCGGTGATACGGCGAAGAGTGCTGTTATATGCGTCCGCCACCAGCAGGTCACCTGTCTGTGGATCAAGCGCAATTCCAACCGGATGGTTAAACTGCGCCGCCGTCCCGTGCCCGTCGGCATACCCCGGACGTCCCGCCTGCCCGGCCAAGGTGGATACGGTGTTGCCCTTTAACAGGCGGATCGTGTTGGCATAAGAGTCTGCAATGACGACGGAGCCGTCGGGAGCCACGACCACGGCATCCGGCCCAACGAATCGTGCTTCAAAGGCTTGTCCATCTTTGCTGACGCGCTGCTCGGCACCCCCAGCCACAGTCGTGACGTCGCCTAATTGGGTGACACGGCGGATGAGGGCATTGGCCGCATCCGCCACAATGATGTCGCCATTTCGCGGATCCATCGCTAGGCCGCGCGGGTCGAAGAACGTGGCACTTCGGCCCGGCCCGTCGCCATGACCATGCAGGTCTATCTGCCCTGCAAACAAGCTCAGGGACCCGCTGGGTGCGTTGGCTCTCGCTGAGCGCGCAAAGGGCTTCGTCCCCAGCATCAGAAGACCGGCGGCGCATTGCAGACTCTGGCGGCGTGTGATTGGCATGGCGTCGTTTAAAGACAACGGGTTGCTGAGATTAGGGCTGAAATGCTAACGCTTCACGGCAATGTTCAGGCGCCTCGCCGGTCCATCAAGGCGCGAGCGATGGTACCCAGATCAACATATTCAAGCTCTGCCCCAGCCGGCACGCCGCGCGCGAGTCGGGAGATGCGCAAATCCAGCGAACGCACCGTTTCGGCAATCACATGTGCAGTGGCCTCACCCTCATTGGTGAAGTTGGTGGCCAAGATGATTTCCTCCACCTCGCTACCTTCCACGCGCTGCATCAGCAAATCCAGGCCGATATCTTTGGGACCCATGCCATCGAGGGGACTGAGATGACCCATCAACACGAAATACAGCCCTGCGTAAGTGAGCGTCTGTTCAACTGCAGCCTGGTCAGCTGGACTTTCCACAACACAAAGTAACCGCCGGTCGCGCCGCGGGTCGGAGCAAGTCGAACAAATCTCATGCTCCGTGTATGTATTGCACAACGTGCAGCGGCGAATCGCCGCCAGCGCCTCTTCCAGGGACTGCGCCAAGCGAGCTGCGCCGGCGCGGTCATGTTGTAAGAGATGAAAGGCCATACGAGCAGCCGATTTCGGCCCCACTCCGGGCAACGCTCGCAATGCGTCGATCAGTGCGTCAAGCGCGCCAACGCGCGTAAGTTGGACAGGGCTACTCATCAAAAAAACGAATTCAAAAGGGCAACTTCATGCCCGGGGGCAATGGCATGCCCGCGGTAACCGCTGCCATCTTTTCCTGTGTTGTTGCTTCTGCTTTGCGCACGGCGTCATTGAATCCCGCGGCGACCAAATCTTCGAGCATGTCCCGGTCTTCAGCCACCAGACTTGGATCAATGATCACCCGACGCACGTTGTACTTGCAGGTCATTAAGACCTTTACCAAACCTGCCCCCGATTGGCCTTCGACCTCGATGTGGCCGAGTTCTTCTTGCACGCGCTTCATGTTGTCCTGCATCTGTTGCGCTTGCTTCATCAGCCCGGAGAGTTGCCCTTTGTTGAACATGGGAGTGTCCTCTAGAAGTGGAAAAAAAGAGATTCGCGCGCCCGCTCAACTACCAGCGCTCAGCGGACGCACCGAACCAGGCACAATCTGCGCGCCCAAGTCTTCGACCAGTTGGCGCACAAGCGGATCAGCGGTGATGGTTGCCTCAGCCTGCTGCTGACGCTGACTACGGGCGGCCGCGGCTCGAAGATGCGCACTGTCGTGCACCGGCCCCACCTCTATTTGCAAGGTGATCGGGCGGCCCAACGCATCGGCTAATGCCCCCTGTAATTTGTCCAGCGAACCGGCGCGCGCATACTGCTCACTCGGAACGCGTATGGTCCAGGCGTCGCCCTCAGCCCCGACCCATTCGCTTTGGAGCGCCATACTCCTCGCCAGGGCGGCGAGTTCAAGGCGCGCCGCCAGCGTGGGCCAATCGGCGTCAGGCCCAGGGAAGGCAAGCACGACGGCAGCGGGTTCAGGCAAGATTGCGACACCAACGGCCGGCACGCCCTGCTCTGCCGAATCAAGATCGGGCGTATCGTTTCGAGCCTCAGCATGACTCCCAGCCTCATGTTCCGGAAGGGTTGGAGCTACTGGCTCTGGTGGAGTGGATGCCTTTTCCAAAACGCCTCCGGCTCGCACAGATTCCACCGGGTCAAGTGAAGACTGCTGCCCAACCAAGGCTGGCACCTCGATGTGAGATGCACGATGCGCCGCAATCGGAGCACTCGCCTGTGAATTAGCACCAACAGGCGGCGCGCCTGCACTGGGAGACGCAATAACCGCGCGCGGCGCCGCGCCAAGCCCATTTTCCGGGCCTGGCGATGTAGCCACTGGCGCGAACGCCAGCAGACGCAAAAGCACCATGGTGAACCCCGCCAATTCGTCGGGCGCCAGTGCCAACTCGCTGCGACCGTGCAACACCATGCTGTACGCAAGCTGAACTGTTTCCGGACTTAGGGCATCCGCCAACGCTTGAATGTCTTTGGTGTCCGGGTCAGCGGCGTCTAACGCCTGTGGCACCACTTGCACCACTGCGATGCGCTGCAGCAGCGCTGCCAGATCCTCAAGAGCGGTGGACAGCGAAAGGCCGCGCGCATCCATATCGCCGCCTAGGCGCAACAACGCGACCCCATCACCCGCAGCCAAGGCGCCTACCAGACCAAACAAGTAGCCAGCATCCACCGAGCCCAGCATCTGCCGCACCGCTTCGAGTGTGACGTGGCCACCGCTGTAGGCAATCGCCTGGTCGGTAAGTGAAAGCGCATCGCGCATCGATCCGTGTGCGGCTCGGCCCAAAGCCTGCAATGCCACGGGTTCATACGCAGTGTGCTCTGCGCGCAACACCCCATCAAGGTGCCCAGCGATGGCCGCTGGGGTCATCGACTTGAGGCTGAACTGCAGGCATCGGCTAAGTACCGTCACTGGCACCTTCTGAGGGTCCGTGGTGGCCAACACAAAAATCACGGAATCCGGCGGCTCTTCCAGAGTCTTCAACATAGCGTTGAAGGCATGGTTGGACAGCATGTGGACTTCGTCGATCATGTAAACCTTGAAACGCCCAGCAGTTGGCAGGTAGACGGCCTGCTCCAGTAGGCGAGTCATATCGTCTACGCCACGGTTCGAGGCGGCATCGAGCTCGATGTAATCGACAAAGCGACCCGCATCGATTTCGGAGCACGCCTGGCATACGCCGCACGGTTCGGCCGTGACTCCACCCTTGCCATCTGGCCCGGTGCAATTTAGAGACTTGGCCAGAATGCGGGCAATGGTGGTCTTGCCCACTCCACGCGTTCCTGTGAACAGGTATGCATGGTGCAGGCGGCGTTGTTCTAGCGCGTGCGTGAGGGCACGCACCACATGATCCTGGCCCACCAGGGTCGAGAAGGTTTTTGGGCGCCATTTGCGCGCCAGGACTGTACTGGACATGCGCTCGATTGTAGGGGTCGGAAACTAGATCCCTGAAGCACAGCGCGACGGAGCGTCCCATCACAGGGCTATACAATGACAAGTGACGGGCCGCCCCGCATTGCGGCGCGGTGAACTTGGTCAGGCCGGGAACGGAGCAGCCACAGCCGCTTACCGCAAGTGCCGGGGGTACGGCTCGTCACCATCGATTCTGTCTCTTGGCCTCCTCTCGGAAGCAGAGCCTTCGCTGGCACCGATTTTTCTGCGATTGCCCATTCGCGCACAATGGTCGCGAAGATATGCACAATGTGGCATGCAACGGAATCAGTACCCATTGACGCATGCAGCAGCGCTCGGCGGCTTGTTGGCGTACGGATGCTTGGCCGGCTCCCAGTGCCTTGCCGCTCAGGTGCACGTGCCCTCTACGCGATCAACCCACGTCGCAGTAGCGACAGAAGCTGGAAACCAGCGTGTGGGCCCAGACTTTGCCCCTTCGCGGGCGAGTGTCTCAAGCCGCATTGCCACCCAAGCTTGTCAGGCCGCTTTGCAACGTTATCCGTTGCATGTCAGCCTTCATCTCTCAAAACAAGGCCAAGGCTTTGACTTGCGCACCCTTTTTTTCGCGCCCGTGTCACCCCGCGTAGCGTGGCACGCCATGACTGATTACGACGCTATGGCGAGCTACATGCCAGGCATGCAGCGCAGCGAGGTTCTCGCAGAGAGCGGCAATACGCTTCAGGTCCTACAGGAGGGGCGCGCAGGCATTGCACCGTTCCGAGTGAACCTACGCAGTCAGTTGACGATCACATTGCAAAGACACGCGGCAAGCTGGGTGACGACCGGCGGCAACCTTGATTCGCGAGGTAACGCCTACGTGTCCGCCCATGACGGGGGAAGCGCAGTGACCTACGCCGCTCATATCCTGCCCAGGGTCTGGATTCCTCCGCTGCTGGGGCCGTGGCTCATGCACGCACAATTGAAACGCCAGATGCTCGCCCTGCGTGGACACATGTGCGCATTGCTAAGCGGGCAGACTGTGGTGACGCGTTGAAGGAGCGACGATCTGTCGGTCCTGCGCGGGGCAAGTTGTACCTGTCGCTCGCGACCTGACGCTAGGTCGGGCAGTCATCGGCCAGCCCCGCTCATTTGGCGGGGCGTTACCATGTGGTCAACGGAAAAAGTGCTGATCTCGCGCAACCATATCGCAATCTCACGCACGCCGTTCAGCCAGGAATGCGAATTCGGGGTTAAATAGAGGGTGTTGACGGGTTCTTCCCCTTCAATCGACCATTTGCATTGGCTGCGCCCCGGCGGCAGAGCCGGCGCTTTCTGATCAGGAATTCACATGAGCGATCTCATCAAACACACCACCGATGCGTCCTTTGACCAAGACGTCCTCAAATCCGCCACCCCAGTGCTGATTGACTACTGGGCCGAGTGGTGCGGCCCCTGCCGCATGGTGGCTCCCATCCTTGATGAGATCGCAGGCGAATATCAGGGGCGTCTGAATGTCATGAAGGTCAATGTCGACGAGAATCGCTCGATTCCAGCAAAATATGGCATTCGCGGCATCCCCACACTTATGCTGTTCAAGAACGGCGAGGTCGCGGCCACGAAGGTGGGCGCACTATCGAAGTCCCAACTGACGTCTTTCTTGGACGCCAATATATAATTTGCGTTTGCACACATGGCAGAGATCTCTGCCATGTGGTTGAGATCCCGGCTCAAATCGGGTCTCTTCGACGACCTCATGTGTTCATGAGCGTCTGATGTACGGCCTGACAGGCCGGCATTCCCTACAGATCCGACCCCTTTTTGCGTTCTGTCACGCGCCTGATCCAGGCCGAGATTGCCGGATTCCGATCTCGGACTCCCAATCCAGCGCCTGGGATAACGCACACCCCACATCTCCCCTCGCCTCACCCGCCTGCCATGCACCTGTCTGAACTCAAAGCGATGCACGTCTCCCAGTTGCTCGAAATGGCAACGAGCCTGGAGATCGAGAACGCTAGCCGCCTGCGCAAGCAGGAGCTCATGTTCGCCATCCTCAAGCGCCGCGCCCGCACAGGTGAGCAAGTCTTTGGCGATGGGGTGATGGAGGTGCTGCCAGATGGATTCGGTTTCCTGCGTGCGCCAGAGTCGAATTATCTCGGATCACCGGACGACATTTATATCTCACCGAGCCAGATTCGGCGGTTCAACTTGCACACTGGCGACTCGATTGAAGGCGAGGTGCGCGTACCGAAAGACGGCGAGCGCTATTTTGCGCTTGTGAAGGTGGACCGGGTCAATGGGGTTACGCCCGAAGAAAACAAGAACAAAATCATGTTCGAGAACTTGACGCCGCTGTTCCCCACGGAACACCTCAAGCTCGAACGCGATATCCGCGCCGAGGAAAACATTATCGGGCGTGTCATTGACATCATCGCCCCGATTGGCAAGGGACAGCGTGCATTGTTGGTCGCACCGCCCAAGAGCGGAAAGACCGTGATGCTTCAATCCATCGCGCATGCCATTACGGCCAACCACCCAGAGGTTGTCCTGATTGTGCTGTTGATTGACGAGCGCCCTGAGGAGGTGACGGAAATGCAACGCTCCGTCAAGGGGGAAGTTGTCAGTTCGACGTTTGATGAACCTGCCTTGAGACACGTACAGGTTGCGGAGATGGTCATTGAAAAGGCCAAACGCCTTGTTGAGCTCAAGAAAGACGTCGTCATCCTGCTCGATTCAATCACTCGGCTTGCGCGCGCCTACAACACTGTGGTGCCCGCCTCAGGTAAGGTACTGACGGGCGGTGTGGATGCCAACGCGCTGCAACGCCCCAAGCGTTTTTTTGGCGCGGCACGCAATATTGAAGAAGGCGGGTCTCTGACCATCATTGGCAGTGCGCTGACGGATACCGGAAGCCGTATGGATGAGGTGATTTACGAGGAATTTAAGGGCACCGGCAACATGGAAATCCACTTGGAACGCCGCTTGGCGGAAAAGCGCGTGTATCCCGCCATCCTGCTCAATCGATCGGGCACGCGCCGCGAGGAGCTCCTGCTGAAATCCGACATCTTGCAAAAGGCCTGGATCTTGCGCAAATTGCTCTATCCGATGGACGAAATTGAAGCGATGGAGTTTTTGCTTGAGAAAATGAAACAGACGAAGAACAACGCTGAGTTCTTCGACATGATGCGCAGGGGAGGATGAGAGGCACGGAGCGATTTTCCCCATGTGACCGGCCGCCCGACAGCCATCGGCTTTCGCGGCAGGATGAATTCGTGAAATAATTACGGTTTTGGTTAAGTACAGCGGGCACGCATCATCCCTTGTTGTCTGCGCTGCGGCTGACCTTCATTTTGGAATCGACTATGAAACCTGGAATCCACCCCGAATATCGCGACGTATGCTTTGTCGATCTGTCGAACGGCAGCAAATTCGTGATCCCCTCGACCGCGCAAAGTCGCGAATCCGTCAAGATGGAAGATGGCCGTGAGCTCCCACTGTTCAAGCTTGACACTTCGTCGGAATCGCATCCTTTCTACACCGGCACCCAAAAGAGCGTGGATGCATTGGGCGGCCGTGTGGACAAGTTCCGCCAAAAATTCGCGCGAGCCGCCGCTAGCGCGAAGAAGTAAAACACCGCGCTTTTGCAACGTGTCGGCAGGCGACGCGTTGCGCATCCACAAGACGGGCAGCCTGGCTGCCCGTTTTTTTTGACCCGTATTCAATCGCCGCCCTGCGGCCCGGATCATGAGCACGCCGAACGCCATTCCTGGCCAAGAGAGATTGCCAGCGCGCCCAGTGGTCTCGCCTGAAGCCGTGGCAAGGCTCCCGCGCTGGCCGCTATGGCTACTGTGCGTGGCGTATGTTCTACCTGGATTCATCGGCCGCGATCCCTGGAAAGGAGATGGCTTGGCTTTCGGGGTCATGTGGCAGATAGCGCAGGGGCATTCGCACTGGCTAACACCAACGCTGTATGGTCAGGCGGTCGGGGGGGGATGGCTGCCATACTGGATGGGGGCCATCAGCGTGCGAGCGTTTGGTTCCTGGATCGGGGCTATCGATGCGAGCCGCGTGCCCTTCGTCGCCATGCTCGGGTTTACCTTGATTCAAACTTGGTACGCGGCTTACCATTTCACGCTGCGCGACACGGCGCAGCCCGTTCAGCCCGCCTTTGCAGCGCCAATCTCAGCGCGCAACTATGCGAGGGCCATGGCGGATGGGGCGCTACTCAGCCTAGTCGCTTGCCTCGGTTTGCTCGGTAGGGGGCATGAAACGATTCCCGAGTTGGTGCAACTCGGCGGCTTCACATCGGTGCTTCTGGGGCTATCACTGCTTCCCGCGAATGCGCAGCGAGCTTCCGCAACGCTGCTCGGTGGACTCTTGATTCTTGCCGGCAGCGGAGCCCCATGGCTTGCGCTGTTCGCGGCACTGACTGCCGCGATCCTCGCCGTGCGTCACACAGCCGTTAGCAAACCGCTAATCCCGGGATTAGCCCTCGCGGCCGGCATCACCGCAGCCATTGCAGTTTTGCTCATGTTGCATGGCGAATCCGCTGCACAGTGGCCAAGCTGGGGCGCGCTCCAGCATTTTTTCGGAACGGTTGCATGGTTCATGTGGCCAGCTTGGCCGTTGGCGGCCTGGGCTGTGTGGCGGTGGCGGGAATCGCTCGGAGAATGGCATGTGCTTGCGCCGTTTACGCTGCTGGTGTTGACCACGTTTTCTGCGATGCTTGCAGCGGGCAATGCGGCTACGCTGGTGCTAGCTCTGCCACCGGCGGCTGTGCTAGCGGCTCTGGCATTGCCAGTGATGCGTCGCGGCAGTTTGGCTGCGCTCGACTGGTTCTCGCTCATGTTCTTCAGCCTGATGGCGCTGGTCGTGTGGGTGCTGTGGCTGGCTATGCTGACCGGCTTTCCGAGCAAGCCTGCTGCCAACATTGCACGCCTTGCACCGGGTTTCGTCGCGCATTTTTCATGGTGGCCCACAATCCTCTCCGTCATCGCCACGCTGGGTTGGGCGACCGTGGTGTTCTGGCGCGCTGGGCGGCACCGGCACCCATTGTGGAAGGGCATGGTGTTGTCAGCTGGCGGGGTCACCTTGGTGTGGGTTTTGGTTGCTCTGCTTTGGCTGCCCGTCATGAATTACGTCAGCACCTACCGACCGCTGGCCCTGCGTCTAGCCGCCGTGCTGCGTGAGCAACAGGGGTCGCAGCAAACGGCGCCATGTGTGCAAACCTTGGGACTCAATCAGCCCCAACAAGCGTTGGTGGGATATTTCAGCGGCGCTGCATTGATTCCCGGACTAAGAGGAGGACGCTGCCCCTTAGCTCTTGTGCTTAGGCCCGCGCATGCCGTTGCGCCCCACGACATCCAGCACGTGCCTGAGCACATGGACAGCGAAATCCGCGCCATGCGTCAGGCGGAACGAGGCCTTCTGCTCTGGAACGGACATCGACCAGGGGAGACCGATGAGAACATGCGCCTTTACAGTAAATCTGCCGCGAAGTGAAGCCTGTTCCCTGCATGCTTTCCTCCACGCCTGTGACAGGGGTCTAACCACACCATGTCGCAACCTGAACGCTTCCCAGGGCAATCGATCATTTCGCTGCTTCGTCTGGCTGCCGGTGTCCTGATCGGCCAACTCGCCATCATCGGCTTTGGCGTAGCCGATACGGTCATGCTTGGCCGGTACGCCGACACCGCAAACCTAGCCACCTTGTCGCTCGGGCAGTCCATTTACGTCACAATGTTCGTTGCCCTTTCGGGGGTAACGCAAGCGCTGATTCCAGCCTTTGGTCGAGCGTACGGCGCCGATTCGCCGCAACTCTTAAGCGACGCGTTCCGGCAAGGGATATGGCTTGCCGTCATGCTTTGTATGCTGGGTCTCGTGGTGCTGGTCTGGCCTGCTCCTTTGCTGCAACTCACCGGTAATCGGCATGATCCATCGGTCGATCTCTACCTGCGAATTTTGGCTTTGGGCCTGCCGGCAGCCCTTTTTTTCAGGGTCCATACGGCGCTTAGCCAGGCCATAGCAAAACCGCTCCTGGTCACGCTGCTTCAAGTCGCTGCGCTATTGCTCAAAGTGGCGCTCAACGCCCTCTTTTTGCTTCCCGCGTACTTTGGTGTGCATCACAACCCAGCGCTCGGATCCGCAGGATGCGCTATTGCCACTGTTGTCACGCAATGGCTGCTTGTGGGTATCGCCATCCTGCAGCACCAGCGCGGCCGCACCCTTCGCTCCTACAAAGCGCTGCGCCGTTGGGAATGGCCGAATTGGGCGCAACAACGGGCGCTCTGGCGTCTAGGCGGCCCGATCGGCCTCGGACTTTTGGTTGAAGTCTCCGCCTTTACATGTATGGCCCTTTTCATTGCCAGGTTGGGCGACACTCAACTGGCAGGACACCAGATTGCCGCCAATTTCGCCACCGTGCTGTATATGGTGCCACTGTCGGTTTCCATTGCCGCCGCATCTCTGGTGGCGCAACAGCTAGGTGCTGGCCACGTACGCGCGGCTCGCCATGCCGCCTGGGGTGGGGTCGGAGCGGCGACCGTGCTTTCAGCGGGAACGGGCGCGATGGTGTGGCTCGAGCGCATGCGGATCATCACCTGGTACACGCCCGATCCCGGCGTGCAGATTGTGGCGAGCCATCTTTTTGTGTTCATCGCCTCGTATCAAATATTTGACGCCGTTCAGGCCTGCAGCGCCTTCGTGCTTCGCTCCTATCACATCGCTTCCCTGCCCAGCGCCTTGTATGCTTTTTCGTTATGGGGCGTTGGCTTGGGAGGAGGTTACGTACTGGCCTTCAACACACTGGGCCTTCACGCGCCAGCCTTTCAGGGCGCAGCCGGATTTTGGATGGGCAACTCGGCAGGGCTGGCGCTCGCTGCTGGCAGCTTAGCTTGGCTATTGTGGCGTGTAACGCGTAGACCTTAAACCATCGGGGTGCGCCGATTTGCTTACACCTGCAGTGTCTCGATCGACTCCGCGATCTCCAACCAGCGCTGCTCGTAACTGGCAATGCGCTCGGTCACCAGTTTGAGACGTTTGCCCTGCTCGACGCGTTGGGCCGTGGGGGTTGCGCCTTGAGCCAGGCTCAATTCCAAAGCCGTACGCTCGGCTTCAAGGTCGCCCAATTCGCTCTCAATAGCCGCTTGCTCGGCCTTCAATGGCTTTGCCTGTAGTGCGCGGTGCTGGCGCGATTGCGCGGCGCTGCGCCGCTGCTCCTTGCGAGTGTTGTTAACTGGCGTGGAACCCGTCCCTGCATCGACTTCCACAGCATCGCCGCCCGCATCCACCCCTTCGCGCATGCGAGTGCGCGCGCGCTCTAGTACCCACCGCTGGTAGTCGTCGAGATCTCCCTCGAAAGTCTTTACCTTGCCGTCTGCCACGAGCCAGTACTCGTCGCAGGCAGCACGCAAAAGCGCTCGATCGTGCGACACGAGAAGCATGGCGCCGCCAAATTCCTGCAGTGCCAAAGTCAGCGCCTCGCGCGTCGCCAGATCCAGGTGGTTCGTGGGCTCGTCGAGGAGGAGCACGTTGGGTCGCTGCCAGACCAGAAGGGCTAGCAGCAAGCGCGCCTTCTCACCGCCCGACATCGATCCCACATTCTGCTCTGCCATATCCCCACTGAACTGGAAGCGGCCCAACCAATTGCGCAACTCTTGCGTCGTGGATTGCGGCTGGGTTTGCTTAGCAAGCCGCGCAAGATGCTGCAATGGGGACTCGTCAGGGCGCAACACATCCATCTCCTGCTGCGCGTAGTAGCCAACGACCACATCGACCCCTGGCTGCACACGGCCTGCCAAGGCTGGCAACAGTCCAGCCAAGGTTTTGACCAAGGTGGATTTGCCCTGTCCGTTAGCCCCGAGCACGCCGATACGCGCTCCCGCAATGATGTCGCGCTCGACGTCGCGAAGGATAGGCTGGCCCGCTGAGTAGCCACAATCCGTGCCACGGAGACGAAGCAGTTGCTGCGGCTGACGAACTGGCGGCAGAAAATCGAAGCGCAATGGGTTCGACAGCATCACCGGCGCCAGCCGCTCCATCCGTTCAAGAGCCTTCAGCCGGCTTTGAGCCTGTCTGGCTTTCGTGGCTTTTGCACGGAAGCGTTCGACGAAGCTGGTGAGGTGTGCGATATCCTGCTGCTGACGCGCGTAGGCCTGCGCCTGCTGCTGCAATGCTTGGGCGCGGCGCTCTTCAAAAGCCGTGTAGCCCCCAGCGAAACGCTGCAGCCTTCCCTGTTCAAGTTGCACCGTGACGCGGGTCGCCGCGTCGAGAAATTCGCGGTCGTGCGAGATGATCAACAACGTCCCTTGGTAGCGCGAAAGCCAGCTTTCAAGCCATACCAACGCGTCGAGGTCCAGGTGATTGGTTGGCTCGTCCAGCAACATGCAGTCGCTCGGCTGAAACAGCGCCTGTGCCAAGGCCAAGCGCATGCGCCAGCCACCAGAAAAATCGTGCACTGGCCTTCGAAGCTCGTGCGGCGCAAAACCCAGCCCCAAAAGCAGCGATTCGGCGCGAGCATTGGCGGTATAAGCGTCAGCCAACTCCATTGCTTCCGCCGCCGCTGCAAGGAGCATGCCGTCATGCTTCGCTTCGGCATCGTGCATCGAGTCAATGGCACGCTGCAATGCAGCATCAGCCTGGCAAACGAAATCCGTAGCTGCCAATGGCGAATCCGGAGCATGCTGCGCTACGGCGGCCACATGCCAATGCGCAGGGAACACAAGACTGCCTCCGTCTTCATGCAACTGCCCGAGTAACAGCGCAAATAGCGAGGATTTTCCGGCGCCATTGGCCCCAACTAAACCGACTTTTTCGCCAGGCTGGATCGTGATGTCGGCAGCGTCCAGCACGACCCTGGCAGCGCGGCGCAGCGTAATGGATTGCAGCCGGATCATGCTGCCTCCCGTAGCGCGCCTGCGTGCACTAATAGCACATTGTCATCCCCCGCGCTCGTTGGAAGCCAGATGACTGGCAACTGGGGGAAAGCCGCCTCGAAATGCGCGCGTTCATGGCCGATCTCCACCACGACGACGCCGAATGGCGCCAGCACCCGCGGCGCATCAGCCAGCAATCGACGAATCAAGTCCATGCCATCACTGCCGCCAGCCAAGGCCAGTGCGGGCTCGTGTCGGTATTCCTGGGGCAGCGTGCGCATCGCCGTCGCATTCACATACGGCGGGTTGCACAAGAGAAGGTCAATACCTTCGCCCGACTGCGGAGTTGGCAGCGCATCGAGCAAATCGGAACGGAGCAACTGGACTCGGTCTGACAGGTGATGCAAACCGATGTTCACCTCAGCCACATCCAGCGCATCGAGGGAAATATCGGTGCAAATCACCTGTGTCTGCGGCCAGCGCATCGCTGCGAGAATCCCTAAACAACCGCTACCCGTGCAAATATCGGCGACATGGCTGGGCTCGGCTTCAAGCCAAGGCTCAAGCGCTTCCGGCAACAGTTCCGCAATGAACGAGCGGGGAACGATCACGCGCTCATCCACTTTGAATCGCACACCCTGGAGCCAAGCTTCGCCTAAGAGATAGGCGACGGGCTTGCGAGTTGATATGCGCTGGCCGACCAAGTCATTGAAGCGCGCCATTGCGTCCTCTGGAACTGGCCGTTTCGCAAGAGAGTCGAACGCGGCGAAACTCTCCATGACAGGCCAACCAAGCGCATGAATCAGCATCCACGCAGCCTCATCCTCGGCGCTGGCTGCGCCGTGGCCGAAGTACAAGGCCGCGCCCTGAAGCGAGCGCACAGCGCTGCTCCAAGTCGGGCCGAATTGTGGCGCAACTGATTTACGCGTCATGCCGATTCATGCTGCCAGGGTGTCAAGAACGCGCCGGTAGATTGCGGTCAGTGGTTCGAGAAAGCGCAGTTCTACGTGCTCGTCAATCTTATGAATGCTTGCGTTCGGTGGACCGAATTCCATAACCTGCGTGCATATCTTGGCAATGAAACGTCCATCGGAGGTGCCGCCCGTGGTCGAAAGCTCGGCATGCTGGCCAGTCTCCGCAAGAATCGCTGCCCGCAATGCATCGGACAATGCACCTGGCGGCGTGAGAAAAGGTTCGCCACCCAAGGTCCAGTCCAACGTGTATTGCAAGCCATGTCGGTCGAGCACGGCATGCACGCGATCCTTGAGCAATGCGGGCGTCGATTCGGTCGAAAAGCGAAAATTAAAATCGACCGTCATGTCGCCCGGCACGACGTTCGTGGCGCCGGTGCCGGCGTGGATATTCGATATCTGCCATGACGTATGAGGAAAATGGTCATTGCCGGCATCCCATTGCACTGCAGCGAGCTCGGCCAAGGCCGGCGCTGCAAGATGAATTGGGTTTCGTGCCAAATGCGGATAGGCAATATGTCCTTGTACGCCTCGCACCACGAGCCGACCCGAGAGGGACCCACGGCGACCGTTCTTGATCACATCACCGAGCAACACGGAAGACGTGGGTTCGCCAACGATGCACCAGTCCAGCCGCTGGCCGCGCGTCGCAAGCAAGTCACACACGCGCACCGTGCCATCGCGCGCCGGTCCCTCTTCATCGCTCGTCAACAAGAAACCGATACTGCCCTCAGGCGCAGAATGGTCCGCAAGGAACGCCTCAACCGCCACCACCATCGACGCCAGCGAGGTCTTCATGTCTGCCGCGCCGCGGCCGTAGAGCTTTCCATCGCGCTCAGTGGGGATAAAGGGCTCGCTTTGCCAGTTCTCAAGGGGGCCCGTCGGCACCACGTCGGTATGACCCGCAAACGCCAAGACTGGCGCCTCCGCCCCCCCCTTCCCCAACCGCAAGGCCCAGAGATTGCGCACACGGAATCCCGGTGGGCCCGCCTCGATGAACTCGCACGTGAAGTCCAACGCCCGAAGGCGCTCAGCAATGAGGTCCTGGCAGCCGGCGTCGTCCGGCGTCACGGATCGCCGCCTAATCAGCGCCTCGGCGAGAGCGCGCGTGGAAGATGACATTGAGAAGCGCCTCAGTGAACGCCGAGGTCCAGCGAAATCTCGCGAAACGATGGCTCGTCCGAATCGAGGATGGCATTGGCTGGCGGCTGGCTCATTGGCCGGGTGGAGAAATCATTCTGCAGGCGCCACATCAGGTTGGTTGGCGAATCCGCATAGGCCAGTGCCTCGTCTCGCGTGACCTGACCGTCGACAACCAATCGCGCAAGACATTGCTCAAACGTCTGGGAACCTTCGGCCATCGTCTTTTCCATCGTATCCTTGATGGCGGACAGATCGCCTTTTGCGATGAGCTCGCGGATGAGCGGTGTATTGAGCAAAACCTCCACGGCCGGCAGCAACCCGCCCGCGGTGGCCCGCAAAAGACGTTGCGAGACCACGGCGCGTAGGCCCGCCGCAAGATCTGACAAAAGGGCGGGTCGCATGTCAAGCGGATAAAAACCAAGAATCCGATTCAGCGCCTGGTAACTGTTATTGGCGTGTAACGTCGCTAGGCACAGGTGGCCTGAAAGGGCATAGTTCAAAGCTGCCGTCATCGTTTCAGTGTCTCGAATTTCACCGATCATGATGCAGTCTGGCGCCTGACGCAGCGCATTCTTCAAGCCTGTGGACAGGCTCTTTGCATCAATCCCGACCTCGCGCTGGTTCACGATCGATTTCTTGTTCCTGAATAGGTACTCAATCGGCTCCTCAAGCGTAAGAATGTGACCAGTCATACGCGCATTACGGTGGTCGAGCATTGCAGCCAAACTTGTGCTTTTGCCGGAACCGGTAGATCCCACCATCAAGATAAGGCCATGTTTTTCCATGACCAGGTCAGCCATCACGCCCGGAAGGTTCAGGTTTTCCAGGGCAGGGATGTCACTTGGGATGTACCGGATCACCATCGCCACGCTGCCGCGCTGGATGAACGCGCTCAAACGGAAGCTGCCGATACCCGTGCGCGCAATCCCCATGTTGAGTTCGCCTTCGTCATATAACTGCTTCACACGCGCAGCATCAACGATTTCACTCAGCAGTTTTGCTGGGTCCTCCGGGGTGAGCACTTGACGATTGATAGCAACCGCTTGGCCATTGATGCGGATGAGAATGGGCGCATGCGGACTGATGTAGATGTCCGAAGCCTTCTTTTCGGCCATCAGCTTGAACAGGCGTTCCATGGTGGACATGCGTTTTTCCCCTGGTTGGCGAATTCGGCGTAAAGCGCTGACCGATCTAGTCGCGCAGCAATTCGTTGATCGCGGTCTTGGCTCGTGTCTGTGCGTCAACGCGCTTGACGATCACGGCGCAATACAAACTGTACCTTCCGTCACTGCTGGGCAGATTCCCGGAGACCACCACGGAACCCTCGGGCACGCGCCCGTACATGACCTCGCCAGTTGCGCGGTCGTAGATCTTGGTGGACTTTCCGATGTACACGCCCATGGAAATGACGCAGTTGTCTTCCACGATCACACCCTCGACAACTTCTGAGCGCGCTCCAATGAAACAGTTGTCACCGATGATGGTTGGATTAGCCTGCACCGGCTCGAGCACGCCACCGATGCCCACGCCGCCAGACAAGTGCACGTTCTTTCCAATCTGCGCACAAGACCCCACAGTGGCCCAGGTGTCCACCATCGTGCCCTCGTCCACATAAGCGCCAATATTGACGTAGGACGGCATCAACACCACGCCCGGAGCCAAGTATGACCCATGCCGCGCAACGGCGGGGGGCACGACGCGCACCCCGGTTGCGCGCATTTCCTCCTCCCCCAAACGGCTGAACTTCGTGCGAACCTTGTCGAAAAAATGAAGATCGCCGGCCCGCATCATGGCATTGTCCGTTAGGCGAAAGCTCAGCAACACTGCTTTTTTCAGCCATTGGTTCGTAACCCAAGTCCCGTCCACCTTCTGCGCCACACGCAGCCGCCCGACATTGAGTTCAGCCAGCACGTGCTCGACCGCTTGGCGCAGTTCGGGTGTTGCCGACGTGGTTCCCAAGCTGGCTCGGTTGTCCCAGGCCTGGTCGATGAGTGTTCGGAGTTGTGTTGTCATGGTTAGATCGGTCAAAGACTGCGAATATGGGCTGCGATGCGCTCGGCGCACTCAACGCAAGAATCCACGTCGGCCACCAGCGCCATTCGAACGCGCCGCGCGCCCGGATTTCGCCCCCCCTGTTCACGCGCGAGCAGGCTGCCGGGCAAAAGCGTGCAATTGTAGTTTTCGAGCAAGCCACGAGCGAACGTGACATCGTCAATCGGCGTCCCTGCCCACAGATAAAACCCTGCATCCGGTTGCTGCACGTCCATCAAGGGCTGCAAAATTGGCAGGACGCGCGCGAATTTCTCCCGATACATGCGTCGATTTTCCCGCACGTGCGCCTCGTCGCCCCAAGCCGCACAGCTCGCCGCCTGCACGGCTGGCCCCATCGCGCTGCCATGGTAGGTACGGTACTGCAAAAAAGCTTTGAGGATGCGTGCATCGCCAGCGACAAAACCCGAGCGCATACCCGGCACGTTAGATCGCTTGGATAGCGAAGTGAACATGACCAAACCCCGATAATCATTCCGCCCCAATCGCGCGGCTGCCTCCAACCCACCGAGCGGCGGATTTTCGCCAAACCATATTTCTGAATAACACTCATCACTCGCGATGACGAATCCATGCTTGTCCGCCAACGCAAAGAGCTGCTTCCATTCCGCCAAGGACATCACCGCCCCCGTGGGGTTTCCCGGCGAGCACACGTACAGCAGCTGTGTTCGATTCCAGACATGCTCGGGCACCGCATCCCAGTCCACCGCGAAATTCCGCGCAGCATCAACCGGTGCGAAATGGCAATGTGCACCCGCTAGAAGTGCCGCACCCTCGTAGATTTGGTAGAAAGGATTCGGACACACGACGGTCGCATTCGGCTGTGCGCTATCAACCACCACTTGGCACAGAGCAAACAGCGCTTCACGCGAACCGTTAACAGGCAGCACCTGGGTCTCTGGATCAATGGCCGCGCCATAGCGCCGGCTCGCCCAGGCGGCACAGGCCTGCCGCAACTCAGGGCTCCCTGCGGTCGCAGGGTACCGTGCCAGCCCGTCCAGACTCTCCGTCAGTGCTTTGCGGATAAAGTCAGGAGTGGGGTGCTGCGGCTCACCGATTCCAAGGTTAATCGGTCTATAGGCTGGACTCGGGCGTACGCCGGCCATCAGCGTGCGCAATCTCTCAAATGGGTAAGGCTGAAGGCGGTTGAGCAGGGAATTCACGGCAAGATGGCAGAGTGGACGTGCATTGTAGAAATTAGCTTCGGCAAGTTGGCATGCGCTGGCCCAGCAAGGCTCAACGGACCCAGAACCAAGGCGAACATATTGTTACATTGAAATGCGTAATGCTGTCGCGTAATGAGCCCCGCTAAACGTTGTGGCAACGACATTCATGCTTGATTGGTCCAAGCCGCAGCGCACTATCCTATGTCACATGCCTTCACGATCCCGCTTGAAGCCGTGAGTTCCGATCCTGCACTCGACAGGTTCTGCAGTGAGATACGCCCGCGGGCCATGCGCTTGGCTTTGTTAGAAACGGCGGGCAATACTCATCTGGCTGCGGATTTTGTGCAGGATAGCCTCGCAAAATTGATCAGCAATTACCGCAACAAGCCAGCCGACGAATGGCCGCCTCTTTTCTATAGCATCCTGCGCAATCGCATTACCGATTGGCACCGACGCAAGAAGATCGAGAAGGTCTTTGACTTTTTTTTCGCCAGCGATGAAGACGAGGAACTCCCGGCACCTTGGGAGAGTTTGGCGGATCCTGCTCCCGGACCGGACCACGCCTTGAGCAACCAACAACTCGCCGGGCGCATTGCCGATGCACTGACAAGCTTGAGCGTGCGCCAGCGCGAAGCCTTCCTGCTGCGCGAGATGGAAGGGTTTTCAATTGCGGATACAGCTCGCGTCATGCAGGTCAGCGAGGGCAGCGTCAAAACGCACCATCTGCGCGCGCTCACCAGGCTGCGCCAACTGCTGCAGAGTGATAATCCGTTTCTCGGGGGTATTCAATCGTGAAAGGTGACGCTATGAACACCGACACATCCATCACAACGCTCGACCTTGATCGTTGGCGTGCTGGCATGCTTGACGCGCAACAAGCGCGTGTAGTGCAGCAGGCCATGCAATCCGATTTAAACCTCGCTGCGCAAGCGCAATTCAGCAGTCAGGTTGTCGGGGCGTTGACGGTCTTGCCCCAACTGGCGGCACGCCGACGCCCAGTGGAGCGGCGCAAGCTGCACTGGCCGAGGGTCGTGGCAGCAGGGTTTGTTACCGTCACGGTCGCCATCTTCACGATCGGCGCCCTTCCACTACTTTCCAGCCGTACCGGAATGCCTGCCGGGTCTGCACAGTTAAGCGCGCAGGTGAACCCCCAACTGGCGGACGCTGTGCAGAATATGGATTTCTACGAGTGGCTGGCCGCTCACCCCCAAGCTCTGCAGGACGTCCGCCATGGCAATCCGGCCTGAGTCTGAACTTGGTTTCCCGCGCAGCACCGGCAAGGGCACCGGCCTTTCCGCTCTACGCCGAACACTGCTGGTGGTCGTGTTCGCAGAGCTTGTGACCACCCTGCCCGCTGTAGCCAACCCCAGTTTCGGTGGCGGACCACAGTGGAACCAACGCATGCAGCAATGGGAACGCATGCCCCCCGATCGACGCCAGCGCATACTGCGCGAACAACAGCGCTACCAAAGCCTGTCGCCACAAGAGCAAAAACGGCTGAGGGAGCAATACCGCGAACGGCAGCGCTGATTGCCTCGGGCTCGGCTTGGCTAGGCGACGCCGCTCCGCTTGTTCCCTCCTGCCGTATCACTCCGCACACAATCGACGCAGTAAAGCGTGCCGTTCGAGATCGGA